>NZ_AKJC01000216.1 GCF_000282535.1 Pseudomonas sp. GM84 | reverse complement strand
CAAGGCTGACAACCATGGCCTATCAGACATAGGTACGTTGCAACAAATGTAGGAGCGAGCTTGCTCGCGATGCGCCGCGCGGGCGGCGCTCGATTTGCGCCCCACCGCAAAAACAAAGTCAGGCCCCCGAAAGCCAAGATATTGAGGAAAAACAATTTTTCGGACGACTGGCAAGTTTTCAAACCGCCTTGTAAAGAAATTTATACAAATTCCCCCGCTTTCCTTGGTCGGTCTGGTTTTCTGTAAACAGATCTTGCCGCGCCCATCCTCGAAAGCCTGCGCCCCAGCCCGCCCCCCTATTGCTCAAACCCCCGTCCCCACGCTGTTATAGCGTCCATTGCCATGTGCAGAAGCCCGTCCACAGAGTCGGGCACATAGAACAACAAATGGAGGCGCCATGTACGCCGATCACCTCGCCTTTGAAGGCATCCACCACAGGATCGCTGCGTTTTTCCCCCGGGAATTGATGCAACGCGTTGACGCCTGCGCGCTCGCAGGGGTATACAGTGCGCCGCGTTTTACCTGTGACCCTTTTGCGTACCGCGCACTCTTGCTCACACCCGGTTGATCCGCCCTGGCGGCGCCCGTGTGCAAGAAACCCAAGGTAACCACCTTGCCCATTCCGCTGCGCCACGAGCGCGGTGGGTCCGATTCCGTCACAGATAAAAACAATGCAGGTGACTTCGTTCATGAGTGAACAAAACATGCATTCAGGCGAGCTCAAGCGGGGCCTGAAGAACCGCCATATCCAGTTGATCGCCCTTGGCGGCGCGATTGGTACCGGCCTGTTCCTCGGCTCGGCAGGCGTGATGAAATCCGCCGGCCCGTCGATGATCCTCGGCTACGCCATCTGCGGCTTCATCGCCTTCATGATCATGCGCCAGCTTGGCGAGATGATCGTCGAAGAGCCGGTGGCCGGTTCGTTCAGCCACTTCGCCCACAAGTACTGGGGCGGTTTCGCCGGCTTCCTGTCGGGTTGGAACTGCTGGGTGCTGTACATCCTGGTGGGCATGTCGGAGCTCACGGCGGTTGGCAAGTACATCCACTACTGGTGGCCGGAGATCCCGACCTGGGTGACGGCGGCCGGTTTCTTCCTGCTGATCAACGCCATCAACCTGATGAACGTGAAGGTCTTCGGCGAAGCCGAGTTCTGGTTCGCCATCATCAAGGTGGCGGCCATCGTCGGCATGATCGGCCTGGGTGCCTACCTGCTGACCAGCGGCAGCGGCGGCCCCGAAGCCTCGGTGACCAACCTGTGGGCCCATGGCGGCTTCTTCCCGCATGGCGTCAGCGGCCTGGTCATGGCCTTGGCCTTCATCATGTTCTCATTCGGCGGCCTGGAAATGCTCGGTTTCACCGCCGCTGAGGCCGACAAGCCGAAAACCGTGATCCCCAAGGCGATCAACCAGGTCATCTACCGCATCCTGATCTTCTACATCGGTGCGCTGGTGGTGCTGTTGTCGCTGACCCCATGGGACAACCTGGTCGCCAGCATCGACGCGTCCGGCGGCAGCTACGGCAGCAGCCCGTTCGTGCAGGTGTTCTCGCTGCTGGGCAGCGATGTGGCTGCGCACCTGCTGAACTTCGTGGTCTTGACTGCCGCGCTGTCGGTGTACAACAGCGGCACCTACTGCAATGCGCGCATGCTGCTGGGCATGGCCGAGCAGGGTGACGCCCCGGCGGCCCTGGCCAAGGTCGACAAGCGCGGTGTGCCGGTGCGTTCGATCCTGGTGTCGGCAGCCGTGACCCTGATTGCGGTGCTGCTGAACTACTTCATCCCGCAGAATGCGCTGGAGCTGCTGATGTCGCTGGTGGTCGCGACCCTGGTGATCAACTGGGCGATGATCAGCTACTCGCACCTGAAGTTCCGCCAGCACCTCGACCGCACTGGCCAGAAGCCGCTGTTCAAGGCGCTGTGGTACCCGTACGGCAACTACATCTGCCTGGCCTTCGTGGTCCTGATTCTGGGCATCATGCTGCTGATCCCGGGTATCCAGGTGTCGGTGTATGCGATTCCGGTGTGGTTGCTGGTGATGTTCCTGGCCTACGCCATCAAGTCCAAGCGCCGGCCGCAGGTCAATGGCACAGCTGCTGGTACTGCGGCCAAGTAAAGGCTGCGGGCGGTAGACGAAACCCGATGTCAGGTGGCTGGCATCGGGTTTTTTGTTGCCTGCACTGGCCCTTTCGCGGGACAAGCCCGCTCCCACAACTACGCCACTGCTCTTTGGTTCAGTGGAGTACTTGTGGGAGCGGGCTTGTCCCGCGAAAGGGCCGGATCTGGCAATGAAGCATTCAGATCTGTTCGAGCAACCAGCTACGAAACGCCCGCAACGAAGGCAGCGCCTCATTCCTCGGCGGGTAGATCAGGTAATAACTGCGCTGGCTGGCAAACGCCGCCCCCGGGCTGAACAGCTCACCCTTGGCCAGTTCCTCCTCCACCAGAATCCGCGGCACCAACCCGATCCCGATCCCGGCCCGCACCGCCTGGATCAAATGCGAGGTCAGTTCGAAACTCGGCCCCAGGCGCATCGCCCGGTGCGGCAAGCCATGATGCGAGAACCATTCGCCCCAGGCGTGCGGGTTGTTGGCGACGTTGAGCAATACTTCTTCGCTGATCCGCGCGGGTGGCCAGTCCTGGGCTTGCGCGCCGGCCTGCGGCGGCAGGATCACCACCAGTTCCTCGGCGTGCAGGCGATGGCAGATCAATCCGGGCAGGTCATGGCTGGCCACGCCGATGGCAGCGTCGATCTCGCTGGTGTCGAAGTTGATGGCTTCGATCCGTGAATGAATATGCACCAGCATCCCCGGGTGGGCGCTGTAGAACGCGTGCAGGCGCGGCAGCAGCCACTTGGAACCGAAGGTGGGCAAGGTGGCCAGGCGCAGGGTGCCGACCCCGGACTGATAAGCCAGGGCCTGCAGCGTGGCGCTGCGGATGCGCCCCAATGCTTCGCTCAGCTCGCGCTGGTACAGCCGACCGACATCAGTCAGCTGCACCTGCCGGCCTTCGCGGCGAAACAGGGTCAGCCCCAGTTGTTGCTCCAGCGCCTGCACCTGGCGGCTGACCGCGCTCTGGGTCAGGGACAGTTCGGCGGCGGCACGGGTGTAGCTTTCATGCCGCGCAGCGGCCTCGAAAGCCAGCAGCAATGACATGGACGGGGTCAGGTGGCGGTAATTCATTCACAAAAGTCATCGATAGCGGCAGGATTATCCGTTTGCCCCTGAGGCGAAACTACAGGAACATTGGCCTATACGTCATCCCTGCCTGCATCGACCTATGCCGGGATGACAGGATTCCCGTGAATTAGCCCATATCAAGAGGCCATCCTTCGATGATCGCCCAGCTGCCGACCCTTGCGCCGACCGCCGCTTACCCCGAATTCCTCGAAGCCCTGCGCAACAGCGGCTTCCGTGGCCAGATCAGTGCCGACTACGGCACCCGCACGGTGCTTGCCACCGACAACTCGATCTATCAGCGCCTGCCCCAGGCTGCAGTGTTCCCGCTGGACGCCGACGACGTGGCGCGGGTCGCCACGCTGATGGGCGAGCCGCGTTTCCAGCAGGTCAAGCTGACCCCGCGTGGCGGTGGCACCGGTACCAACGGTCAATCGCTGACCGACGGCATCGTTGTCGACCTGTCGCGGCACATGAACAAGATCCTCGAAATCAACGTCGAGGAGCGCTGGGTGCGGGTCGAGGCGGGTACGGTCAAGGACCAGCTCAATGCCGCGCTCAAGCCGCACGGGCTGTTCTTCGCGCCCGAGCTGTCCACCTCCAACCGCGCCACCGTCGGCGGCATGATCAACACTGATGCCAGCGGCCAGGGCAGTTGCACCTACGGCAAGACCCGCGATCACGTGCTCGAACTGCACAGCGTGCTGCTCGGTGGCGAGCGCCTGCACAGCCTGCCGATCGATGATGCCGCGCTGGAACAGGCTTGTGCCGCCAGCGGTCGGGTCGGCGAGGTGTACCGCATGGCCCGGGAAATCCAGGAAACCCAGGCCGAGCTGATCGAGAGCACCTTCCCCAAGCTCAACCGTTGCCTGACCGGTTATGACCTGGCGCACCTGCGCGACGAACAGGGCCGGTTCAACCTCAACAGCGTGCTGTGCGGTGCCGAAGGCTCGTTGGGCTACGTGGTGGAAGCCAAGCTCAACGTGCTGCCGATTCCCAGGTACGCGGTGCTGGTGAACGTCCGCTACGCAAGCTTCATGGACGCTCTGCGCGATGCCAATGCGTTGATGGCGCACAAGCCACTGTCGATCGAGACGGTGGACTCCAAGGTGCTGATGCTGGCGATGAAGGACATCGTCTGGCACAGCGTTGCCGAATACTTCCCGGCCGACCCCGAGCGCCCGACCCTGGGCATCAACCTGGTGGAGTTCTGCGGCGACGAGCCGGCCGAGGTCAATGCCCGGGTCGAGGCCTTCATCGAGCACCTGCAGCGCGATACCGGCGTCGAGCGCCTGGGCCATACCCTGGCCGAAGGTGCCGAGGCGGTGACCCGCGTCTACACCATGCGCAAGCGCTCGGTGGGTCTGCTCGGCAACGTCGAGGGCGAAGTGCGGCCGCAGCCGTTTGTCGAAGACACCGCAGTGCCGCCGGAGCAACTGGCCGATTACATCGCCGACTTCCGTGCGCTGCTCGACGGCTACGGCCTGGCCTACGGCATGTTCGGCCACGTCGATGCCGGCGTGCTGCACGTACGCCCGGCGCTGGACATGAAAGACCCGGCCCAGGCCGCGCTGGTCAAGCCGATCTCCGATGCCGTGGCAGCGTTGACCAAAAGCTACGGTGGCCTGCTCTGGGGCGAGCATGGCAAGGGCCTGCGTTCAGAGTACGTGCCGGAATACTTCGGCGAACTGTACCCCGCGCTGCAGCGCCTGAAAGGCGCATTCGACCCGCACAACCAGCTCAATCCCGGCAAGATCTGCACCCCGCCGGACAGTGCCGAGGGCCTGACCAAGGTTGACGGCGTGACCCTGCGCGGTGATCTCGACCGCACCATCGACGAGCGTGTGTGGCAGGACTTCCCCAGTGCCGTGCACTGCAACGGCAACGGCGCCTGCTACAACTACGACCCCAACGACGCCATGTGCCCGTCGTGGAAGGCCACCCGTGAACGTCAACATTCGCCCAAGGGCCGTGCCTCGTTGATGCGCGAGTGGCTGCGCCTGCAAGGCGAAGCGAACATCGACGTGCTGGCCGCGGCGCGCAACAAGGTGTCGTGGCTCAAGGGCCTGCCGGCGCGTCTGCGCAACAACCGCGCGCGCAGCCAGGGGCAGGAGGACTTCTCCCATGAAGTGTACGACGCCATGGCCGGCTGCCTGGCGTGCAAATCGTGCGCGGGGCAGTGCCCGATCAAGGTCAACGTGCCGGACTTCCGCTCGCGTTTCCTCGAGCTGTACCACGGCCGCTACCAGCGCCCGCTGCGTGACTACCTGATCGGCTCGCTGGAATTCACCATCCCTTACCTGGCCCACGCGCCGGGGCTCTACAACGCGGTGATGGGTTCGAAGTGGGTGAGCAAGCTGCTGGCGGAGCAGGTCGGCATGGTCGACAGCCCGCTGATCAGCCGTTTCAACTTCCAGTCTACCCTGACCCGTTGCCGGGTCGGCGTGGCCAGCGTGCCAGCGCTGCGCGAACTGACGCCAGCCCAGCGCGAGCGCAGCATCGTGCTGGTGCAGGACGCCTTCACCCGCTACTTCGAGACGCCGCTGCTGGCTGCGTTCATCGAACTGGCCCACCGCCTTGGCCATCGTGTGTTCCTGGCGCCTTACAGCGCCAATGGCAAGCCGCTGCATGTGCAGGGCTTCCTCGGCGCCTTCGCCAAGGCCGCCATCCGCAACGCCACCCAGCTCAAGGCCTTGGCCGACTGTGGCGTACCGCTGGTAGGTCTGGATCCGGCGATGACCCTGGTCTACCGCCAGGAGTACCAGAAGGTGCCGGGGCTTGAGGGCAGCCCGAACGTGCTGCTACCACAGGAATGGCTGATGGACGTTTTGCCCGAGCAGGCACCGACTGCGCCAGGCAACTTCCGCCTGATGGCGCACTGCACCGAGAAGACCAACGTGCCGGCCAGTACCAGGCAATGGGAGCAGGTGTTCGCGCGCCTGGGCCTGAAGCTGGTGACCGAGGCCACGGGGTGCTGCGGCATGTCCGGTACCTATGGGCACGAGGCGCGCAACCAGGATACTTCGCGGACGATCTTCGAGCAGTCGTGGGCGACCAAGCTGGACAAGGAGGGTGAGGCCCTGGCGACCGGTTATTCGTGCCGCAGCCAGGTCAAGCGCATGACCGAGCGGCAGATGCGCCACCCGCTGGAAGTGGTGTTGCAGTACGCGCAGCGCTGATCCTGTACTGGCCTCTTCGCGGGACAAGCCCGCTCCCACAGGTATCTCCACTGCCCTTGAGGGCGGTGCTGTACCTGTGGGAGCGGGCTTGTCCCGCGAAGAGGCCGGCAAAGGCCCTGCATGATCAAGCCTGATGCAGGCTTTCCCGGGTCCGCCGCGCCTGCCTGTACAGATACAAGCTCAACACCAACCCGCAACAGGCCGCCGCCGCCGCGAACAGAAACATCGAAGCAAACCCGAACCCCGACGCCACCGCCCCCACCAGCGGCCCGGTAATCCCCAGCGACAAGTCGATGAACAGCGAATACGCCCCCACCGCCGCCCCGCGGTTGGCCGCCGAAACCTGATTCACCGCTTCCACTCCCAGCGCCGGGAACACCAACGAGAACCCAAACCCGCTCAGCGCCGCACCGGCCAGCGCCATCTCTGCGCTGGGCGCAAGCCACAGCACCAGCAGGCCCAGTGTTTCCACCGCCAGGCAGACAATGGCCACGCGAAACCCGCCAATCCGGTTGATCAGGTTGCCGAACAGCAACCGCGCACTGATGAAGCTGGCGCCGAACAGGCTCAGGGTCAGGGCGGCGTTGCCCCAGCCGCGGCTGGCGTAGTACAGGGTGATGAAGGTGGCGATGGTGCCGAAGCCGATCGAGCCCAGGGCCAGCCCCGAACCATGCGGGAACACCTTGCCCAGCACCCGCAGGAACGGCAGGCGCACGCCGCTGACGACCGGTGCAGCGCGCTTGGGCCAGGCCAGCAGCAGGCCGACGACACCCAGCAGGATGATGCTCGCGCCCATGCTCCACAGGCCCAGGCTCTTGACCATCAGCACGCCCAGCGGCGCGCCGACGGCCAGTGCGCCATAGCTGGCGATGCCGTTCCAGGAAATCACCTTGGCGGTGTTCTCGGCGCCGACCCGGCCGATGCCCCAGCCAATCGAGCCCGAGCCCACCAGGCTCTCGGCGCTGCCCAGCACCAGGCGGCCCACCAGCAGGCAGGCCAGGCTCACCCAGGGCAGGTGGGTCAGAAAGGCGCAGGCCAGCATGAACACGCCGCTCAAGCCGCAGCCGAACAGGCCGTACATGACCGCCTTCTTGCTGCCCAGGTTGTCGATGATGCGGCTGGCGGTGGGGCGGCTGAGCAGGGTCGCCAGGTACTGCACGCTGATCACCAGCCCCGCGACCACGGCGCTGAAGCCCAGCTCGTTGTGCACATAACCCGGCAGCACGGCCAGAGGGATGCCGATGTTCAGGTAGCCGATGAAGGTGAACAGGACGATGGAAACCACTTGCGCGGTGATCGCAAGCTGGGAGGGGGCAGGCGCGGACATGAAGAATCCAATGGACAATAGGCAGGCGTGAACCCTGCGATGATAACTACCCAGGGATGATCTGTGGGAGGGGCTTGCATGAAGAATGCCTGTGCCAGCAGGCTGCCGATCAAGGCTGGACGGTGTGAAAACGTGATGACGGGGGTGGCCCGCAGGTCAGCCGTTTTCACACAGCCGATGGGGTGCGCGGTTATTCCTGATCAGCGCTGGATTGATCGTCGCCATCCTCGACGGCAGGCGTCGGTTCGGAGTGGGCGGCAACGGTGGGCTCTTCGGGGTTCAGGCTTGGGAAGGGAAAATTCGGGATCTCATGCATCTCGTCGTTCCTCGCAAGTGTGAGTGAAAAGTCTGCGGCAGGCGCGGTTCGAGCTTCGGAAAGCTGGGGCAGGATACACAACTCTGGATGACAGTTTGTAATTAATTCCCGGTCGCTTGTCGGTTTTGCGTGCGGATACCGGACATTTTTCCCAATGAAAAAGGGCCGCTGTGCGGCCCTTTTTCAGGTTACTTACGGCCTTCAGCCGTTTCGGCAACCTTGTCTGTGCGTGCGCACATGATGAAGTCGTTGCGGTGCAGGCCCTTGATCGAGTGGCTCCACCAGGTCACGGTGACCTTGCCCCACTCGGTCAACAGGCCCGGGTGGTGGCCTTCGGCTTCAGCGATCTCGCCCACGGCATTGGTGAAGGCCAGGGCGTGCTTGAAGTTCTTGAACAGGAACACGCGCTCCAGCTCCATGTGGCCGTCGCGTACTTCGATGTTCCAGTCCGGGATCTCGCGGATCAGCTCGGCCAGTTCGTCGTCGGTGACTTTCGGCGCATCGGCGCGGCAGGCTTCGCAATGGGCTTGGTTCAAGGCATTCATGGGTACTTTTCCGGTTCGAGTTGTTATCGAGAGGGCTCAGGCAGCCTGCTTGGGTGGAAACTTCGGCGCATGCAGCCCCAGCTTCATGGCTTGCTGAACCATGCCCATGATGTCTTCGTGGGCCAGGTCGAACAGCCGCTTGAGGTCTGGCAGCACGAAGTACAGCGGCTGCAGGATGTCGATGCGGTACGGGGTGCGCATGGCTTCGATCGGGTCGAAGGCCTGGTGCTCCGGCTCGCCTGACAGACTGTAGACGGTCTCCTTGGGCGAGGAGAGGATGCCACCGCCGTAGATCTTGCGACCTTGCGGGGTTTCCATCAGGCCGAATTCGATGGTCATCCAGTACAGCCGCGCCAGGTACACGCGTTGTTCCTTGGTCGCGGCCAGGCCCAGCTTGCCGTAGGTGTGGGTGAATTCGGCGAACCAGGGGTTGGTCAGCAGCGGGCAGTGGCCGAAGATCTCGTGGAAGATGTCCGGTTCCTGCAGGTAGTCCAGTTCTTCCGGCGTACGGATGAAGGTGGCGACCGGGAAGCGCTTGCTGGCCAGCAATTCGAAGAAGGTCTGGAAGGGGATCAGTGCCGGTACCCGGGCAACCTGCCAGCCGGTAGTGGCGCCCAGCACTTTGTTGACCTCGCCCAGTTGCGGGATACGGTCATGGGGCAGCTTGAGCTGGTCGATGCCGTCCAGGTATTCCTGGCACGCGCGGCCTTCGATGACCTTCAGCTGGCGGGTGATCAGCGTGTTCCACACCGCATGCTCTTGCTGCGGGTAGTCGATAAAACCATGCGCATCGGGCTCGCGTGCCACGTATTGCGTCTGTTTCATGTGGCTCTCCTGGTGAGGGCATTCTTGTTATGTCCACGACATACACCAGAAATATCCCGCATCCGGATGATTTGCACGGGGTTGGCAGGTGGCGCGACGGCCCCGTCGATCTTCATTTCGTAACGATTATTTTACAAAACGGACGGCATGCCGGAAAATTCGGCACATCGAGCTGCTGAAAGCTTAGATTTTGTCAGCTTATCTTTACGATTTTTCCAGGCGAGGTTGAAATACTTCGCCGCTTCGAGAGCAATCATGCGTATCAAAGTGCATTGCCAGAACCGCATCGGCATCCTCCGCGACATCCTCAACCTGCTGGTGGAATACGGTATCAACGTGCTGCGCGGCGAGGTGGGAGGGGACCATGGCAATGCCATCTACCTGCACTGCCCGAATCTCATCAACTTGCAGTTCCAGGCATTGCGGCCCAAGTTCGAGTCGATCGCCGGGGTGTTCGGGGTCAAGCGTGTCGGCCTGATGCCCAGCGAGCGGCGGCACATGGAGCTCAATGCACTGCTGGGTGCCCTGGACTTCCCGGTGCTGTCGGTGGACATGGGCGGCAGCATCGTCGCCGCCAACCGTACCGCTGCGCAGTTGCTCGGCGTGCGCGTCGACGAAGTGCCAGGCATGCCATTGGCGCGCTATGTGGAGGATTTCGATCTGCCGGAGCTGGTGCGGGCCAACAAGTCACGGATCAATGGCCTGCGCATCAAGGTCAAGGGTGATGTGTTCCTGGCTGACATCGCACCGTTGCAGTCCGAGCACGACGACAGTGAGGCGCTGGCGGGGGCGGTACTTACCCTGCATCGCGCCGATCGCATCGGCGAGCGCATCTATAACGTGCGCAAGCAGGAGCTGCGGGGCTTCGACAGCATCTTCCAGAGTTCACGGGTGATGGCCGCAGTCGTGCGTGAGGCGCGGCGCATGGCGCCACTGGATGCGCCGTTGCTGATCGAGGGCGAAACCGGCACGGGCAAGGAGCTGCTGGCCCGTGCTTGCCACCTGGCCAGCCCGCGCGGGCAGGCACCGCTGATGGCGCTCAACTGTGCCGGGCTGCCGGAATCCATGGCCGAGACCGAACTGTTCGGTTATGGCCCTGGGGCATTCGAGGGCGCGCGCGCCGAAGGCAAGCTAGGGCTGCTGGAGCTGACTGCCGGCGGCACCTTGTTCCTCGACGGGGTCGGCGAGATGAGCCCGCGCCTGCAGGTGAAACTGCTGCGTTTTCTGCAGGACGGCTGCTTTCGTCGGGTCGGTAGCGATGAAGAGGTGTTCCTCGATGTGCGGGTGATCTGCGCTACTCAGGTGGACCTGTCCGAGCTGTGCGCCCGCGGCGAGTTTCGCCAGGACCTGTACCACCGCCTCAACGTGCTGTCGCTGCATATTCCGCCGCTGCGTGAGTGCATGGACGGGCTCGAAGGGTTGGTCCAGCACTTTCTCGACCAGGCCAGCCGGCAGATCGGCTGCGCCATGCCGCGCCTGGCGCCGGCGGCGATGGACAAACTGGCGCAATATCATTGGCCGGGCAATGTGCGGCAACTGGAAAACGTATTGTTCCAGGCGGTATCGCTCTGTGAAGGCGGGGTGGTTAAAAGCGAGCACATCCGTTTGCCGGATTATGGCGTGCGGCAACCCTTGGGCGAGTTTTCCCTGGACGGGGATCTTTCGCAGATCGTCGGACGATTTGAAAAGGCGGTGTTGGAAAGTTTGATGGGCGAATACCCAAGTAGCCGTGCGCTGGGCAAAAGATTGGGTGTTTCGCACACGACCATTGCCAATAAGTTGCGGGACTATTCCCTTGGCAAGTCGGGTGAGTAAAGTTACAGCCTGTTAGCTGAGAGTTTCAAAATACTCTGTGGGAGCGGGCTTGTCCCGCGAAAGGGTCGGCCAGGGCAATAAAGGTGTATGGCCAGGGCTTCGCCCTGGTTCGCGGGGCAAGCCCGCTCCCACAGGGCGCAACCTGCTAGATTGCAAGCCTCAGCCGTTGGAGCAACCGTTCCCCATCACGCGGTATTCAAGGATGTGCTTCTGGCCCTGGGAGTCCTCGTAGGTCATCCGAGCGGGCACGACTTCGCAGACATTTGGCACTTCGCTCATGGAAATGACGCGAGCGATGTCCAGGTGCTGCGAGTAACTGTACTGTTCAACCGGAATCTGCTCGACATCATTTGCCTCGCCGGCGATTGCCGCGCTGCAAAGACCGCCAAGTACCAATACCAGTAAAGCTTTCATCTTCAATTTACCTGTCTAAGGTCGTGAGGGGGCGCGCGGCGCTTGTGGCGCCGCGAATACAGCCAAGTTTTAACTTTCGGGATTAGAGAGGGATTAACGTGTGCCTTCGTGGGGGCTGTTGCCGGTAGTTAATCGCCTTGCCGTTGCTGGCGAGGTGAATCTTATGCCTCGGCAACTAAGGGAAACAGATAGTGTTTTGATAAAGTTTTTTTGCCTTTTGACAGAATCTGTAACAATCCCCCGGCAAGATCCTCCTCATTTTTACCTCGCAGAGCCGCCGGCCGCGGGCTAGAGCTGTCCCCTCCAAATCCCGAAGATTTTTCTGCTCGCGCTACTACCATCGTCGAATGGCTTTTGCCGCTCTGGTACAGTTACAAACGATTCCATACAAAAACAATTACACCGAGGTAACACAGATGAGTGCGGCTCCACTGTATCCCGTTCGTCCCGAGGTTGCGGCCACTACCCTGACCGACGAGGCCACCTACAAGGCCATGTACCAGCAATCGGTGATCAACCCGGACGGCTTCTGGCGCGAGCAGGCCCAGCGTCTCGACTGGATCAAGCCATTCACCAAGGTCAAGCAGACTTCCTTCGACGATCACCATGTCGATATCAAGTGGTTTGCCGACGGCACTCTGAACGTTTCCTCCAACTGCCTGGACCGCCACCTAGAAGAGCGCGGCGACCAGCTGGCAATCATCTGGGAGGGCGATGACCCTTCCGAGCACCGCAACATCACCTACCGCGAACTCCACGAGCAGGTCTGCAAATTTGCAAACGCCCTGCGCGGCCAGGATGTGCACCGCGGTGACGTGGTAACCATCTACATGCCGATGATCCCGGAAGCGGTGGTAGCCATGCTGGCCTGTGCCCGCATCGGTGCCATTCACTCGGTGGTCTTCGGCGGCTTCTCGCCCGAAGCGCTGGCCGGGCGCATCATCGACTGCCGCTCCAAGGTGGTGATCACCGCCGACGAAGGTGTGCGCGGTGGTCGTCGTACCCCGCTCAAAGCCAACGTCGACCTGGCGCTGACCAACCCTGAAACCAGCAGCGTGCAGAAGATCATCGTGTGCAAGCGCACCGGCGGCGACATCGCCTGGCACCAGCACCGTGACATCTGGTACGAAGACCTGATGAAGGTCGCTTCCAGCCACTGCGCGCCCAAAGAGATGGGCGCCGAGGAAGCACTGTTCATCCTTTATACCTCCGGCTCCACCGGCAAGCCCAAGGGCGTGCTGCACACCACCGGCGGTTACCTGGTGTACGCCGCGCTGACCCATGAGCGGGTGTTCGACTACCGCCCGGGCGAAGTCTACTGGTGCACCGCCGACGTCGGCTGGGTCACCGGTCACAGCTACATCGTCTACGGCCCGCTGGCCAACGGCGCGACCACGTTGCTGTTCGAAGGCGTGCCGAACTACCCGGACATCACCCGCGTGTCGAAGATCGTCGACAAGCACAAGGTCAACATTCTCTACACGGCCCCGACCGCCATCCGCGCGATGATGGCCGAGGGCGAGGCTGCAGTGGCCGGTGCTGATGGCTCCAGCCTGCGTTTGCTTGGGTCGGTGGGCGAGCCGATCAACCCCGAAGCCTGGAACTGGTACTACAAGACCGTGGGCAAGGAGCGTTGCCCGATCGTCGACACCTGGTGGCAGACCGAGACCGGCGGCGTGCTGATCAGCCCGCTGCCGGGGGCCACGGCCCTCAAGCCAGGCTCGGCGACCCGTCCATTCTTCGGTGTGGTGCCAGCCCTGGTGGACAACCTGGGCAACTTGATCGAGGGCGCTGCCGAAGGCAACCTGGTGATCCTCGATTCCTGGCCGGGTCAGTCGCGTTCGCTGTACGGCGACCATGACCGCTTCGTCGACACCTACTTCAAGACCTTCCGTGGCATGTACTTCACCGGCGACGGTGCGCGCCGCGACGAGGATGGCTACTACTGGATCACCGGCCGCGTGGATGACGTGCTCAACGTGTCCGGCCACCGCATGGGCACCGCCGAAATCGAAAGTGCCATGGTCGCCCACGCCAAGGTGGCCGAGGCGGCAGTGGTGGGTGTGCCGCACGACATCAAGGGGCAGGGCATCTATGTCTACGTCACCCTCAATGCTGGCGTGGAGCCGAGCGAGCAGTTGCGCCTGGAGCTGAAGAACTGGGTGCGCAAGGAGATCGGTCCGATCGCCTCGCCGGATGTGATCCAGTGGGCGCCGGGTCTGCCGAAAACCCGCTCGGGCAAGATCATGCGCCGGATTCTGCGCAAGATCGCCACGGGTGAATACGGTGCGCTGGGTGATATTTCGACCCTGGCCGACCCGGGTGTGGTGCAGCACCTGATCGACACGCACAAGGCGATGAACCTGGCGACTGCCTGATCGTAAGGGGCTGCGGTGCAGCCCAATCGCCGGCAAGCCGGCTCCCACAAGGATCGCGTAGTCTCTGCAAGATCCTGTGGGAGCCGTCTTGCCGGCGATTGGGCCGCAACGCGGCCCCTTTCAAAACCCAAAACCCCGCCCAGGCAATCGGCGGGGTTTTTGCTTTACTGTTACCCGACATTCATCGGTAACTCTTCTGTCACCGGCTTCGCACGAAAACGAGGCGCAGGGAAACATTTCATGTCCCATTTCGATGCGTTCATGTGGGTGTTTTGTGCGACGCAGCACGCTGCACTTGCCGTAGCACAAGGGTTTGCCAATAATAGGCCCAGTAATTGCTAGTCCTATGGGTTCTATTTCTTGCGCTCTTGCATATCTTGCAATGGCTGTCAACATCGCCCGCAGCGGTTTCAAGCGCTTCTGTAAGTAGTTGTCGCTTTGAAGAAATATCGACTACCGGGCTGTCGTTAAAATGCCACTCACTCGCTCGTGGTCTGCGACCTTGGTCGAACCCTGCGCGGCTCGCGTTGTACCCATTCGCATATCGGGCAGTTGTTACCCTGCCTTGTAATGCCCCGTACCGATGGAGTTACCTGATGAAGAAGCTCGCACTGCTTGGCGCCCTGGCGCTTTCCGTGTTTTCCCTGGTGTCGCAGGCCGATGATGTAAAACCGTTGAAGATCGGTATCGAAGCCGCCTACCCACCCTTCGCCTTCAAGCAGCCCGACGGCAGCATCGCCGGTTTCGACTACGACATCGGCAACGCCCTGTGTGAAGAAATGAAAGCCAAGTGCACCTGGGTCGAGCAGGAATTCGACGGCCTGATCCCGGCGCTGAAGGTGCGCAAGATCGACGCCATCCTGTCGTCCATGTCGATCACCGAGGACCGCAAGAAGTCGGTCGACTTCACCAAGCGTTATTACCTGACCCCGGCGCGCCTGGTCATGAAGGAAGGCAGCACCGTCAGCGAAAGCCTGGATGAACTGAAGGGCAAGAAGATCGGTGTGCAGCGCGGCTCGATCCATGACCGCTTCGCCAAGGAAGTACTGGCGCCCAAAGGTGCCACCGTCGTGCCTTACGGTACCCAGAACGAAATCTACCTGGACGTCGCCGCTGGCCGCCTGGACGGCACCGTGGCCGATGCCACCCTGCTCGAAGATGGCTTCCTGAAGACCGACGCCGGCAAGGGCTTCGCCTTCGTGGGTCCATCGTTCACCGACGTGAAGTACTTTGGTGATGGCGTGGGCATCGCTGTGCGCAAGGGTGACAAGGCCAACGCCGACCGCATCAATGCCGCTATCGACGCCATTCGTGCCAACGGCAAGTACAAAGAAATCGAGAAGAAGTACTTCAACTTCGATATCTACGGTCCAGACTCGAACTAAGACGTCGAGTTTCACCTGTTCAATGGTGCAAACAGCAGAGGCTCTGAGGTTTGCACCATTTTTCATTCTCTAGGTCGAGGACCTCATCATGTTGAAAGGCTACGGGGCAGTCATCCTCGACGGGGCGTGGCTGACGCTGCAGCTCGCCCTGTCGTCGATGGCCCTGGCCATCGTGCTCGGCCTGATTGGCGTGGCATTGCGCTTGTCGCCTGTGCGCTGGCTGGCCTGGTTGGGCGATATGTATGCCACGGTGATCCGTGGTATTCCGGATTTGGTATTGATCCTGCTGATCTTCTACGGCGGGCAGGACATCATCAACCGCTTGGCGCCGCTGGTCGGCTATGACGATTACGTCGACCTCAATCCGCTGGTCGCGGGTATCGGTACGCTGGGCTTCATCTTTGGTGCCTACCTGTCGGAAACCTTCCGCGGTGCATTCCTCGGTATTCCCAAGGGCCAGGCCGAAGCCGGCGTGGCCTATGGCATGAGCAACCGCCAGGTGTTCTTCCGCATCCTGGTGCCGCAGATGATCCGTCTGGCGATCCCGGGCTTCACCAACAACTGGCTGGTGTTGACCAAGGCCACGGCGCTGATCTCGGTAGTCGGCCTGCAGGACATGATGTTCAAGGCCAAGCAGGCAGCGGACGCCACGCGCGAACCCTTCACCTTCTTCCTGGCGGTGGCGGCGCTGTACCTGGTGATCACCAGCGTTTCGCTGCTGGCCCTGAAGTATCTCGAAAGGCGCTACTCGGTGGGAGTCAAGGTGGCTGAACTATGATCTTCGACTACAACGTCATCTGGGAGGCCATGCCGCTGTACATTGGCGGCCTGTTCACCACCCTCAAGCTGCTGGCGCTGTCGCTGCTGTTCGGTCTGCTGGCGGCTGTGCCGCTGGGGCTGATGCGGGTGTCCAGGCATCCGCTGGTGAACATCAGCGCCTGGCTGTACACCTACGTCATCCGTGGCACGCCGATGCTGGTGCAGCTGTTCCTGATCTACTACGGTCTGGCCCAGTTCGAGGCGGTGCGCGAGAGCATCTTCTGGCCATGGCTGTCCAGCGCGACCTTCTGTGCGTGCCTGGCCTTCGCCGTCAACACCAGCGCCTATACCGCCGAGATCATCGCCGGCAGCCTCAAGGCTACGCCCCATGGCGAGATCGAGGCGGCCAAGGCGATGGGCATGTCACGCATGAAAATGTACCGCCGCATCCTGCTGCCTTCGGCCTTGCGTCGGGCGTTGCCGCAGTACAGCAACGAAGTGATCATGATGCTGCAGACCACCAGCCTGGCGTCGATCGTGACCCTGATCGACATCACCGGTGCGGCGCGCACGGTCAATGCCCAGTACTACCTGCCTTTCGAGGCCTACATCACGGCGGGCGTGTTCTACCTGTGCCTGACCTTCATCCTGGTGCGCCTGTTCAAGCTGGCCGAACGCCGTTGGCTCGGCTACCTGGCGCCGCGCAAGCACTGAACGCTCTGTGAGAACCGACAGCATGTACAAACTCGAAGTCCAAGACCTGCACAAGCGCTATGGCAGCCATGAGGTGCTCAAGGGCGTCTCCCTGGCGGCCAAGGCAGGCGATGTGATCAGCATCATCGGCTCCAGCGGTTCGGGCAAGTCGACCTTCCTGCGCTGCATCAACCTGCTCGAGCAGCCGCACGCGGGCAAGATCCTGCTCAACAACGAAGAGCTGAAGATGGTCGCCGGCAAGGATGGCGCGCTCAAGGCGGCCGACCCGCGCCAGCTGCAGCGCATGCGTTCGCGCCTGTCGATGGTGTTCCAGCACTTCAACCTGTGGTCGCACATGACCGCGCTCGAGAACATCATCGAAGCTCCGGTGCATGTGCTCGGCGTGAGCAAGAAGGAAGCCCTGGAGAAGGCCGAGCACTACCTGGCCAAGGTCGGTGTCGCGCACCGCAAGGACGCCTTCCCCGGCCACATGTCCGGTGGCGAGCAGCAGCGCGTGGCGATCGCCCGGGCCCTGGCCATGGAGCCCGAGGTGATGCTGTTCGACGAGCCGACCTCGGCGCTCGACCCGGAGCTGGTGGGCGATGTGCTAAAGGTCATGCAGGCCCTGGCCCAGGAAGGCCGCACCATGGTGGTGGTGACCCACGAGATGGGCTTTGCCCGCGAGGTGTCCAACCAGCTGGTATTCCTGCACAAAGGCCTGGTCGAGGAAACCGGTTGCCCACGCGAAGTGCTGGCCAATCCGCAATCCGAGCGGCTCAAGCAGTTTCTCTCGGGCAGCCTGAAGTAAAGGCTGCATCTTTGCACCAGAATAGGGCATGCTGCGCAGCGAGCGCGGCTTGCCCCCGGCGCCACAGACGCGAACGACCTCAGGTTTCGGACCTTACCCTATGACCACCCAGCGAATCGGTTTTCTCATCTGGCCCAGCACCAAGCCTTTGACCCTGGCGCTGGCGGAGGAGGTATTGCAGGTGGCCCAGCGGGTGCATCCGGATGTGGCCTACGAACTGGTCTTCCTTCAGGCCGAGCCTGCTCAAGAAGGTGCCTGGCGCCTTCCGGGCGAGCCCTGGAGTGGCCGCCTGGAAGGGTGTCACAAGCTGTTTCTGCTGGCCGATGACCTGCCACAGGCAGTCGGTTCGACGCTGTCGACGGCGCTCAAGCAGGTGGCGCGCAGCGGCTGCATGATTGGCGGCTTGTCTGCCGGTGTATACCCGCTGGCCATGCTGGGCCTGCTCGATGGCTACCGCGCCGCCGTGCACTGGCGCTGGCAGGACGACTTTGCCGAGCGCTTCCCCAAGGTCATTGCCACCAGCCACCTGTTCGACTGGGACCGTGATCGCCTTACCGCCTGTGGCGGCATGGCGGTGACCGACCTGCTGCTGGCGGTGCTGGCCCGCGACCACGGCGCGGAGCTGGCGGGCGCGGTGTCCGAGGAGCTGGTGGTCGAGCGCATTCGCGAGGGCGGCGAGCGCCAGCGTATTCCCCTGCAGAATCGCCTGGGTTCGAGCCACCCGAAGCTGACCCAGGCGGTGCTGTTGATGGAAGCCAACATCGAAGAGCCGCTGACCACCGACGAAATCGCCCAGCATGTGTGCGTGTCGCGGCGCCAGCTTGAGCGGATTTTCAAGCAGTATCTGAATCGCGTGCCAAGCCAGTATTACCTGGAGCTGCGCCTGAACAAGGCGCGGCAGATGCTGATGCAGACCAGCAAGTCGATCATTCAGATTGGCTTGTCCTGCGGATTCTCGTCGGGGCCGCACTTCTCCAGTGCCTACCGCAATTTCTTCGGTGCCACGCCGCGCGAAGACCGCAACCAGCGGCGTAGCAGCAGCCCGTTCGAGCTGAGCTCGGCGCCTGCGGAAAAGGGTTGATGGCTCTGGGATGCATGCCTTGAGTTTTGTAGCGGCCATGCAATCGAGCGCCGC
>NZ_AKJC01000215.1 GCF_000282535.1 Pseudomonas sp. GM84 | reverse complement strand
GCGAAACAGGCAGCGCGGAGCATGGCACCGGCTTCGCCGGTGTTCGCGGGACAAGCCCGCTCCCACAGGAATCGCGTCAGCTTTTAGAAATTGAGCAAGACAGTTGCTCCCACAGGTACTCACTACGCCACAATCCTGTGGGAGCCGGCTTGCCGGCGATTGGGCTGCGAAGCAGCCCCGGCGCTATCAAGCGTTACGCTTGAGCGGCAGTTCAGCGAACTTCACACCCGCCAGCCCATGCTTGATCAGCGCACGGATGTTGCCATGGTCACTGCCCTCTGGCGTGGCCACGACATCACGGTAGTGCTCGCCAAAGGCCAGCAAGGCCTCCTGGTCGCTCAAGCCTTCCAGCAATGCCAGCCCCAGGGTCTTGCACGACCCTTCGTTCTGCCCGGCGGCATTTTCCACGCCGCCGTTGTTGAAGGCTTGTGGCTGGTAGCTGTAGTTAGCGGCAATGAACGCCAGGGTGTCGGCAAAGGCGTGTTGGCCGCTGGCAAGGCTGGCGCGCAGGGTGTTCAGATCAGTCACGGGGTTTTCCTTTTTCGAACGCCGCTTGTTGCTCGGCGCTGGCTTCTTTCTGGTGTTGGGCTTTCCACTCGGCATAAGACATGCCGTACACCGCTTCGCGGGCATCATCCAGGCTGATGTCGAGCTGACGCTCGTCGGCGGCGGCCTTGTACCACTTGGACAGGCAGTTGCGGCAGAAACCGGACAGGTTCATCAGGTCGATGTTCTGCACATCGGTGCGTTTCTGCAGGTGTTCGACCAGGCGCCGGAAGGCGGCGGCTTCAAGTTCGAGTTGTTGTTGCGGGGTCATGGGGCTTCCCTCAGGTCATGCGATTCTTCAGATGGCGGCCACCGTTGATGACCACCTGGCTGCCGGTGCTGTACTGGCTGGCGAGCAGGTATTTGACCGTCTCGATCAGCGGCCCGGCGCCGGGTTCGAATTCCAGCAGGGCCTTTTTCAGGGTCTGCTGGCGGTAGGCCTCGTCACCGCCTTCCTTGAGGATCAGCAGGCCCGGCAGGATACCGTTGACGCGCACCTTGGGCGCGTACTTTTCGGCGAACGACAACACCATGTTTTGCAGCGCAGCCTTGGTCGCGGCATAGCCGATATGGCTCTTGCTGCCACGCGAGGAGGTTTCGTCACAGATATGGATGATGTCGGCCTTGTCGACCTTGGCCAGCAGCTCGCCGAGCGCCAGGTTGAGGTGGTACGGCGCTTCGACGTGCAGGCGGAACATGGTGTCGAGGTTGTCCAGGCCATCATCGAGCCACAGCGAGGCGTTGTGGATGATCGCGCGCAGACCGTCGTAGCGCTGCTGCAGGAAGTCGATCAAGGCCTGGCGGTCGGCGGCCTGGCAGAGGTCTGCCTGGAACTGGACGATGTTCGGGTGCGCCGACTGCGCCTGGACGCTGCGGCTGGCGCTGACTACGGTATGGCCGGCCTGTGCCAGCTCAAGGGCCAGGGCCAGCCCGACGCGCTGGCTGGCTCCGGTAATGAGAATGGGGCTGTTCATGTGCGGGCGGTCAACTTGTCTGTCCTGTCGTTGCCGCCCAGCATACCCGAACTGTTTCCCTCTTGTAGCCCCGGCCTAGCGGCTGCGCAGGGCGGCGCCCGGGGCCGGTGCGGCGTGCAGCCAGCTGGCCAGCAGGCGGGTGGAGAGGGGGATGAACAGGTAGACCATCACCGGTGTCAGCGCCAGGGTGCTGGCCAGCACGCGCGGCACCAGTTCCAGCCCCGCCAGCCAGTGGCCGAACAACAGGTTGAACAGCAGCGAAACCGGGAAGAACGCCAGCCAGATGGCCACCGCCTGTTTCCAGCGCGGCGGTTTTTGCACCGTATTGGTGCCAAACCAGTCGTCGATGCCGCTGACGCGCCTCTCTTTGGGGCGTTCGAACAGGCCGTTACCGCGCTGCAACCAGGCACGACGCGAGGCCGAGTGCTCCCAGGCATGCAAGGTGGGCTCGTCGCTGAAGCGGAAAATGATCTGGAATTCGTCGCAGTCACGGGGTGGGGCGAAAATGCCCGAGCCGAGGTAGCCGGGGAAGTCGGTGGCCAGTTGCTCGCCTTCGTGCAGCCAGGCCAGCAGGTCCTGGTAGCGGCCGTGGGCGGCGCGACGCGACACCATCAGGGTGACGGGTGGGGTAGACATCGTGTATCTCCTGGCGGCGGGGCTGGCGGGTAGCTGGCCCCTAGGCTGTGTCGCCCGGGGTGGTGGGCGGCGCAGGCGTGCATGCAAGAATTGGGCGCGGATTATCGCGTATGTGCACTGGTCAGCAAAATCTGTCGGGCAAACGGCTGTTGTCCTGTGGGCTATCGCGACGTAGTAGAATGAGCGTTCAACTTCCGTGCACAGGTTACGCAGTGTTGATGAACAAACAGGGACGTACTTCGCAAACCGAAGCCGGTATGGAACACCGCGATTTGTTTCCGATACGTGAAGTTTCCCGCCTCACCGGGGTCAATGCCGTCACCCTGCGCGCCTGGGAGCGCCGCTATGGGCTGGTCCAGCCTACCCGCACCGAGAGCGGTCACCGCCTGTATTCCCAGGCCGACATCGACGATATCCGCCGTATCCTCGGTTGGCTCGAGCGCGGTGTCGCAGTCAGCAAGGTCGGCAGCATTCTCGCCCGCGACCAGGCCGTGATGCAGAACGCATTGGCGCCCGATGCCGCCAAAGGTTGGCAGGCCCAGCTGCGCGACGCCGTGCAGCGTTTCGATGGCGCGGGCCTGGATCGCCTGTTCGACCAGGTATTTGCTGCGATCACCCAGGACCAGGTATTCGCAGACGTCTTCATGCCGGTCTGGCACGATCTGGCGGCGGGGCAGGCGGTGTTTGGCCAGGCCAGTGAATGGCTGTTCCTCGACCAGTTCCTGCGGGGCCGTGTGTTCACGCGTTTGCAACTGTCACAGCAGCGACGCGGCCGTCATGTGTTGTTGGCACCCTTGCCAGGCCAATGCCTTGAGCTGGAGCTTTTGGTAAATGGGCTGCTGCTGGCGAGTGATGAAGTCAGAGTGACCCCGCTGATGCCAGGGCAACCGCTGGAAGAGCTGGCACTGATCAGTGAGCGCCTCGGGCCGGACGCCGTGGTGCTGTTCTCCAATCGTTCATTGACCCTCGACATGGGCAAGCGGCTGAGCCGTTTGGCCGTGGGCCTGCATTGCCCACTGTTGCTGGCGGGGGAGGCGGCCGAACTGGCACAGGAAAGCCTGGCAGGCAGCCTGGTGGCATGCCTCGGCGCAGAGGCTGGGTTGATGCGGCGGCGCTTGCGGCAGTACCTGGCCGGTCAGCTCGACACCTGAGCGTGCAGCTCTGGGTGTGCCTGGCGATGGGCCTGGAGGATGTATTCGCGCAGGCGCTCGACTTCCTCGGGCCGGCTGCGGCTGAGGTCGTAGGCCGCCAGGTCAGGGCCGATACGCCGGCGTAGCCTGCCGTGCAGGGCGATTGGCGCAATACCGCCTGGCGCGAAGTTCAGGTCGAAGCGCGACGGCGCTTGTGGCAGGCCGCGAATTTCCACGAGGGCGCCCTTGAAGGAAATATCACGCACCAACAGGCCACTGGCCTTGCCCTGCGCGTCCAGCAGCGCGCTCGGTTGGTCCATCGACAGGCGCCAGGGGCGCAGCATCGGGCCGTCTTCGTAGATCTCCGGCGAGCCGATCTGCAGGTGCAGGGCGTGGAACTCGTCTTCCACCAGCTGCAACGGGAAGCTGATCTGCTGATTGTTGAATTGCGCCTGCAGGGTGACCTGCTCGTTGGCGACCAGGCGGGTCAGCAACGATTGAATGCGATGGTCGCCGTTGACCAGCAGGCTCGACATGGGGTCGGCCAGGTTCAACTGCGGGGAGTGCTGCATGTTCTGGATGAAATCCAGCTCGTCCTGGGTCAGGAGCGCATCGGCTTGCATGATCGAACTCGGAGGTGACGATTTCTTCAACGGGATTGACCGTGCCGTGGACGATTGGTTCACAAGCGCTCGTCGCAATTGCGACGAGCGTGCAGTTCGGCCAGTTCACGTTCCAGTTCGACCTGGCGACTGACGTCCTTCTGGATGCCGATGAAATAGGTGCGCTGGTCTGCGTCGCTCTTGACCGGGGTGATCGACAGCTCGTTCCAGAAGCCGCTGCCGTCCTTGCGGTAGTTGCGCAGCACTTCGCGGCACGGGCGGCCCTCGGCCAGGGCCTTGCGGATGCGCGCACGGCCCAGCTGGTCGCGATCGTCGGCCTGCAGGAAACGGCAATCCTGATAGAGGATTTCGTCGCGGCTGTAGCCGGTCAGGCGTTCGAACGCCGCATTCACGTAGATCAGGATGGTGTCATCGCCTTCCTGTTCGGCGACCACGATCCCGTCGTTGGACGCATCGACCATCGATTGCAGCAATTGCGCGTTGATCATGTTCGGGCCATTGATCGGAAGGGGGACTTTGGTAGAGGCGGCCTTTTGCCAGCGCCGAATGCTAGTATCCTACGTTTTCACTCAGTTTCGGAATCCTCTCCCCGATGAAAGTCGCCATTATTTCCGGCTCGGTGTACGGCACCGCCGAAGAAGTCGCCCGCCACGCCGAGGGCCTGCTCAAGGCCGCGGGCTTCGAAGCCTGGCACGCCGCCCGCGCCACCCTGCAGGATCTTGAAGGCTTTGCCCCTGAAGCGTTGCTGGCCGTGACTTCGACGACGGGCATGGGTGAACTGCCGGACAACCTGATGCCGCTGTACAGCACCATCCGTGACACGCTGCCAGCGGCCTGGCGCGGCCTGCCGGGTGCGGTGATCGCACTGGGCGACTCCAGCTATGGCGATACCTATTGTGGCGGTGGCGAGCAGCTGCGCGAGCTGTTCGCCGAGCTGGGGGTGCGGGAAGTGCAGCCGATGCTCAAGCTCGATGCCAGCGAGACGGTGACCCCGGAGACCGATGCCGAGCCTTGGCTGGCCGAGTTTGCCCAAGCCTTGAAGGCCTGAATATTTGCGTTGTCTGTCCTGGCCCCTTCGCGGGACAAGCCCGCTCCCACAAGTTATCCACTAGTGCAGACTTAGTAGAGATCCTGTGGGAGCGGGCTTGTCCCGCGAAGAGGCCGGCATGTACAGCCTATTCCCTCACCAGCTCAAGCCAAGCCTGAGCCGCCCGCGACAGATACGCGCCACGCCGCCAGATAAACGCGATATCCCAGCGCAGATCCTTCGGCGCACTCAATGGCAAACGCACCACCCCAGGCCGTTCCAACGCCTTCGCCACCACCCGCGGCAGCAACACCACGCCCTGGCCCGCCGCCACCAGCGCCACCAGAAAATCCGCCTGGCCACTGCGCCCACCTTCCTTGGGCGTGAACCCTTGCTGCTGGCAAGCCTTGAGCAACCGGTCATTGAGCACGAAGCTGCGCTGATACAGCAGGAAAGGAGTATCCGCCAGTTGCTGCAAGGTCACCTGCCGCTGCCCCGCCAGCGCATGCCCGGCCGGTAGCAGCGCATCCAGCGGCTCGTTGCAGAACGGCTGGTGTTCGAACGCCGGATCGCTGGGCGTCAGGCTGCCGCCTAATTCCAGCTCGCCACTGTGCACCGCCTGCTCGACCGTGCGGCTGCCGCCTTCGAGCAGTTGAATCGAAATGTTCGGATGGCGCCGTCGGTACTCGGCGAACAACCCGGCGAACAAGGCATCGCTGCCCAGCATCGGCAGGCCCAGGCGCAGCTCGCCGCGTTCCATCTGGCTGAGGTCGTCCAGCTCGTTGAGCAGCGCCTGGCGTTGGCGCAGCAACGCCTCGCCCCGTTCCAGGACGATGCGCCCGGCAGCGGTCAGGTGCAGGTGCGAGGCCTGGCGTTCGAGCAGTGGCTGGCCGATAGCCTGCTCCAGCTGGGCCACCTGCTTGCTCACGGCCGATTGACTGATGTGCAGCGTCTGCGCGGCTTGGGTGAAGCCGCCGCGCTGGACCACTTCGATGAAGCTGCGCAGCTGTTTGAATTCCATCTTCTGAATTCCATATTGGAATGGCGATCAGTCTAACAATTCGCTTCTGGCCTAGGCAGCCGAATCTTAGAATGAAGGCCTGTCGAGGAACCCTCCCATGAAACCCGCGTTATTGAAAAAAACCCTGCGCCTGCTCACCGAGCTGGCGGTCCTCCTGGCGTTGTTCTGGACCGGTAGCCAACTGGCCGGTTGGCTGGGTTGGCCCATCCCTGGCGGGGTGATGGGCCTGGCCCTGCTTCTGCTGCTGTTCGCCTGCGGCGTGGTCAAGCCCGCTACCTTGCAACTGGGCGCAGGCTGGCTGATGGCCGAGATGCTGTTGTTCTTCATACCGGCGCTGATGAGCCTGCTCGATTACGGCACCCTGGTACGTGAAGAAGGCTGGCGCATCCTGCTGGTGATTGCCGTGAGCACCCTGATGGTCATGGTGGTCACCGCCGTCACCGTCGAGCTGGTCTGCCGTTGGAGGTTGCGCCATGAGCATTGAGCCCATGCCGCTGTTCTGGCTGGCGCTGACCCTGCTGGCCTACCTGGGCAGCCGTTGGCTGTACCGACGTACCGGGCGGTACCTGATGTCGCCACTGATCCTGGTGCCGGCACTGCTGTTGGCGGTGGCTGTGCCATTGCACACCGCTTATGCCGAATATGCCCGCAACACCCACTGGCTGATGGGCGTGCTGGGCCCGGTGACGGTGGCCTTCGCAGTACCGATCTGGCAACAGCGGGCGATGCTGGCCCGGGACTGGCCGGCATTGCTGATCGGCATGCTGGCAGGCAGCACGGCGTCGATCGCCAGTTCCTGGGGCCTGGCGCACCTGCTGTCGCTGGACACAGCGACCAGCCTGTCACTGGTGCCGCGTTCGATCACCACGCCATTCGCCATGCCGCTGGCCCATGACCTCGGTGGCGTGCCGGAGCTGACGGCAGTTTTCGTCATGTTCACCGGCGTGCTCGGCGCCCTGTTCGGCGGCGTGCTGCTGCGCTGGCTGCCGTTGCGCTCGGCGTTGGCGCGGGGTGCGCTGTTCGGTGTCGGCGCCCATGGCGCCGGGGTCAGCCGCGCCCACGAGGTGGGCCGTGAAGAAGGTTCCGTGGCCGGCCTGGTCATGGTGCTGACCGGCTTGCTCAACCTGTTCGCAGCGCCGCTGCTGGCCATGCTGCTGTGACCGTTCGTGCCACTGGCTCGCTCGGTCAACAAGCTGGCTGGCAACGCAAGTTTCACCTGTTGGGCGGCTGACTAGACTCAGCCTCGACAAAGAGAGCACAAGTAAGTGCCGAGGTGACTTGCAATGACCGCAGCCTTGCCTAACACCGTCAACACCTAGACAACCGGGACGAATACGATGCCATTGGCCGAGATACCATTGTGCGTCTGGCGTACCCGGGGACAGAGTTTCACGTTCCGGGGCCAGAGCATCCGCTACTGGACCGCAGGGCAAGGAGAGCCCCTGCTGCTACTGCATGGATTCCCGACCGCCAGCTGGGACTGGCACTACCTGTGGGCGCCGCTGACCCAGCATTTTCGGCTGATCGCCTGCGACATGCTGGGGTTTGGCGACTCGGCCAAACCGCTGGACCATACCTACAGCCTGATGGAGCAAGCCGACCTGCAACAGGCCTTGCTGGCCCATCTCAAGGTACAGGTACCGGTGCACCTGCTGGCGCACGACTATGGCGGCAGCGTGGCCCAGGAGCTGTTGGCGCGGCACCATGAGCAGCGTGCCGAGATCGCCAGCTGCGTATTCCTCAACAGCGGCCTGTTCCCTGAGAGCTGCCAGGTGCTGCTGGTGCAGAAACTGCTGCTCAGTCGCCTGGGCTGGCTGGTCGGGCGCTCGTTCAAGCGTGATGACCTGGTGCGCAATGTCTCGCAGACCTACGGGCCCTGTACCCGCCCCAGTGAAAGTGCCCTGGATGACTGCTGGAGCCTGATTGCCGCGCACGGCGGTACCCGCATTTTGCACAAGCTGGTGAGCTTCGTGCCGGAGCGCCGCGCCCATCGCGAACGCTGGGTCGGCGCGCTGCAGGCCGAGGGTGTGCCGCTGCGCTTCATCAATGGCGTGGTCGACCCGCTCTCGGGCGCGCGCATGGTCGAGCGCTACCGGCAACTGGTGCCCAACCCGGACACCGTGCAGCTGCAAGGCATTGGCCATTACCCCCATACCGAGGCCCCTGCGCAGGTCCTGCGCCACTACCTGGTTTTTCGCGAGCAATGCCTGAGCTACCTGCCGCAGAAAGTCGCCTGGTCCTGAACCGCCGACCATCGTCCTGCGTTATCGCCTGGCATTCAGCGTGGGTGCGCTTGATTGTCCGGCGCCTGGGCGTTGGCACAGACTCGACGCATTCAACCTGAGCTGGAGCCAAGCGCATGAGCGAGCCGGTAACGCTGCAAGACCGTGTGGTGATCGTCACGGGGGCCGGTGGCGGCCTGGGCCGCGCCCATGCGCTGCTGTTCGCCGCGCGAGGGGCTCGGGTGGTGGTCAATGACCTGGGCGGTTCGAGCCATGGCGAAGGTGCCAGTGTTTCGGCGGCGGACCGGGTGGTGGCCGAAATTCGCGCTGCCGGGGGGACCGCAGTGGCCAACCACGACTCGGTCAGCGCTGGCGCGCGCATCGTCGAACAGGCGCTGGACAGTTTCGGCCGGGTCGACGTGCTGGTGAACAATGCCGGCATCCTGCGCGACAAGACCTTCCACAAGATGGACGACGCTGACTGGGAGCAGGTCTACCAGGTGCATGTCGAGGGTGCCTACAAGGTGACCCGCGCCGCCTGGCCGCACATGCGCGAGCAACAATGGGGGAGGGTGATCTTTACCGCCTCGACCTCCGGCATCTACGGCAACTTCGGCCAGGCCAACTATGGCATGGCCAAGCTGGGCCTGTATGGCCTGACCCGCACCCTGGCCATCGAAGGGCGCAGGCAGGGTGTGCTGGTCAATGCCATCGCGCCCACCGGTGGCACGCGCATGACCGAGGGGCTGATCCCGGCGCAGGTATTCGAGCGTCTCAAGCCTGAACTGGTCAGCCCGTTGGTGGTGTACCTGGGCAGCGAGCAGTGTCAGGACAGCGGCGAGCTGTTCGAGGTGGGCGGTGGCTGGATTGGCAAGGTGCGCTGGGAGCGCAGCCTGGGCGTCGGGTTCGACCCCCGTGAAGGGTTCACACCGGAGCAGGTGGCGCAGCACTGGGCACAGATCGGTGACTTCGATGGCGCGGTACACCCCCAGGACAACGTGCAGGCGTTGCAGCAGATGATGGCCAATCTGCAGAAGTATCCGCTGGGTTGATGGCTGCTTTGCACCAGGCATAAAAAAGGCCGCTGCAAACGCAGCGGCCAATCGAGACGTTAGATCAAGGAGCTTCAAAATCTACGTCGGTGAAACCTCGCGGGCCTGAAAGGCGGGGGGGGGTATTGCCCTTCATGCCGGCCAGTGAGTTAAGAATAAGCGCTTGATCCTGTAGGAAAAATAGCCGCTTATGACATTCACCTTTACGTTTCGGGCAACAGTGTCCCAGGGGCCTTTCAAGGCTGCGGCGAGTGCCCCATGCGCCAGCTGGTATCCCGCGCGGCCGCCAGCAGGCGCTGCGCCGCCGGACCCTGTTCATCGGCGTGGAAGATCGACGTCGGCCCCACCACGGTCATCACCGCGGCGATCTGCCCCAGGGCGTTGAACACCGGTGCCGACAGTGCATCCACACCGGGCATCAGCAGACCATGCACATGGTGCAGCCCCTGCTTTCGAATACCGGCGAGCACGGGTTCATAGTCGCTGGCGCTGTGCGCCAGCGTGGCCAGTTCGCGGTCGCGCAGCTCCACCGTTTCGCGTTCGGGCAGGTAGGCGGCGAACACCAGCCCGGTGGACGAACTGAGCAGCGGCAGCACCGAACCGATCTGGGTCACCACGGTGACAGCCCGCACTGCCGGCTCGATGCTCACCACCGTCGCACCCTGGTTGCCCCATACGGCGATGAAGCAGCTTTCGTTGAGTTCGTCGCGCAATTGCGACAGCGGCAGCGCCGCGATCTTCAGCACGTCGATGCTGCCCAGGGCTGCCAGGCCCACGCGCAAGGCTTCGCGGCCCAACCCGTAGTGGTTGGTGGCCGCATCCTGTTCGGCAAAGCCACTGGCGATCAGCGCCTGCAGGTAGCGGTGCACTTTGCTCGCCGGCATCTGCACGTGTTCGGCCAGGCGCGACAGCGAGGTAGAAGGGGACAGCTCGGCGAGGGCCTTGAGGATGTCGGTGCCGACTTCCGCCGAGCGGACCTTCTGCTTGCCGGTGTCGGTGGGGGAGCTGGCTTTGGCCATGGAGGTGGAGGTTCCGATTCGTCGAGTCGCGCCTTTATAGCTTGACGCCATGCAGCGATCAAATTACGTTATTCGTAATCTGATTACGATAAAAACAAAACCCGGAGGCATCGATGAACCGTGACACGTCCCCCGACCTTCAGTACCTGAGCGGCTTCGGCAACGAATTCGCCTCTGAAGCCCTGCCCGGCGCATTGCCCATCGGGCAGAACTCGCCGCAGAAGGCCCCCTACGGGCTGTATGCCGAGCTGCTGTCGGGTACGGCGTTCACCATGACCCGCAGCGAGCTGCGCCGCACCTGGCTGTACCGCATCCGCCCCTCGGCGCTGCACCCGCGTTTCGAGCGCCTGGAGCGCCAGCCGCTGGTCGGCCCTCTGGGCGCGATCACCCCCAACCGCCTGCGCTGGAACCCGCAACCGATCCCCAGCGAGCCCACCGATTTCATCGAAGGCTGGTTGCCCATGGTGGCCAATTCGGCCGCTGAAAAACCGGCGGGAGTGAGCATCTACATCTACTGCGCCAACCGCTCCATGGACCGGGTGTTCTTCAACGCCGACGGCGAGCTGCTGCTGGTGCCCGAGCAAGGTCGCCTGCGCATTGCCACGGAACTTGGGGTGATGGTGGTGGAGCCGCTGGAGATTGCGGTGATCCCGCGGGGCATGAAGTTCCGGGTCGAGCTGCTCGATGGCCAGGCGCGTGGTTACCTCGCAGAAAACCATGGCGCGCCGCTGCGCCTGCCGGACCTGGGCCCGATCGGCAGTAACGGCCTGGCCAATCCGCGCGACTTCCTCACCCCCGTGGCGCACTACGAAGAAGCCGAAGGGCCGGTGCAGCTGGTGCAGAAGTTCCTGGGCGAGCACTGGGCCTGCGCGCTGCAGCATTCGCCCCTGGACGTGGTCGCCTGGCACGGTAGCAACGTGCCCTACAAATACGACCTGCGCCGCTTCAATACCCTTGGCACGGTCAGCTTCGATCACCCGGACCCGTCGATCTTCACCGTCCTCACCTCGCCGAGCAGTGTGCACGGCCTGGCCAACATGGACTTCGTGATCTTCCCACCGCGCTGGATGGTGGCGGAAAACACCTTCCGACCCCCGTGGTTCCACCGCAACCTGATGAACGAGTTCATGGGCCTGATCAGCGGTGCCTACGATGCCAAGGCCGAAGGCTTCCTGCCGGGAGGCGCCTCGCTGCACGGGGTGATGAGCGCCCACGGGCCCGATGCCGACACCTGCGAAAAAGCCATCGCCGCCGACCTCGCGCCGCACAAGATCGACAACACCATGGCCTTCATGTTCGAGACCAGCCAGGTGCTGCGTCCGAGCCGCCAAGCCCTCGAATGCCCGCAATTGCAGGCCGACTACGATAGTTGCTGGGCCACCTTGCCGAGCACCTTCAACCCGAACCGGAGATAACCGATGAACCAGACCGCCATTGCCCGTAGTTGGGTCAAGCACGCCAACGGGCACCGCGACTTCCCGCTGCAGAACCTGCCGCTGGGCATCTTCAGCCGCCCGGGCGAAGCGCTGCGCTGTGGCGTGGCCATCGGCGATGCCATCCTGGACCTGGAGGCCGTGCTGGCTGCCGGGCTGTTCGAGGGCCAGGCCAAGGCTGCCGTCGAGGCTACCCGTGGCGGCGCGCTGAATGCCTTCTTTGCCCTCGGCCGCACTGCCCGGGTGGCCCTGCGCGAGCGCCTGCTGGTGCTGTTGGGCGAGCACAGCGAGCACCAGGCGGCGCTGAACGCGGCGTTGCATCCGGCCAGCGAATGCCAGCTGCACATGCCGGCCAAGGTGGGCGACTACACCGACTTCTACGTGGGCATCCAGCACGCCACCAACGTCGGCAAGCTGTTCCGCCCCGATAACCCGCTGCTGCCCAACTACAAGTACGTACCGATCGGCTACCACGGCCGCGCTTCGACCCTGCGCCCTTCGGGCACCGATGTACGCCGCCCCAAAGGCCAGACGCTGCCGGCCGGCCACACCGAGCCGAGCTTCGGCCCCTGTGCACGCCTGGACTACGAACTGGAGCTGGGCATCTGGATCGGCCAGGGCAACGAGATGGGCCAGGCCATTCCGATCGCCGAGGCTGACCAGCACTTGGCTGGCCTGTGCCTGCTCAACGACTGGTCGGCGCGGGATATCCAGGCCTGGGAATACCAGCCTCTGGGCCCGTTCCTGTCGAAAAGTTTCATCACCTCGATCTCGCCCTGGGTGGTGACCGCCGAAGCGCTTGAGCCGTTCCGCCGTGCCCAGCCGGCACGCCCTGAGGGTGACCCGCAACCGCTGCCGTACCTGCTGGATCAGCGTGACCAGGCCACCGGTGCGTTCGATATCGAACTGGAAGTGCTGCTGCTGACCGAGCGCATGCGCGAGCAGGGCTTGCCCGCCCACCGCCTGGCGCTGAGCAATACCCTGAACATGTACTGGACCGTGGCGCAGCTGATCGCCCACCACAGCGTCAACGGCTGCCAGTTGCAGCCAGGCGACCTGTTCGGTTCGGGCACCTTGTCCGGTGCGACCCCCGATGCCTTCGGCAGCCTGCTGGAGACCACCGTGGGCGGCAAGCAGCCGGTCGAGCTGGCCAGTGGCGAGCTGCGCAAGTTCCTCGAAGACGGCGACGAGATCATCCTGCGCGCCCGTTGCCAGGGCGACGGCGTGGCCAGCATCGGCTTCGGTGAATGCCGCGGCAAGATCGTTGCGGCCAACTGAGGGGGCAGGGCCATGGAGCTGTATACCTATTACCGTTCCACCTCGTCTTATCGGGTGCGCATCGCCCTGGCGCTCAAGGGCCTGGATTACCAGGCCCTGCCGGTCAACCTGCTGAAGGGTGAGCAACGCGGCAGCGACTATGTGGCGCTGAACCCGCAGGGCCGAGTGCCGGCCCTGCGTACCGATGGCGGCGAACTGCTGGTGCAGTCGCCGGCGATCATCGAGTACCTGGAGGAGGTTTATCCACAGCCTGCGCTGTTACCCACAGGCGCCGAGGCGCGGGCCAGGGTGCGTGGGGTGGCGGCGATCATCGGTTGCGATGTGCACCCGCTGCACAACGTCAGTGTGCTCAACCAGCTGCGCCAGCTGGGGCATGACGAGGGGCAGGTCAACCAGTGGATTGCCCACTGGATCGGCCAGGGCCTGGCCGCGGTGGAACAACTGATTGGCGACCAGGGCTTCTGCTTCGGCGACCAGCCGGGCCTGGCGGATGTCTACCTGATCCCGCAGCTGTATGCGGCCGAGCGTTTCAACATCGACCTCGGCGGTTATCCACGTATTTGTCGGGTCGCGGCACTGGCCGCCGGGCACCCGGCATTCGCCAAGGCGCATCCCTCCTGCCAGGTGGACACCCCCGCTCAGTGAATCGAATGGTTCTCCGTCGGAAGCTTGCCGATACGTTCGGACAGCTTCAGGCGCTGGACCGGGTCATCGGTCAGCAGCAGCGCATGCTCCAGGTCGAATCGCTCGGCCTGTGGGCATTCCAGGTGCTGGTACAAGGACGCGCGCGTCATGTAGTCGCTGACCTGCACCGGCCCCAGTTGCATGACCCGTTCGGCATCGACCAACGCGGCCAGGTGGTTGTCGTTGCTGATATGCAGCTGGCGCAGGTTGCGCGACAGGCGCTGGAGCATCTGCGCCGGGCTTGCCGTGCGCAAGTGCTCGGCGGTGAGCGGCACATGCGGGCCGAACTGGCGTGCCAGTAATTCGCGGCAATCATTGGGGTACAGACGCCGGCCACCACAGGGGTCGAGCAGATGATCGGCACCGGGTACGCGAAGCAGGAAGTGCCCCGGGAACGCCACCCCCTCCAGCGGGATCGACAGGCGTCGGGCCAGCTCCAGGGTGATGATGGCCAGTGCCAGCGGTTGGCCTCGGCGACGATGCAGCACCTTGTCCAACAGCGCCGCTTGCGGGCGCAGCGGATGAAATTCGTCCTGCTGGAAACCCAGCGCATTCAGCTGGCGCAGCAGGGGTTGGGCCAGTTCGCACACGGGCAGCATCGGCAGCCTGGCGCTGATCTCACGTTGCAGGTCCTGGATGATTGCAAGAGAGGTTGCGGGCTCGACCTTTCGATCGTGCTCGACGGCAATCCACAAGGCGGCTTCCAGCAGGGCGACAGGCTCGCACTCCATGCAGGCCAGGCAGGCTTTACGTGGGTTCATCGGGCTTCTCCACACAGGTTTGAGTATTAGCTCTGGCGCCGTGTTTCGTCCAGTGGTCCGCCCGCAGCGCCAGGTATGGCCGCGTGCCTATACTGGTAGGAGCACCTCGATGGGGAGCCCGCCGATGTTCGCGCTGATGCAAAGCACCCGTACCCAGTCGCTGCACCTGTTCATCGACCCGCCTACCGGCCTCAAGGCCGTGGTGGCCATTCACAGCGAGCACCTGGGCCCGGCGATGGGCGGCTGCCGCTACTTGCCGTATGCCGATGACGAAAGCGCCATGACCGATGCCATCCGCCTGGCCCAGGGCATGAGCTACAAGGCGGCATTGGCCGGCCTGGCGCTGGGCGGCGGCAAGGCCGTGATCATGCGCAACCCCCATGTGGAAAACCGCGCCGCGTTGTTCGAGGCCTTTGGCCGTTTCATCGATACCCTGCACGGGCGCTTCATCATTGCCGTGGACAGCGGCACCTCGACGGTGGACATGGACTGCATCGCCCAGAGCACGCCCCATGTCACCAGCACCACGGCCTCCGGCGACCCCTCGCCGCATGCGGCCATGGGCGTGTTCGCCGGCATCCGTGCGACGTCCCAGGCGCGTTTGGGCAGCGGCAACCTCGAAGGGCTGCGGGTGGCGGTGCAGGGCCTGGGCAATGTCGGTTACGCGCTGGCCGAGCAGTTGCACGCGGCGGGGGCGGAACTGCTGGTGAGTGACCTCGACCCTGGCCGGGTGCGCCTGGCGGTGGAGCAGTTCAACGCCCATCCGGTGACCAACGACGCCCTGATCAGCACTCCCTGCGATATTTTCGCGCCCTGCGGCGTAGGGCCGGTGCTTACTGGCCAGAGCGTGATGCAGCTGCGCTGCGCGGCAGTGGCGGGGGCGGCGAACAACCAGCTGACCACGTTGCAGGTGGCGGACCAGCTGGAGTCCCGCGGGATTCTGTATGCGCCGGATTACGTGATCAATGCCGGTGGGCTGATCTACGTGGCGATGACGCACCGTGGTGAAGACCTTGGCACCATCACGGCGCACCTGGCACGGATACCCTCACGACTGACCGAAGTGTTCGCCCATGCCCAGGCCGAGAAGCGCTCGCCGGCGCGGGTGGCGCAGATGCTGGCGGAGCGGTTGCTGTATGGTTGATGCTGCATCGGCCGCTTCGCGGACCCGCCCCACAGGGATCGCGCAAGCTTTTGGGTTGTTGTCAGTGTGCTACCCCAGTCACTCAGCTGCGTTGGCTTCAAGCAGCTCCGCCAGGGCATCCGGTTGGCTCTTGAACGCCCGGGCGAACACATCGCGGTTCTTGGCCATGTAGATACCCGCTTCCTCGACCTGCTGCTCGGTCAGCGAAGGCACCGCCTTCTGCAACACCTCGGCAAGGCGCTCGGCCAGTTCGAGCATCTTGTCATGACGATCTGCTTCGGCCTTATCCATGAACAAGCGCTCCGGGTCGCGGCTGCTTCGGTACACCACTTCGACGGCCATTCATCACCTCTGTGCCTTTTTGCGGTTGGGTTATTCGATTACTGTATGCGCATACAGTAATGGCATGACGCTTCAGGCGCAAGCCTTGCCGCAAAAAAGCCTGGCTTACAGGTGCCTTGCGGCAATCGGTCGCCTTCCAAGGCGAGGGCCTGGCCCTTTAACTGCATGGCACAAGCGTCACAGTGATGACGCATCATCCTTCAGGTCGTATCGGGGAGTTGGACATCGTGAACATCAAATGGGCTGAAAAGCTGCGCAAGGGGCTGCATGGCTCGGCCGATTCGCTGGGCAATCTGTGTGTCGAGGGGTTTCATTACCTGGCGCTGTTCGGCATCGGTGCGATCACGGCCTATGCGGCGGTAGTGACTTTCCTCGACATGCTCGGCAAGGGCGGGGTCAGCGTCGATGACATCCTGCTGCTGTTCATCTACCTGGAGCTGGGGGCGATGGTCGGGATCTACTTCAAGACCAACCACATGCCGATCCGCTTCCTGCTCTACGTGGCGATCACCGCACTGACGCGCCTGCTGATCGGCGATGTCTCGCACCACAAGGCGCCGGACGTGGGCCTTCTGTATGTGTGCGGCGGCATCCTGCTGCTGGCCTTCGCGATCCTGGTGGTGCGCTACGCCTCGTACCGCTACCCGTCGACCAAGGTGCTGGATGCCAACGGCAAGGAAGTGGAAGACGGCAAGTAGGCTCAGTTGGCCATGAAATGGCTGGGTGCATGGCGTGGGTCGCGGGTCAGTGCGGCCAGAACCTGCAACGGGTTCTGCCCCAGCTCGATGGCCAGGCCCAGGCGAATGCTGTCGATGACCCGCTGCAGGCGCACCGGGTCGTTGCGCTGGGCCTGGCTGATCAGGCGCTTGGCGGCGACGCCTGCGTCGTCGGAGAGGGTCAGCATGATGCTGCCGTCCAGGCTTTCGATGCTCAGGTTGATCCGGTACTCGGGGGCGAAGGCGGCGCTGATCTGGTCGAATGGGTTGTTCATGCTTGGGGTCTGCAAAGATTGACTGCAGAAGTTGACCCGGCATCTGCCAGGTTGGTTCAGGGCCATTGATCGCCACAAACGAAAACGCCCGGCATTGGCCGGGCGTTGTTGTTCATGGGCGTGAATCAGGCGTCGGGGTCACTCAGCTCCAGGACGCCGCGCTTGCTGCGCAGTTTGCCGTAGAAGTGTTCCAGCGCGTTGTTCAGCTTGCTGGCGGCACCGTCGACCGCCTGGTCCAGCGAGGTGGCGGTGTGGGTCACGGAAATCGGTTGGTGGCCTTTGGGGCGAGCCTCCATCTGGCAACGTTTGTCATGCGGACCGGGTTTGGCACCATTGTCGTCGCGCAGGTGCACCTCGATGCGGGTGAGGTCCTCCTCGTAACGTTCGAGCGTGGCTTCCAGCGTACTGCGGACCCACTCGTTGAGACGGATGTTGCCTTCGATATGGTTGCTGCTGTTGACCTGGATTTGCATGATTCAATCCTTATTCAGCTTGCTCGCATGGAGGCGTGCCTAGGCCCTTGAGGGACCTGGAATTTCTTCGCCTCTTGACTCTAAGGTCAGGCAACCGCTGGATGAATTCAAGCCCTTGTTGAAAATAAATTTTCTGTAGCAAATCCAGGTGGCGGCGGATCGCTTTGTGGCCTAATGCGGCACTCTTTGCTTATGAGAATTGAAATCATTACTATTGCACCCCCCAGATTCTTCCGGACCTTCGCCATGAAGCGCAACGCCGCCGGGCTCCCTCTCAGCTATCGCCTGGCCGTGACCTCTCGCAGCCTGGCTGCACTGCTGGGCGGTTACCTGCTGGCGTCCATGGCCAGTGTCTGCATCACCCTGTTGCTGCCGTTGCCGCAGGTCGATGCGGCCATGACCGGCATGATGTTGTCGTTCGTTTTCTACCTGTTGGCCTTCATCTGGTGCTTCGCCTGCCGCAGTGCGTGGCACGCCTGGCTCGGCATGCTGGTGCCAAGCCTGCTGCTGGGGCTGCTGAACGGATTCGTGTACTGGATGAAAAACCCATGAAGGAAGGCTTCCGCCAGGCGATGGCCTGGTTGCACACCTGGACCGGCCTGATCTTCGGCTGGCTGCTGTTCGCCATCTTCCTGACCGGCACGCTGTCGTACTTCAAGGATGAAATCAGCCACTGGACGCAGCCCGAGGTTCGCCGCCATGCGCTCGACCCGGTGGCCAGCCTGGGCCTGGCCCAGCGCTACCTGGAGGCCAATGCCGGGCACGCCGAGAGCTGGATGATCCGCCTGCCCAACGCCCGCGAGGCGGCGCTGGAGGTGAGCTGGCGCGAGCCTGGAAGTGGGCGCCGGGGAGGCGTCAGCAAGCCGCTCGACGCCCACACCGGGCAACCCGTCGAGGTCCGTGACAGCCGTGGTGGCGAGTTCTTCTACCGCTTCCACTTCCAGCTGCAGATGCCGCACCCCTGGGGCCGCTGGCTGGCGACCTTCTGCGCGTTCATCATGCTGCTTGGCCTGGTCACCGGCATCATCACCCACAAGAAGATCTTCAAGGAGTTCTTCACTTTCCGCCCCGGCAAGGGCCAGCGCTCATGGCTGGACGGGCACAACGCCATTGGCGTGCTGGTGCTGCCGTTCCACCTGATGATCAGCTACAGCAGCCTGGTGATCTTCATGTACATGGTCATGCCGGCCAGCATCATGGCCAGCTATGGCGGCAGCACCGAGGGCTATTTCAACGACCTGTTCGGCCGCGAAGAGGTGCCCAAGGTGGCCAATGCGGCGGCGCCGCTGGTGCCGCTGGCCAGCCTGTACGCCCAGGTTCAGCAGCAGGTGCCCGGTGCAGCCATGGGCTATGTCCAGGTGTACAACCCGGGCGACCGCAATGCCCGGGTCAGCTTCACCCAGGCCGCGGCCGACAGCATCGCCTACCAGCGCAGCGCCACCTGGATGTTCGACGGCGCCACGGGCCAGTTGCTGACCCAGGGCGCCCCGGAAAGCGCGACGATGATGACCGCGTTCAGCGTGGTCGGCCTGCACATGGGCAACTTCGCCGGGCCTTGGCTGCGCTGGTTGTATTTCGTCTTCGGCATCGCCGGGACTGCGGTCATCGGCACGGGCCTGGTGATGTGGCTGGGCAAACGCCAGCTCAAGCACGCCAAGCGCGAACGGCTGCCGGGCGAGCTGCGCCTGGTCGAAGTGCTCAACATTGCCGGCATGAGCGGCCTGCTGCTCGCCGTGGCCGGGTTCTTCTGGGCCAACCGGCTGCTGCCCATGGCCTGGTCAGGGCGGGCCGACTGGGAAGTGAACAGCTTCTTCCTGGTCTGGCTGGCGGCGCTGGTACATGCCGTGCTGCGCCCCGGACGCAAGGCGTGGGGCGAGCAACTGGCCCTTGGCGCGTTGGCGTTCGCGCTGCTGCCGTTGCTCAATGGCCTGACTACCGGGCAAGGGCTGAACCATTCACTGGTAGCGGGAGACTGGGCCATGGCCGGGTTCGACTTGACCGCGCTGGGCACCGGGCTGTTCCTCGCCTGGGCGGCGGGCAAGATGCTGCGCGCGCCAAAATCCCGCGCCAAGCGCGCTCCAGGCGCGCCCAAGGCGACGATTGATTCGGCCGAGGTGAGCGGATGATCAGCGTTGCCCTGATCGCTTTTGCCGGCTTCGCCGTACTGTGCCTGGCCATGGACAGGCATTTCAGCGAACTGCTCGGACGCAAGCCGGGCCCAGGCCAACTGCGTCTGTTGCGCTGCGCGGGGTGGTTGCTGCTGGCGCTGTCGCTGGCGATTGCCATGCACCTGCGGGGCTGGGCCCATGGCCTGGTGGAGTGGATCGCGGTGTCGATGGCCGGTGTCACCCTGTGGGTATTCGGCATGCCGTACCAGCCGCGTCTGCTGCTGGGCCTGGCCGCCATCAGCCTGGTGCTGGGGCCGGCGCTGGTCGTTGTCCGCTAGAACTACCCTTCAGCCTTGTGGCTGAAGGCCGCGCGATAATCGCCAGGCGTTGCACCGAATGCCTGGCGAAAGCGGTTGCTGAAATGGCTGGCACTGGCAAAGCCACACAACAGCGCCACCTGCCCCAACGGCAACTCGCCCAGCCGTAGCAGCTGGCAAGCACGATGCAGCCGCCGCGCCAGCAGATACTGGTGTGGCGGCACGCCGAAACTGCTGCGGAACATGCGCGCGAAGTGGTACTCGGAGAGGTTGCAGTGCAGGGCCAGCTCACCGAGGGTGATGGGCTGGTCGAGATGAGCCTCCATATACTCGACCAACTGCCGACGCAGGCTCGGCGCCAAGCCGCCTTTCAGGCGCAAGCCCTGGCGCAGCCCTACCTGACTGAGCACCGCGTGATCGACGATCTCGTGCGCCAGGCTGCTGGCCAGCAAGCGTTCACCGGGCTCGTCCCAATCCAGGCTTATCAGCTGCCGAAAGCGCAGCGACTGCTGCGGATCGTCCAGAAAGGTCGCCTCCTGCAACTGCACCTCCCGCGGCTCACGGTCGAGCAGGCGCACGCAGCCCAGGGCGAATTGCGCCTCGCTGATGTAAAGGTGCGCGAGGCGGATCGAGCCGTTGACCACCCAGTTCGACTCCTGGCCGGCCGGCATGATGCACAGCTTGTTCGGCGCGCCTTTGTCTGCCGGGCGCTGGCGGCGGTGGGTGCCGGTGCCGTCGGCGATGTAGCAGGACAGTGTGTGGTGGCTTGGCGCCTGGTAGTCGCGGGCATCGTCGCGGTTGTTCCACAACGCCGCTGCCAGGCCGTCGCCCAGGTGCGCGCTATGCTCCAGCCGGGCGTGGGGCGAGGCGTGCATGGCGTTGAACACTTGCAACTGGCTGAGCGGGGTCATGGGCGATTCCTCCGAGGCCATCGTACTGCGCTCGCGGTGCGGTTACAGCCACCTGAGAGGGAAAACCGCAAGATTGTGCAAGCGGGTAGGGGCAGAAGGGCGAACACTGGGGACTCGGCGAGGGCTGTGCCCTCGATTCGCGGGACAAGCCCGCTCCCACAGAATCCGAAGACTGCGCGGTACTTGTGGGAGCGGGCTTGTCCCGCGAAGCGCCGGGCACCATTTCTGAAAGGCCCAAGGAAACACCGCCATGAACCTGTCCCTGTACCTGCTCACCGTCCTGATCTGGGGCACCACCTGGATCGCCCTGAAACTGCAATTGGGCGTGGTCGCCATCCCGGTGTCGATCGTCTACCGCTTCGCCCTGGCCGGCCTGATCCTGTTCGCCATCCTTCTGCTCACGCGCCGCCTGCAGCCGATGAACCGGCGCGGCCACCTGATCTGCCTGGCCCAGGGTTTCTGCCTGTTCTGCGTGAATTTCATGTGCTTTCTCACGGCCAGCCAATGGATCGCCAGTGGCCTGATCGCCGTGGTGTTCTCGACCGCGACGCTGTGGAATGCGCTGAATGCGCGGGTGTTCTTCGGCCAGAAGATCGCCAGCAACGTACTCGGCGGCGGGGCGCTCGGCTTGCTGGGTCTGGGCCTGCTGTTCTGGCCCGAGCTGGCACACCATGCGGCCAGCCGCGAAACCCTGTACGGCCTGGGCCTGGCGTTGCTCGGCACCCTGTGCTTCTCGGCCGGCAACATGCTGTCGAGCATGCAGCAGAAGGCCGGGCTCAAGCCGATGACCACCAACGCCTGGGGCATGGTCTACGGCGCAGCGATGCTGGCCGGGTATTGCCTGGTCAATGGCGTTCCGTTCGCCATGGAGTGGAACACGCGTTACATCGGTTCGCTGCTGTACCTGGTCATACCGGGTTCGGTGATCGGCTTTACCGCTTACCTGACCCTGGTCGGGCGCATGGGGCCGGAGCGGGCGGCCTATTGCACGGTGCTGTTCCCGCTGGTGGCGCTGAACGTGTCGGCGTTTGCCGAGGGGTATGTGTGGACGGCGCCCGCGTTGCTGGGGCTGGTGGCGGTGATGGCGGGGAATGTGCTGGTGTTCCGCAAGCCCAAGGGCGCGGTGAGGGGGGGAGTGGCGTTGGCCAAGTAGGTGGTTTTCGCCTGCTCCGGCCCTATCGCCGGCAAG
>NZ_AKJC01000214.1 GCF_000282535.1 Pseudomonas sp. GM84 | reverse complement strand
ACTTTCGGTTCTTTCGTCTTCACCACCACAATCTGCAGCAGCAAATTGCTTGGGTGTTATATGGTCAAGCCTCACGGGCAATTAGTATTGGTTAGCTCAACGCCTCACAGCGCTTACACACCCAACCTATCAACGTCGTAGTCTTCGACGGCCCTTTAGGGGATTCAAGATCCCAGTGAGATCTCATCTTGAGGCAAGTTTCCCGCTTAGATGCTTTCAGCGGTTATCTCTTCCGAACATAGCTACCCGGCAATGCCACTGGCGTGACAACCGGAACACCAGAGGTTCGTCCACTCCGGTCCTCTCGTACTAGGAGCAGCCCCTCTCAAATCTCAAACGTCCACGGCAGATAGGGACCGAACTGTCTCACGACGTTCTAAACCCAGCTCGCGTACCACTTTAAATGGCGAACAGCCATACCCTTGGGACCGGCTTCAGCCCCAGGATGTGATGAGCCGACATCGAGGTGCCAAACACCGCCGTCGATATGAACTCTTGGGCGGTATCAGCCTGTTATCCCCGGAGTACCTTTTATCCGTTGAGCGATGGCCCTTCCATACAGAACCACCGGATCACTAAGACCTACTTTCGTACCTGCTCGACGTGTTTGTCTCGCAGTCAAGCGCGCTTTTGCCTTTATACTCTACGACCGATTTCCGACCGGTCTGAGCGCACCTTCGTACTCCTCCGTTACTCTTTGGGAGGAGACCGCCCCAGTCAAACTACCCACCATACACTGTCCTCGATCCGGATAACGGACCTGAGTTAGAACCTCAAAGTTGCCAGGGTGGTATTTCAAGGATGGCTCCATGAGAACTGGCGTCCCCACTTCAAAGCCTCCCACCTATCCTACACAAGCAAATTCAAAGTCCAGTGCAAAGCTATAGTAAAGGTTCACGGGGTCTTTCCGTCTAGCCGCGGATACACTGCATCTTCACAGCGATTTCAATTTCACTGAGTCTCGGGTGGAGACAGCGCCGCCATCGTTACGCCATTCGTGCAGGTCGGAACTTACCCGACAAGGAATTTCGCTACCTTAGGACCGTTATAGTTACGGCCGCCGTTTACCGGGGCTTCGATCAAGAGCTTCGCTTGCGCTAACCCCATCAATTAACCTTCCGGCACCGGGCAGGCGTCACACCCTATACGTCCACTTTCGTGTTTGCAGAGTGCTGTGTTTTTAATAAACAGTCGCAGCGGCCTGGTATCTTCGACCGGCGTGGGCTTACGCAGCAAGTGCTTCACCCTCACCGGCGCACCTTCTCCCGAAGTTACGGTGCCATTTTGCCTAGTTCCTTCACCCGAGTTCTCTCAAGCGCCTTGGTATTCTCTACCTAACCACCTGTGTCGGTTTGGGGTACGGTTCCCAGTTATCTGAAGCTTAGGAGCTTTTCTTGGAAGCATGGTATCAACCACTTCGTCGCCTAATGGCAACTCGTCATCAGCTCTCGGCCTTGAAATCCCGGATTTGCCTAAGATTTCAGCCTACCACCTTAAACCTGGACAACCAACGCCAGGCTGGCCTAACCTTCTCCGTCCCTCCATCGCAATAACTGGAAGTACAGGAATATTAACCTGTTTTCCATCGACTACGCTTTTCAGCCTCGCCTTAGGGACCGACTAACCCTGCGTCGATTAACGTTGCGCAGGAAACCTTGGTCTTTCGGCGTGCGAGTTTTTCACTCGCATTGTCGTTACTCATGTCAGCATTCGCACTTCTGATACCTCCAGCAAGCTTCTCAACTCACCTTCACAGGCTTACAGAACGCTCCTCTACCGCATCACCAAAGGTGATACCCGTAGCTTCGGTGCATGGTTTGAGCCCCGTTACATCTTCCGCGCAGGCCGACTCGACTAGTGAGCTATTACGCTTTCTTTAAAGGGTGGCTGCTTCTAAGCCAACCTCCTAGCTGTCTAAGCCTTCCCACATCGTTTCCCACTTAACCATGACTTTGGGACCTTAGCTGACGGTCTGGGTTGTTTCCCTTTTCACGACGGACGTTAGCACCCGCCGTGTGTCTCCCATGCTCGGCACTTGTAGGTATTCGGAGTTTGCATCGGTTTGGTAAGTCGGGATGACCCCCTAGCCGAAACAGTGCTCTACCCCCTACAGTGATACATGAGGCGCTACCTAAATAGCTTTCGAGGAGAACCAGCTATCTCCGAGCTTGATTAGCCTTTCACTCCGATCCACAGGTCATCCGCTAACTTTTCAACGGTAGTCGGTTCGGTCCTCCAGTCAGTGTTACCTAACCTTCAACCTGCCCATGGATAGATCGCCCGGTTTCGGGTCTATACCCAGCGACTAAACGCCCTATTAAGACTCGCTTTCGCTACGCCTCCCCTATTCGGTTAAGCTCGCCACTGAATATAAGTCGCTGACCCATTATACAAAAGGTACGCAGTCACCTAACAAAGTAGGCTCCCACTGCTTGTACGCATACGGTTTCAGGATCTATTTCACTCCCCTCTCCGGGGTTCTTTTCGCCTTTCCCTCACGGTACTAGTTCACTATCGGTCAGTCAGTAGTATTTAGCCTTGGAGGATGGTCCCCCCATATTCAGACAAAGTTTCTCGTGCTCCGTCCTACTCGATTTCATTGATAAGAGATTTTCGTGTACGGGGCTATCACCCACTATGGCCACACTTTCCAGAGTGTTCCACTAATCTCAAACCAACTTAAGGGCTGGTCCCCGTTCGCTCGCCACTACTAAGGGAATCTCGGTTGATTTCTTTTCCTCAGGGTACTTAGATGTTTCAGTTCCCCTGGTTCGCCTCTTGCACCTATGTATTCAGTACAAGATAACCAGCTTGTGCTGGCTGGGTTCCCCCATTCAGAGATCTCTGGATCACAGTCTGTTTGCCGACTCCCCAAAGCTTATCGCAGGCTACCACGTCTTTCATCGCCTCTGACTGCCAAGGCATCCACCGTATGCGCTTCTTCACTTGACCATATAACCCCAAGCAATCTGGTTATACTGTGAAGACGACATTCGCCGAAAATTCGTACGTTGCTCTTTCGAGCAGAACTCACAAATTTTACCTTAGCCTGATCACACACCAGTGAAAGTGCATGTCAGTCTATATCTATCACATATCCGAATTTTTAAAGAACGATCTGACAAAAGTCAGAAATCAACATTC
>NZ_AKJC01000213.1 GCF_000282535.1 Pseudomonas sp. GM84 | reverse complement strand
GGAGCCGGCTTGCCGGCGACAGGGCCAGTGCTGACGACTCAGAGCTTCGGCATCTGCCCGATCCGCGACACCATCTCGCTCACCACCTGCAGGTCGAGCATGAACTGTTCAACCGTCTTGAACTCGTTGTCGTTGTGCCCGGTGTACTTCACATCCGGCATGGCCAGACCGAACTGAACACCGTTGGGCAAGTCATGCACCGAGGTCGCGCCGGCCGACGCGCCGAACGCATGCTTCATGCCCAGGTTCTCGCTGGCCACGTCGAGCAGGGCCTTGACCCATTCACCCTCGGGGTTGCGATACATCGGCTCGTCGAGGCTGTAGTTGAAGGCCACCGAGGTGTGGCTCCCGCGCGCCCATTGGCCCAGCTTGTCGGCCAGTTCGTCCTTGATCGTGGCCAGCGGCTTGCCTTTCGGGATGCGCAGGTTGACGGCCAGTTTCAGCCCTTTCTCGTCCACGCCGACAAAGGTCAGCGAGGCGGTCAGCGGGCCCATGAACTCATCCTTGAAACCAATGCCAAGCTTGTTGCCCAGGTAGTCCAGGCCCCAGTTGTCGGCCGCAAAACGGGCGGCATCGGTGAAGTGGTTGTGCTTGAGGGGCACTTGCTGGCCCAGGCCGTTGATGAAGCCGAGCATGCGCGCCACCGGATTGACCCCGGACTCAGGCTCGGAGGAGTGGGCCGAAACGCCGGTGACCGTGAGCAGTACCTTGTCACCCTCGGCCTTGGCGTCGATCTTGAAGTCGTTGCCATTGCGCTGCACATAGTCGGCACCGGTTTTTTCGAGCTGCGCGGCCAATTGCGCCGGGTTATCGCTTACCAGCGTGGCCACTGAAGTGGTCGGAATCTGGTTGGTGGCCAGGCCGCCGGTAAGGTTGATGATTTCTGCGCCCTTGCCGCTGCCTGGGCGTTTGCTGAAGCTGGCCATGACCGTGCCGTAGCCTTTCTCGGCGATCACCACCGGGTAGCCGCCATCGAGCGCCAGGTTGTAGTCAGGCGTAGGGTTGCGGGCGAAGTAATAGGGGATGGCGTCGCCGCTGGTTTCTTCGGTGGTGTCGATGAGCAGCTTGAACTGCCGGGCCAGTGGCAGCTGTTCGTCCTTGGCCACCTTCAGCGCATAAAGGGCTACGACAATGCCGTTCTTGTCGTCCTCGGTGCCACGGCCGTACATGCGGTCGCCGACCAGGGTCACCTTGAAGGGGTCCAGGCGGGTGCCGTCTTCCAGCTTCCAGTTGTCCGGGTTGACCGGCACCACGTCGGCGTGGGCATGGATGCCGACCACTTCCTTGCCAGCGCCAAGGGAAATCTCGTACACGCGGTTGTCGATGTTGCGGAAGGCCAGGCCAAAGCCTTCGGCCAGGGCCTTGATCTTGTCGGCGATCTTGAGGAACTCGGGGTTCTCATGCTGCGGCACGCCATCGACGCTGAACGTGGGGATGGCCACCAGTTCACGCAGGGTTTCGGTGGCGGCCTTGCCGTACTTGATGCGGGTGTACAGGCCCAGCAGACGGTTGATCTCGTTCTGCTGGTCGGCGCTAAGGGTTTTCTTGGCGAGGTAGGCGTCGAGGGTTGCACCGAGGTTGTCGGCCTTGGCCAGTTCACTGCCCTTGAGCTTGCCGAGGAACGCTTTGAAGTTGGCCGGGGCGGTGCCGTCGTAGGCTTTGACGATGGCTGCGGACTGTTGCTGCGAAAGGTTGGCCTGGGCAGGCAGGCTGAGCAGACCCGCGCTGGCCAGCAGCACGGTTACGGAAAGTGTTTTCAGGAGCATGGGGGCGCATTCCTTCGCGATAGGTGAAAAGGTTGCTCACGCTATCACCAATGCCCCGCGGCACGGGAGTGCCAGAACGCGATATGTCGCACAAACGAAAAAGCCCCGGGCATGGGCCCAGGGCTTCTTGATATGGCGCACTCGGCGGGATTCGAACCCACGACCCCTGCCTTCGGAGGGCAGTACTCTATCCAGCTGAGCTACGAGTGCAACGCGCACGCATGATACCCATCTGATTCGATGTCGTCCATCGCCTTGATCTTCGGACTTTTTTCCAGCTTGTTCAGTCCTGTGGGAGCCGGCTTGCCGGCGATAGGGCCCCCCCGGCCACCACAAACCTCTCTATCCATATGCAATAACAGTATTTCCCCATCAATTCTTATGCCCGCTACCATCTTATCACAACTTGTTATAACAAGTAGCCGAATAGCGAAGGAACCCATGGCCGAACTGCTCCCCCTGTCCCCGGTACCGCTCTACACCCAGCTCAAGGAACTGCTGCGCGAGCGCATTCTCGACGGCACCTACCCGCCGCATAGCCGCATGCCTTCGGAGAGCGAGCTGGGCAAGGCATTCGATGTCAGCCGCATCACCGTGCGCCAGGCGCTGGGCGACCTGCAGAAAGAAGGGCTGATCTTCAAGATCCACGGCAAAGGGACGTTCGTCGCCAAGCCCAAGGCGTTCCAGAACGTCAGCACCCTGCAGGGCCTGGGCGAGTCGATGACGCAGATGGGCTACGAAGTGATCAACCGCCTGCGCAGCTTCCGCCATGTACCGGCCACGGCACTGGTGGCGGCGCGGCTGCAGGTCGAGGAGGGCAGCCTGGTGACCGAGATCCGCCGGGTGCGACTGATCAACCGCGAGCCTGTGTCGCTGGAACTGACCTGGCTGCCCAAGGCCGTGGGCGAAAAGCTGGAAAAGGCCGACCTGGTCACCCGCGACATCTTCCTGCTGCTGGAAAACGACTGCGGCATCCCGCTCGGCCACGCCGACCTGGCCATCGATGCCGTGCTGGCCGACAGCGACCTGACCCAGGCACTGGAGGTTGAAGAGGGCTCGCCGATCATGCGTATCGAGCGCCTGACCCACACCGCCGATGGCACGCCGCTGGACTTCGAACACCTGTACTACCGCGGCGATGCCTTCCAGTACCGCCTGCGCATCGATCGCCAGAAAGGGGGCAAGGCATGAGTATCCAGACCCAGGACTACGACATCATCGTCATCGGTGGCGGCACCGCCGGGCCGATGGCGGCGATCAAGGCCAAGGAGCAGGACAAGAGCCTGCGCGTGCTGCTGCTGGACAAAGCCAACGTCAAGCGCAGCGGCGCCATCAGCATGGGCATGGACGGCCTGAACAACGCGATCATCCCCGGCCACGCCACGCCCGAGCAGTACACCAAGGAAATCACCGTGGCCAATGACGGCATCGTCAACCAGGCCACCGTGCATGCCTATGCCACCCACAGTTTCGAGACCCTCGAGCAGCTCGACCGCTGGGGCGTGAAGTTCGAGAAGGACGAAACCGGCGACTACGCGGTGAAGAAGGTCCATCACATGGGCGCCTACGTGCTGCCCATGCCGGAAGGCCATGACATCAAGAAGGTGCTGTACCGCCAGCTCAAGCGTGCCCGCATCGAGATCAGCAACCGCATGGTCTGCACCCGCGTGCTGCTCGATGGCGAAGGTGCCGCCGCCGGGGTGCTCGGATTCGACTGCCGCAGCGGCGAGTTCCGCGTGGTGCGGGCCAAGGCGGTGATCCTCGCCTGTGGTGCCGCCGGGCGCCTGGGGCTGCCGTCGTCGGGCTACCTGATGGGCACCTACGAGAACCCGACCAATGCCGGCGACGGCTATGCCATGGCCTACCACGCGGGCGCCGAGCTGGCCAACCTCGAGTGCTTCCAGATCAACCCGCTGATCAAGGACTACAACGGCCCGGCCTGTGCCTACGTGACCGGCCCGCTGGGTGGCTACACCGCCAACAGCAAGGGCGAGCGCTTCATCGAGTGCGACTACTGGAGCGGGCAGATGATGTGGGAGTTCCACCAGGAGCTCGAAGGCGGAAACGGCCCGGTGTTCCTCAAGCTCGACCACCTGGCCGAGGAGACCATCCAGAACATCGAAGAAATCCTGCACAGCAACGAACGCCCCAGCCGTGGCCAGTTCCATGCCGGGCGTGGTACCGACTACCGCCAGCACATGGTCGAGATGCACATCTCCGAGATTGGCTTCTGCTCTGGGCATTCGGCCTCGGGGGTGTGGGTCAACGAGAAGGCCGAGACCAGCGTCAAAGGCCTGTATGCCGCGGGCGACATGGCGGCGGTGCCGCACAACTACATGCTCGGTGCCTTTACCTATGGCTGGTTTGCCGGCGTCAACGCCGCGCAATACGTGGCCGGGCGCGAGCTGGCCGAAGTCGATGTCGCCCAGGTCGAGCGCGAGCGCGAGCGGGTGTTTGCACCGCTGCAGCGAGAGCACGGCCTGCCCCCGGCACAGGTGGAGTACAAGCTGCGGCGCATGGTCAATGACTACCTGCAGCCGCCCAAGGTGACCAAGAAGATGGAGATCGGCCTGGCCCGCTTCGCCGAGATCGAGCGCGACCTGGACCAGATGAAGGCCAGCAACCCCCACGAGCTGATGCGGGCGATGGAAGTGGCGGTGATTCGTGACTGCGCCGAGATGGCCGCACGCGCCTCGTTGTTCCGCGAGGAAAGCCGCTGGGGGCTGTACCACCATCGGGTCGACTTCCCCGAGCGCAACGATGGCCAGTGGTTCTGCCATTGCCACCTGAAGAAGGGCGAGGACGGTGCGATGACCAGCTTCAAGAAAGCTGTCGAGCCGTACCTGATTGCCCTGGATGCCGATGAGCAGACGGCCTATGACCGGCTGCGGGTCAAGGCCGATGCCGCGTGAAGCGGGGCCGCTGTGCGGCCCATCGCCGGCAAGCCGGCTCCCACAAGGTCAGCGGTGATCGGTGTGGGAGCCGGCTTGCCGGCGACAGGGCCCTCAGCCCCACCGACAAATCAGAATAAAGGATCCCGTGAAATGGCCTACCAACCCCAGGAAATCTTCTTCCGCAGCAGCGCCCCGGTCACCATCGACGAAGACAAATGCATCGCCGAAAAAGGCTGCACCGTATGCGTCGAGGTCTGTCCCATGGACCTGCTGGCCATCAACCCGGCCACGCAGAAGGCCTACATGGCCTTCGACGAGTGCTGGTACTGCATGCCTTGCGAAAAGGACTGCCCCACCGGAGCGGTAAAGGTCGACATCCCTTACCTGCTGCGTTGAACCCTCGCAACGAAGGACCGCGCCATGACTGAACGCAACACTGACAACCCCGACATCCTTGCCCTGCTGCCTCGCCTCGAAGCCACCGACGCTGGCGTGCGCCGCATCGCCCTGATCGAACTGGCCGACCTCGAAGACCCGGATGCCCTGCCGTGGCTCACCGATGCGCTGCTGGTCGACGCGGCCGACGAGGTTCGCAGCGAGGCAGCAAGGCTGCTCGAAGCCTGGGAGGACCCTGAGGTAGTACAGGCCCTGTGCGCCGCGCTGGCTGATGCTGCCGAGCCCGTGCGCCAGGCTGCTGCGCAGAGCCTCAGTGAGCTCAAGAGCCCCGAAGCCGGCCAACTGATCCTGCCGTGGGCCAGTCACGCCGAACCCTTCGTGCGCGCCAGTGCCCTGCGTGCCTTGCGCGAGCTGCGCCTGGAAGAGGCCGCCGCGCCTGCGCTGCTGGCGCTGGCGGATGACGACGCGGCCGTTCGGCGCGAAGCGGTAGGCATTCTTGGCTGGCTCAAGCACCAGCCTGCCTTGCCGGCGCTGGCCAGGCTGGCCGAGGTCGAGCCGGACACCGAAGTGCGCCGTGCGGCCATTGGTGCGCTGGGTCTTGCCCGTGACAGCGCCGTGCTGCCGGCGTTGGTGGCGGCGCTGAATGATGCGGCCTGGCAAGTGCGCGAAGAGGCCGCCACTACCTTGGGCAAAGTGGGCCAGGAACAGGCCGGCCCGGCGCTGGTGAAGGCGCTTGCCGATGACTTCTGGCAGGTACGCCTGCGAGCGTCGCGTTCATTGGGGCGCCTGCGCTATGGCCCTGCACTGGACGGGCTTGGCGAGCTGCTCGGCCATGGCATCGCCAACCTGCGCAAGGAAGCGGCGCTGGCGCTTGGCGAACTGGGTCAGGCGCGAGCCTTGCCGGTGTTGCAGGCGGCCGAGGCCGACAGCGACCCGGAGGTGCGCAAGGCGGTGCGCATTGCCCTGGCACAACTGCGCGGTGCTGTCTGATGATTGCGCCAGGGGCAATCCGCAACCTGCGCGGGCCAGGGCAGTTGCTGCTGCAATGGCCCGACGGCGAGCGCACGCTCAGCCATGCCCGCCTGCGCGGCGCCTGCCCGTGCTCGCAATGCCGTGCGGCGCGGCTGGCAGGAAGCATCACCGTGGTACCCGCCGAGGTTCGCATCGAGCGGGTCGAGCCGCAGGGGTATGGGGTGCAGCTGGTGTTCAGCGATGGGCATGAGCGGGGCATTTATCCCTGGGCATATTTGCGTGATCTGCTTTGATTTGCCTGGGGCGTTGTGGGAGCGGGCTTGTCCCGCGAACCAGGGCGCAGCCCTGGCCATAAACCCATTTTGTCTGGGCTGGCCTCTTCGCGGGGCAAGCCCGCTCCCACATGATTTCCAGTCAGCCGAGAGCCCTGTGCATAACTTCACAAGGCAATCAGCTCTGGCCTCAACCCTTCGACCCGACGCGCTGTCACCGGCAGATACCCACCATCGCCGGTGATCTGGTGCAGCACCTTCTCCCGCAACCCATGCAGCGCCACCCCCGTACGCAGCCGCGGGTGCGGCAGATCGATCTCCACAACCGACTTGATCCGCCCCGGCCGTGGCTCCAGCACCACCACCCGGTCAGCCAGGTAGGTGGCCTCCTCGGCATCATGCGTCACCAGCAAGGTGGTAATGCCCGCGCGTTCACGGATGGCCAGCAGCTCATCCTGCAGTTGCTGGCGAGTCAACGCATCCAGCGCGCCGAACGGCTCGTCCAGCAGCAGGATGCGCGGGCTGGCCACCAGCCCACGGGCGATCGCCACCCGCTGGGCCATGCCGCCGGAAAGCTGGTGCGGGTAAGCCGATTCGAAGCCGACCAGGCCCACCAGCAGCACGAACTCATGCACGCGGCGGGCACGCTCGCCCTGGGTCAGCGGCTCGTTGACCAGGCCAAGGGCGATGTTCTGCTCCACCGTCAGCCACGGGAACAGGCGGTGCTCCTGGAACACGATGCCACGCTCGCCGCCAATGCCGCTGACGGCCTGGCCGTCGACGCGAATGCTGCCGCTGTAGTCGGTGTCCAGCCCGACCAGCAGGCGCAAAAGGGTCGACTTGCCGCAGCCGGAAGCGCCGACGATGGCGATGAATTCGCCTTCATTGATCGACAGGTTGAAGTTGCGAATGGCTTCGAAGGGTTGGCCATCGACGCTGAAGACCTTGCCGACGCCTTCGAAACTGACCAGCGCTGGCGTGGTGTCGGGTTGATTGGCCGCCAGCAGGTGCGACGTGTTGAAAGCGTTCATGCGGTTCTCCAGCGCGTGGCGCGCGATTCGAGGCGTTGTCCGAGGGTGCCGAGCAGGGCGCCGACCAGGCCGATCAGGACCATCGCGGCCATGACCTGGTCCATGCGAAACAGCTGTTGCGCGCCGATCATCAGGCTGGCGATGCCGCCGTCCGACGGCATGAAGTACTCCGCGCCGATGGTGCCCAGCCAGGCATAGATCAGCGACAGGCGCAGGCCGGCGAAAATGGCCGGGGCCGCGCCGGGCAGTACCAGCAGGCGCAGGCGTTGCCACAGGTTCAGGCGCAGCGTGCGGGCGGCTTCGCCCAGTTGCGGCGAAAGGCTGGCGATGCCGCGCTGGGTGGCGATCAGCAGGGGAAAGAAGGCGGCCAGGCCGACGAACACGTGCTTGGCGCCTTCGCCCAGGCCGAACCAGGCGGTCAGCAGTGGCACCCAGGCGAACAGCGCCACCTGGCGCAATGCCGACAGGCTGGGCCCGAACACCCGCTCGGTGTTGTCTGACAGGCCCAGCAACAGGCCGGCCAGCAGGCCTGCGCCGCCGCCAAGCAGCAGCCCGGTCAGGGTGCGTTGCAGGCTCAGCAGCATGGCTTGCGGCAGCGAACCATCGGCCAGGCCGGCGAACAGCGTGCGCACCACATCCAGCGGCGACGTCAGGATGTTCTGGTCGACCCAGCCAAGGCTGCTGCTGGCTTGCCACAGCGCAAGCAGGGCTGCCGGCAGCAGCAGGCTTTGCCAGCCTTTGGGCACGGGCCCCCGCTGCTGTTCGCCAGTGGCGGCTTGCGGCCAGTGCAACAGGCGCTTTTCCAGGATTGAAAAGCCGCGCTCCAGCAGCGCACCGACCAGGCCGATCACCAGGATGCACAGCAGCACCAGGTCGAGCATGAACAGCTGCCGGCCCCACACCATCAGGTAACCGATGCCTTCGCTGGAGGCCAGCAGCTCCACGGCCAGCAGCGAGGTCCAGCCGGTGGCCAGGGCCAGGCGTACACCGGTAAGGAAGGCGGGCAGGGCAGCGGGCAGCAACAGGCGCAAAAACAGCAGGTGCCGCGGCAGGCGCAGCGCGGCGGCGGCTTCGCGCAGCTTGGGCTGGGCGTCGCGCACACCGACCAGGGTGTGCAAGGTCACCGGCACCACCACGGCTTTTACCAGCACCACCAGCTTGAGCAGCTCGCCGATGCCGAAGAACAGCATGAACAGCGGGATCCATGCCAGGGTAGGGATCTGCGCAAGTGCCACGAAAGTGGGCAGCACCAGTGTCTGGGCGTTACGCGAAGTACCCAGCCAGGTGCCCAACAGCAGGCCGCTGCCGATGCCCGCCAGCAGCCCCCAGAACAGCCGTTGCAAACTTATCCACAAGTGCCCCCAGAGCTCCCCAGAGCCGAATTCCACGGCGCTCTGCCAGACCAGCGAGGGCGCCGGCAGAATCTGCTCGCTCATCCAGTGCTGCCGGCTCGCCACCACCCACAGCAGCGCGATCAGCACCGGCAACACCCACGGCAGGGCATGGCTGACCCTGTGGGAGCGGCCTTGTGCCGCGAATGGGCTGCGTAGCGGCCCTCGAATGCCCCCCCGCCCCTTGCTCAGAACTCCATTCACCAGGCATCTCTCCAAGCGTTTCTAGGTTATGCACTTATGGAATTAAAAATTCGCTCAAGTGACTTTCAAGAGATAAGAGCATGCGCTCCCTGCATCCGTAACCCTTTGTGCGTTGCGTTTTCCTCATATTTTCCATGCGTTTTTCGCAACCTGATCGCGGAGCCGCGTACTCCGTGCTTTATGTCTTCTGGTTACTAAAAAATGAAGTTTTGATCTTTGTAGGTTCTAACCAGACCTGCCTAGCTTCTGGCCAAAGCGCCGGCCATCGCCGGTGGCAGCCTGCCAAGGAGCCTTGCCATGAAAACCCCGCTGCGCCACCTGATCACCGCCCTTGGGCTGGTCGGTTTCTTCGCCCTCAGTGCCCAGGCGGCCGAGCCGGCCAAGCCCGAGAGCATCCGCATCGCCGTGCCCGACCTGAGCGCCGGCAGCAAGCACAGTGCCGGGGGTGTGGTCGATGTGCTGCGCGATCAGCAACTGCTGGAGAAAGCGTTCGCCAAGGACGGCATCCGCATCGACTGGCGCTTCTTCAAGGGCGCCGGGCCGGTGGTCAACGAAGCACTGGCCAATGGGCAGGCCGACTTCGCCTACCTGGGCGACCTGGCAGCCATCGTCGGCAAGGCCAATGGCCTCGACACCCGCGTGCTGACGGCCGGTGTGCGCGGGGTGAAAAGCTACCTGGGCGTGGTGCCCGGCTCCGGGATCAAGACCCTGCACGACCTCAAGGGCAAGCGCGTGGCGGTGTTCCGTGGCACCGCCAACCAGCTGTCGTTCGCCAGCGCCCTGGCCAGCCAAGGGTTGTCCGAGCGTGACCTGAAAGTGATCAACCTGGATTTCAACGCCGCCAACGCCGCGCTGGCCGCCAAGCAGATCGATGCCACCTGGGGCCTTTCCAGCCTGCTGTCATTGCGTGAGCGCGGCCTGGTCGAGCTGCCGGTCAACTCCCGTGACCTGGAAGGCGCCGGGAGTACCCAGGCTGTCCTGCTGGGCACCGGTGAGTTCATCGACAAATACCCCGAGCTGGTCCAGCGCCTGGTCACTGCCCAGCAGCAGGCCGCCAACTGGCTGCGCGACGAACACAACCGCGAGGCCTACGTCGACCTGGTGGCGAGCAACGCCAACTGGCCGCGCAGCATCCTCGCCGACGACCTGGCCAATGAAGACCTCGCCCACTACTTCGATCCACGACTGGACGCCGAATTCGTCGCCCAGTTGCAGCAAGGCGTCGACCTGGCTGCCCGGGAGCGCCTGATCCGCCGAGGCTTCCAGGTATCCCAGTGGATCGAACCGCGTTTCCTCGATGCTGCCTTGCAACAGGAACAGGCCGTGCAGGCCGCCCGCTGAACCCCATGACCCGACAATCACCGCAAGGACCACGACCATGAGCAATGCCGCCCTGGCCACCGCGCCGCACACCCTCGCACTCGATATCCGCCCTGTCGCCGGCCGCATCGGCGCCGAAATTCGCGGCGTCAGACTGTCCGCCGACCTCGATGCCGCCACGGTCGAGGCGATCCAGGCCGCCCTGGTCACGCACAAGGTGATCTTCTTCCGCGGCCAGACCCACCTGGACGATCAAAGCCAGGAAGGCTTCGCCAAGCTGCTGGGCGAACCGGTCGCCCACCCCACCGTGCCGGTGGTCGATGGCACCAGCTACCTGCTCCAGCTTGACGGCGCCGAAGGCCAGCGGGCCAACTCCTGGCACACCGACGTGACCTTCGTCGATGCCTACCCCAAGGCCTCGATCCTGCGCAGCGTGGTGGCCCCGGCCTCCGGCGGCGACACCGTGTGGGCCAATACCGCCGCGGCCTACCAGGAACTGCCCGAGCCCCTGCGGGAGCTTGCGGACAAGCTGTGGGCGGTGCACAGCAACGAATACGACTACGCCAGCCTCAAGCCGGATGTGGACCCGGCCAAGCTCGAACGCTACCGCCAGGTGTTCACCTCGACGGTGTACGAGACCGAGCACCCGGTGGTGCGGGTGCACCCGATCAGTGGCGAGCGCGCGCTGCAGCTGGGGCATTTCGTGAAACGCATCAAGGGGTATTCGCTGGCGGATTCGCAGCACTTGTTCGCGGTGCTGCAGGGGCACGTGACGCGCCTGGAGAACACCGTGCGCTGGCGCTGGGAAGCGGGGGATGTGGCGATCTGGGATAACCGTGCGACGCAGCATTATGCGGTGGATGACTACGGTACCCAGCCGCGCATCGTTCGCCGGGTGACGTTGGCAGGTGAGGTGCCGGTCGGGATCGATGGGCAGTTGAGCCGGACGACGCGTAAAGGCTAAGCCTTGTAGAGATCACTGTGGGAGCGGGCTTGTCCCGCGAAGCAGGCACCGCGACGCATGGCACCGGCTTTGCCGGTGTTCGCGGGGCAAGCCCGCTCCCACACAGGTTGCTGTAGCCCTTCAAATGTCGGTATCACAGGCAATCAACTGCCTGACCATCCCCTGCGCCAAGGGCGACAACCCATACCCCACCCGGCTCACCACCCCATAGCGGGTATAGAACGACTCCTCCTGCTCCGGCGCCAGATCCGCCAGCTCCAGCGCCACCAGCCCCGCCTGATACGGCCGCAAGTTGGCGCCGCAAGCAATGCCGATGGTGTCCGAGTGCATCACCACATTCAGCAGCGCGTAGCCATGCTCGCATTCCACCGTCGGCAAAAAGTCCTGCCGGCCGCTGAGGTCGCTGAGCACCTTGCGGATGTTCGGCGGGCGGAAGGTGGTCGCCAGCGGGTAATCGAACAGATCCCGTGCATTGACCTGGCTGCGCTCGGTCAGCGGATGGCCCGCGCGGCAGCAGAAATGCCAGCGCTGGGCGGCCAGCTTGTGCACCCGGTAGTCCGGGTCGGACTCGAACTGGCGGGTGTCGGCGACGAAGAACTCGATCTCCTCGGCGATCAGCTTGCGGTTCAGGGCCTGCCAGTTATCCACCTGAAAGCACGTGCGCGCCGCCGGGTACTCGGCGACGAAACGCGCCACGGCCCGAGGCACCAGGCCACCGGCCGGCGCCGGGCCGGAGCCGAAGCGCACCACCCCCGTGGTGGCGCCATTGAACTGGTGAATCTCGTTGACCAGGTTGTGCGCCCCATGCACCAGCCGCCGCGAATGTTCCAGGACCAGCAAGCCCTGACGGGTGGGCGACAGCTCCTTGCTGGCGCGGTCGACCAGACGGCAGCCAACGTTGTGCTCCAGGGTCTGGATGCTGCGGCTGAAGGCCGATTGCGACAGGTTCACCGCGGCCGCCGCCGCGACAAAACTGCGGTGCTCGACAAGGGCGATGAAGTGGCGGAGCTGACGGAGATCTATATGCATTTTCTACATGAAAACTATCGGTCGAATGCAATTGATGAAGAGGGTGAGCCCCCTTATAAAGGGTGTTACTTATTCCACAAAATATGAATTACAAATATTTATATCGCTTAAAAGAATATAAGCCCGACTGACCGCGATTCGGTTCCGCCAACGGAAATGCTCGCCAGGGCCCATGCCTCAAGGAGCATTTGCATGTCCCGAACTTTCCGTTGGCCTGCGCACGTGTCGCGGTCCGCCTTGCAACCTCTGGCCGCCGGCGTGTTGCTGGCGGCTTCAGGTGCCAGCTTTGCCGAAGAATCGCCAAGCACCACCCCCGCCGTGGAACAGGACGCCAAGCTCGGCACCGTCACGGTCAACGCCCGCCGTCGCGAGGAAACCGCCCAGGACGTGCCCACGCCGATCAGCGTGCTCGACAGCGAAACCCTGGAAACCCAGCGCATCTACCGTGTGCAGGATCTGCAACAGCTGGTGCCCAGTACCAACGTGGCCTATGTGCATGCGCGCCAGTCGAGCATCTCGATTCGCGGCCTGGGCAACAACCCGGCCAGCGACGGCCTGGAAGGCAGCGTCGGCATCTACCTGGACAACGTCTACCTGGGAAGGCCGGGCATGGCGGTGTTCGACCTGCTCGACGTGGAGCAGCTGGAAGTGCTGCGCGGCCCGCAAGGCACCTTGTTCGGCAAGAACACCACGGCGGGGGTGCTGAACATCACCACGCGCAAGCCGACCTTTCACCGCGAGGGCAGCATCCAGCAGTCAATCGGCGAGGACGGCTACCTGCAGACCCAGGGCAGCTTCTCCGGGCCGATCAGCGAGACCTTGGCCGGGCGCATCAGTGCCTATCACACCGAAGACGACGGCTATGTGAAGAACATCCACAACGGCGAAGACCTCAACGGCGGCAAGCGCCAGGGCTTTCGGACCCAGCTGCTGTTCCAGCCCAGCGAAACCTTCAACCTGCGCTGGATCGGCGAGTACAACGAGGAAGACTCCAACAACGGCATCCTCAGCCTGTACAGCACCGGGCCGACCATCAATGGCGTCAATCGCTATGAAAGCCTGGCGGCCCAGGCCGGCGCGACGTTGGTTTCGGGCAAGGACCGCAAGGTCAATTTCGACGCCGAGCAACGGGTGACGGTGTTCCAGGGTGGCACCTCGGTGGAGGCCAACTGGACGTTGCCCAACGACTTCACCCTGACCTCGATCACCGCCTACCGCTGGTGGGACTTCACCCCGCGCAACGACGATGGCCTCAACGTGCCGGTGTTCTACAGCGCCGGGGTATCGGTGCGCGACAAGCAGTACTCCCAGGAAATCCGCCTGGCGTCGCCCACCGGTGGTGCCTTCGACTACGTACTGGGCGCGTACTACTTCAAGCAGGACCTGGACAACACGTCCTTCACCTATTACGGCCCGCAGGCAGACATCTGGAACCTCACCCCGGCCGGCGCCCTGAACAACGTCAACACCCTCGGCGACGGGCACATCGACACCGACAGCTACGCCTTGTTCGCCCAGGGCACCTGGCACCTTACCGACCGCCTGGACTTCACCGCCGGCGTGCGCGGCACCTATGAAGAAAAGAGCGCCTGGGTGACCCGCGATGCGCCAACGGGCGGCGCGGCAGTGACCGGTGCCGCCGCCGCTGCGCGCCAGGGCAGGGTGGGGGCCTACGACTCGGGCGACCTCAACCAGTACAGCTTCAGCCCATCGGGCCTGCTCGGCCTGAGCTACCGCTTCAACGAGCAGTTGCTCGGCTATGCCACGCTCACCCATGGCGAGAAGTCCGGTGGCATCAACCTGACCGTCGGTGCGGCGCCGCGCCTGGGCACCGACTCGCTGCTGGTCGGCACCGAACGGGTCAACAACGCCGAAGTGGGCCTCAAGAGCACCCTGTTCGACGACCGCCTGCAGCTCAACGCCAACCTGTTCTGGGCCGAGGTGCATGGCTACCAGGCCAACGTCTACGACCAGATCAACCGCGTGCAGTACCTGGCCAACGCCGGCCGCGTGCGCTCGCGTGGCCTGGAGTTCGAGGCCACGGCGCTGCCGATTCGCGGATTGACGGTGAACTTCAACGGCTCGTGGAACGACGTGCGCTACACCGAGTACGACGACGCCCCGTGCCCACCTGAAGTGAGCCTGGCCAATGCCGCCGCCACGTGCGACCTGTCCGGCCACCAGGTGGTCGGGGCCTCCAAGTACATCGCCAACCTCAACGGCCAGTACAAGTGGCAGCTGAGCCAGCACGTCGAGCCCTACGTCACCGCCAGCTACGCGTTCCGCTCCAAGGCGGTGGGCACCATCGACGATTCCGACTTCGGCCAGATCCCCAGCTACGCGCTGGTCAACCTGTCCACCGGCGTGCGCCTGGACCAGGGCGACGGCGTGCTCGACCTGTCGCTGTGGGTGAAAAACGCCGGCGACAAGACCTACTTCACCAGCCTGTGGAACTCCGCCAACGGTGGTTATGCCGGCGTGCTCGGTACCCCGCGCACTTTCGGCGCCACCGCCCGTTACGACTTCTGAGCACAAGGAGCTTTGCCATGAATGCCAAGACCGAAACCCCCGCACTGCCTGAAGGCGCCTGCCTCACTGCCAAGGTGCCCGAGCGTGATGAAGCGCTGCTCGGCGATGTGCGGGTCAACCCGTATCGCCTGGCGCCGCTGACCGCCATCATTGGTGACGGCGGGCGCGCCCTGAGCGCGGCCCATGTCCGCGTGCTGGGCCGTGGCGAGCGCGGCGTGGACATCGCCTACGAGGTGTCCGACCGTTCGCTGTGGACCTACGGCGGCATCCCGGTGTTCGGGCTGTACCCGGACTACGTCAACCAGGTGGAGGTGACCTACAAGCTGGACGGCGAGCGCATTCGCGAGCGCTACCAGATCTACGCCCCGGCCGTGCGCCTGCCGGTGGTGGCGAAGCAGACGGCCGCGCTGCCGGAAGTGGAGCCGGTCAAGGTCGCGCCCGGTTTCGAGAACCGCCTGTACCTGTTCAACCACTTGCAAGGTGACATTCCCGGTGGCCGTGCCTTCAAGTGGAACGGCCTGGGCGGTGCCGCCGAGTGGGATCAGGTGGGCAACAACTGGATCGCCGACAGCAATGGCGATGTGCGCTGGTACCTGGATATCGAGCAGATCCACGACTCCAACCGCCGCGATGGCCTGGGCGGCACCATGGGCTTCCAGCAGACCCGCGACGGCAAGCTGATCTGGGGCCAGGGCCAGACCTATTCGAAGTACGACCTGCTCGGCCGGCGCATCTGGCAACGCAGCCTGCCGGACAAGTTCGCCGACTTCTCCCACGAAATCCGCGAGACGGCCAACGGCACTTACCTGCTGCGGGTCGGCACCAGCGACTACCGCCGCCCGGATGGCAAGCGCGTGCGCTCGATCCGCGACCACATCATCGAGGTCAACGAAGCGGGGGATGTCCTGGACTTCTGGGACCTGAACCAGATCCTCGACCCTTACCGTGGCGACCTGCTGGAAACGCTCGGCAAGGCGGCGTTGCAGCTACCTGAAGGGGTACAGAAACAGGACGACCGGCTGGCCAACGAACTGGCCGAAGGCGACCTCCCGTTCGGCGACACGCCGGGCGTCGGCACCGGGCGTAACTGGGCGCATGTGAATGCCATCGACTACGACGCCGATGACGACAGCATTATCGTTTCAGCGCGGCATCAGGGCGTGGCGAAGATCGGCCGAGACAAGCAGGTGAAGTGGATTCTGGCCTCGCCACAGGGTTGGCCGCAGCGCTTGCAGGACAAAGTGCTCAAGCCGATTGCCAGCGAGGGCTTCGACTGGTCGTGGACCCAGCACACCGCCTGGCTGACCGGCAAAGGCACGCTGACGGTGTTCGACAATGGTTGGGGGCGGGATTTTGCACCGACCAAGCTGACCGGCAACTACAGCCGGGCGGTGGAGTACAAGGTCGACGAGGCCAAGGGCACGGTCGAGCAGGTGTGGGAGTACGGCAAGGAGCGTGGCGACGAGTGGTACAGCCCGGTGACCTCGGTGGTGGCGTACCGGCCGGAGACCGATACCCAGTTCATCTATTCGGCTTCGGTGAATTTCCTGACGGCCGAGAAGCTGACCACCACGGTGCTCAACGAGGTGCGACGGGGGACCCAGGAGGTGCTGGTGGAGTTGAAGGTGCATAGCCGCCAGCCGGGGAGTGTGGGTTACCGGGCGCTGGTGATCGACCTGGCCAAGGCCTTCTGATTCATTCCCTTCGGGAGGGCCGTCGGTCCTCCCTTCACATTTCTTTCAGTTCATTCGTCTAACCTGTATTGGCCCTTTCGCGGGACAAGCCCGCTCCCACAAGTACCCATTGCCCCTGAAAGCAGTGGAGCACCTTGTGGGAGCGGGCTTGTCCCGCGAAGGAAGCAGCGCGATTTCGGATCGGCTGTTCAACCATTCGTTCTTTTTTTCGAACAGCCTATTGTCCTACACCCCAGCAGCCGCTTAGCATTCGTTTGAGATTTCAAACGCTCGATGCCCTGTTATGGGCGCTTTTCAATAATTCAACAATTCGGGAAGCCGACATGCAGCTCAAAGACGCTCAGTTGTTCCGCCAGCAAGCCTTCATCAACGGTGAATGGCTGGATGCGGACAGCGGCCAGACCATCAAGGTGACCAACCCGGCCACCGGTGAAGTCATCGGTACCGTGCCGAAGATGGGCACCGCGGAAACCCGCCGCGCCATCGAAGCCGCCGACAAGGCCCTGCCGGCCTGGCGTGCACTGACCGCCAAGGAGCGTTCGGCCAAGCTGCGTCGCTGGTTCGAACTGATGATCGAAAACCAGGACGACCTGGCTCGCCTGATGACCACCGAGCAAGGCAAGCCACTGGCCGAAGCCAAGGGCGAAATCGCCTACGCCGCCTCGTTCATCGAGTGGTTCGCCGAAGAAGCCAAGCGCATCTACGGTGACACCATCCCTGGCCACCAGGCAGACAAGCGCCTGATCGTCATCAAGCAGCCGATCGGCGTCACCGCCGCCATCACCCCGTGGAACTTCCCGGCCGCGATGATCACCCGTAAAGCCGGCCCGGCTCTGGCCGCCGGTTGCACCATGGTGCTCAAGCCTGCTTCGCAAACCCCGTACTCCGCCCTGGCCCTGGTCGAGCTGGCTACCCGTGCCGGCATCCCGGCTGGCGTGCTGAGCGTGGTGACCGGCAGCGCTGGCGAAGTCGGCGGCGAGCTGACCGGCAACTCCCTGGTACGCAAGCTGTCCTTCACCGGCTCGACCGAAATCGGTCGCCAGCTGATGGAAGAATGCGCCAAGGACATCAAGAAAGTTTCCCTGGAGCTGGGTGGCAACGCCCCGTTCATCGTGTTCGACGACGCCGACCTGGACAAGGCGGTCGAGGGCGCGATCATCTCCAAGTACCGCAACAACGGTCAGACCTGTGTCTGCGCCAACCGCATCTATGTGCAGGACGGTGTCTACGACGTCTTCGCCGAGAAGCTGGCCGCTGCAGTGCGCAAGCTGAAGATCGGTAACGGCCTGGAAGAAGGCACCACCACTGGCCCGCTGATCGACGGCAAGGCTGTCGCCAAGGTCCAGGAACACATCGAGGACGCCGTTTCGAAAGGCGCCAAGGTACTGGCCGGCGGCAAGATCATCGAAGGCAACTTCTTCGAGCCGACCATCCTGGTCGACGTGCCGAAGTCTGCCGCTGTCGCCAAGGAAGAGACCTTCGGCCCACTGGCGCCGCTGTTCCGCTTCAAGGACGAGGCCGAAGTCATCGCCATGTCCAACGACACCGAGTTCGGCCTGGCCTCGTACTTCTACGCCCGTGACATGAGCCGTGTGTTCCGTGTTGCCGAGGCCCTGGAATACGGCATGGTCGGCATCAACACCGGCCTGATTTCCAACGAAGTCGCGCCGTTCGGCGGCATCAAGGCCTCGGGCCTGGGCCGTGAAGGTTCCAAGTACGGTATCGAGGACTACCTCGAGATCAAGTACCTGTGCATCAGCATCTGATGCGCTAAAGGTTTTACCTCTGCCAGCGGGGCGCGAGAGCGACGTCTCGCTGGCCTTTTTGACATAGCAGTACCTGGTGGCCAGGGCGCCTTTGACAGTCGATCAACGAATACTGATCAAGGGCACTCCCAGCCACCCCCGAGTAAAGGCGCCGCTGATCGGCGCAAATGAGGGCATTATGAGCAAGACCAACGAATCCTTGATGCAACGTCGTGTCGCCGCCGTCCCACGTGGCGTTGGCCAGATCCACCCGATCTTCGTCGATACCGCGAAGAACGCGACCGTGATCGACGTTGAAGGCCGCGAACTGATCGACTTCGCCGGCGGCATCGCAGTACTGAACACCGGCCACCTGCACCCGAAAGTGGTTGCAGCCGTGCAAGAGCAGCTGACCAAAGTCAGCCACACCTGCTTCCAGGTGCTGGCCTACGAGCCCTACGTAGAGCTGTGCGAAAAGATCAACAAGATGGTCCCAGGCGACTTCGACAAGAAGACCCTGCTGGTGACCTCCGGCTCCGAAGCCGTCGAGAACGCCATCAAGATCGCCCGTGCCGCTACTGGCCGCGCTGGCGTCATCGCCTTCACCGGTGCCTACCACGGCCGTACCATGATGACCCTGGGTCTGACCGGCAAGGTCGTGCCGTACTCCGCTGGCATGGGCCTGATGCCAGGCGGCATCTTCCGCGCCCTGTTCCCGAGCGAGCTGCACGGTGTCAGCGTTGACGACGCCATCGCTTCGATCGAGCGCATCTTCAAGAACGACGCCGAGCCACGCGACATCGCCGCGATCATCCTCGAGCCAGTACAAGGCGAAGGCGGCTTCCTGCCAGCGCCGAAAGAGCTGATGAAGCGCCTGCGCGAGCTGTGCGACAAGCACGGCATCCTGCTGATCGCCGACGAAGTACAGACTGGCGCTGGCCGTACCGGCACCTTCTTCGCCATGGAACAGATGGGCGTCGCGCCTGACCTGACCACCTTCGCCAAGTCCATCGCTGGCGGCTTCCCGCTGGCCGGTGTGTGCGGCAAGGCCGAATACATGGATGCCATCGCTCCAGGCGGCCTGGGCGGCACCTACGCCGGTTCGCCGATCGCCTGCGCCGCGGCCCTGGCCGTTATCCAGGTGTTCGAGGAAGAGAAACTGCTGGACCGCAGCAAGGCTGTCGGCGAGCGCCTGACCACTGGCCTGCGCAAGATCCAGGAAAAGCACGCCATCATCGGTGACGTCCGTGGCATGGGCTCGATGATCGCTGTGGAAGTCTTCGAAAAAGGCACCCACACCCCGAACGCTGCTGCCGTCGCCCAAGTGGTTGCCAAGGCACGTGACAAGGGTCTGATCCTGCTGTCCTGCGGCACCTACGGCAACGTCCTGCGTATCCTGGTTCCGCTGACCGCCGAAGACGCACTGCTGGACAAAGGCCTGGCCATCATCGAAGAGTGCTTCGCTGAACTCGCTTGATGTGACGCGCTTCATAAAAAAACCCGCCTAGGCGGGTTTTTTTTGTGCCCAACAAAGGCCCGTGGCGCTATGGTTGTGGCAGGACTTGCCTTGGAAGCTGCGACGGATTGCGTGTCAGGGATATCAGGAGTTGGCCATGAGCGCTGCAGACCCCACACCACCTAGCGTACTGATTGCCGAAGGCGATCCGTGGGTACGCGACATGCTTCGCGAAATGCTCCTCAGCGTGCGCTGCGATGCCCGCCTACACGTGTGTGCCGACGGCTCACAGGCGCTGACCGCCCTGGCCAGCAAACCCGACCTGATCATTGCCGCCCGTGAACTGGCCGGTGTCGATGGCCTCGACTTGCTGCGCAAGGTGCGCGCCAAGGGGCCGGGCCTGCCGTTCATCCTCATGAGCAGCCGCAGCGACAGTGCCAGCGTGCGCGAAGCGCTGCCGTTGCATCCCACGGCTTACCTGAGCAAGCCGTTGAACATGGACAACCTGCGCAAGCGTCTGGAAGAGCTGCTGCTGGCCGTAGGCGAACAGATCGCCTGCCCTGTGCCCCCCTTGAAACCGGATGCCAGCTTGCCGGCCTTCCTCGAACAGCGTCGGGCCAGCGCCGACGGTGGCCCGCTGTTCGCCGATGTGCAGCTGGCGATCAAGCGTGCGCTCAATCCCCAGGGCCTGAACCTCAAGGTGCTGGAGGAGGAAGTGCGCAACGACCCGCAGATCACTGCGGTTTTGATCGCGGCCGCCAACAGCGCCGCCCTGCACCGCGACGCGCCGGTGCAAACCTTGCTGCAGGCGCTGAACAAGCTGGGCAGCACCCAGAGCATGAACCTGATCCTGGGCCTGACCCTCAAGCGCAGCGCGCGCCTGAGTGACCCCTTGCTGGCGCAGCACGCCGCGCACTTCTGGAACCTGTCGCTGCATACCGCCGAGTACGCCCGTTCCCTGGCGCGCATGCTCGAACTGGATCAGGAGCGGTGCTATTGCGCGGGCCTTTTGCATTGCCTGGGTGACCTGGCGGTGCTGCGCTGCCTGCAGGAATGGCGCCTTGCCGGGGGGGAGCTGGACGAGGCGCGGGTGAAGTCGGCGTTGACTGAGTTCGGCGCAGCGTTCGGCTCGGCCTTGCGTACCCGCTGGCGCTTGCCGCTGAGCCTGCGTGAACTGATCGCGGCGATCTACCAGCTGGGCGGTGGGGTGTATTCGCGCGAGATCCTGGCCATGAACCTGGCTGGACAATTGGCGCGACTGCCGGCGGACCAGGGGCTGGAGAGGGTGGCCGACAACAAGACGGCGCGCTTGCTCAAGGTCGGGTTGCCGGAGTTGAACCGGCTGCGCAAGGTGGACGCCAAAGAGCCACCGGTTTCTGAAGAAGAGATTTCGAACTGAGATTTTGGGGCCGCTGTGCGGCCCATCGCCGGCAAGCCAGCTCCCACAGGAATCGGCAGCGCCGCTGTCATTGTGGGAGCCGGCTTGCCGGCGATGGGCTGCACAAGCAGCCCCAGGATCATCCCAGCACTATCTGATTCTTGCCCTGTCGCTTGGCCTGGTACATCGCCGCATCGGCCCGGGCAAACAAGCTGTCCAGCGCTTCGTCCTCATTGGTCAGCCCGGTCACCCCCTGGCTCACCGTCACCCCGTACTGTTGCCCGCCATGGCAGAAGCTCAACCGCTGAATCTCCCGCTGCAGCCGCTCGGCAATCTGCGCGGCAACCTGTGCTGTGCAACCGGGGAATACGGCGGCAAATTCTTCACCACCAATGCGCCCGAACAAATCGCCGCGCCGGAGCACGGCCTTGCCGGTGTCAGCGATGCGCTGCAGCACCTGGTCACCCTCCTGGTGGCCGTAGCTGTCGTTGATCTGCTTGAAGTCATCGATGTCCAGCAGCAGGAACGCCAGCGGCGTGCCGCCCTCGCGGGCGCTGTCGAAGGCCTGGCGGGCGCAGTCGAAGAAGTGCCGGCGATTGCTGCTCTGGGTCAGCACATCGGTGGTGGCCAGGCGCTGCAGTTCGCCTTCGAGCTGCTTCTTCTCGGTGATGTCTTCGGCGATGCCGACGATGATCACCCGGTCGCCTTCGCGCTGCTGGTTGATGTAGCACTTGTCGCTCAGCCAGCGCACCTGGCCGCTGGCGTTGAGAATGCGGTACTCACGGTCTTCCACCGCGCCCTTGAGCAGGACCTGGGCGAGGCTGCGCTCGGCATATTCCAGGTCGTCGGGGTAGATGCTGTCGCGCCACTCGTTGTAGTCGGCCAGCACCAGGCTGGCCGGGCGACCGAAGATGCGCTCGTAGGCGGGGCTGACGTAGAGGACCTTGCGGGTTTCCCAATCGAACGCCCAGAGTACGGCGTTGACGCTGTCCAGCAGGGCGCTGTAGAGCTGCTCGCGTTCGCTGAGTCGGGCAACTTCGCCCTGGGCGTGGAGCAGGGCAAGCAAGGTCTGGGCGGCTACGGGTGGTGAATTGCCGGGCAGGGATGAATTGGTGTTCTTGGCCATGTGCACGGAGCGGTTCTCGACGGGAAAGCGTGCGGCCACGAACCGGCCCGCCACGCGGGCGATGTGCCGAATTCGAGTGTGTTGGAGGGGCTGAAGTTCCGAAGCGGCACGCCCTGGAACGGGGCGTGCCGATCAACGGCTTCAGGCGCCGGTGGGGCGCAGGGAGTAGGTCTTGAGTTGCCCGGCGAAGTCGCGAAGGGCATGGATGCCGCTGGCCTCGGCCTCGTGTACCCAGTCTTTCATCGCCGCCAGCATGTCGTGGCCGTTGGCGCTGGTGCGGGCCCAGATCTGTTGCAGTGCCAGGCGTTTCTCGTAGATGGTCTTGAGCGCCTGGCTGTGGGCGAGCATGGACTCGATGCGCACATGGTGGCGGTCCTGCAGCAGGCTGGTTTCCCGCGACAGCAGGCGCTTGGCGCGGCGGAAACGGTGACGCATCGAGGCGTCGACCTTGTCCAGCTCCTGCTTGACCAGCGGGCCGATCACCAGCTTGCGGTACTGGGCCATGATCTGGAAGCGGTTGTTGAGGATGGCCATGGCGGTGTCCATGTCCAGGCTGGCCTTGCCCTCGACGCGGTGGGCGATGGGTGCCACGCGCTGCACCTTGGCCAGGCGCAGCATGCACAGGATGCGTATCCACGCCCAGCCCATGTCGAACTCCCAGCGCTTGACCGACAGCTTGGCGGAGTTGGGGTAGGTGTGGTGATTGTTGTGCAGCTCCTCGCCGCCAATGATGATGCCCCAGGGCACCAGGTTGGTGGCGGCGTCGCGGCATTCGAAGTTGCGATAGCCGACCGCGTGCCCCAGGCCGTTGACCACGCCGGCTGCCCAGAACGGAATCCACATCATCTGGATGGCCCACACGGTGATGCCGAGGGTGCCGAACAGCAGCAGGTCGATGACCGCCATCAGGACGATGCCGCCGAGCTTGTAGCGCGAATAGAGGTTGCGCTCGATCCAGTCTTCCGGGCAGTTCTTGCCGTAGATGCGCAGTGTCTCGGGGTTTCGTGCTTCTTCGCGGTAGAGTTCGGCCCCCTTGCGCAGCACCGTGCTCAAGCCTTTGTGCACCGGACTGTGCGGGTCATCGGGGGTTTCGCACTTGGCGTGGTGCTTGCGGTGCACGGCAGTCCACTCGCGGGTGTTCTGCGCCGTGGTCAGCCACAGCCAGAAGCGGAAGAAGTGCTTGAGCGCGCCGTTGAGCTCCAGCGCTCGGTGGGCGGAGTAGCGGTGCAGGTAGATGGTGACGCTGACGATGGTCACATGGGTCATCAGCAGGGTGACGCCGACCAGTTGCCAGACCGACAAGTCGAGTAGACCGTTGTACCACATAGGTAAGGAAACCCTCGAAAATGCAGGGGAAGGGTCTGATTATCCCTTGGTAGGGAAATAAAACCAGTCACCCTTTCAGATAGGACGTCACGGTATGTTTCTGCCTTTATAATGCCCCATCCTTTTTCATGGGCTTTTCCCCCCGACATGTCTGTTTCCGTTCGCGACGCCTTGCGCATGGCCGCGCTTTACGTGGTGCTCTCGTTCCTGTGGCTGGTGCTGGCCGAGCTGGTGCTGCGCAGCCTGACCGATGACCCCCTGGCGCTGACCGTGGGCCGGCAGATCAATGTGGTGGTCTGGGTACTGGTCAGTGCCTTGCTGATCTTCTTTTCCCGTGCTCGCCTGCTCAATTTCATCGGTATCGGCGCGCGCCTGCGTCGCGATGATCGCGAGCGCCTGCGCATGGCCGCAGCGGTATTCGACAGCACCCTGGAAGGCGTGCTGGTCACCGACCGCCAAGGCGTGATCGTGCACGTCAACCGGGCCTTCATGCGCATCACTGGCTATCAGCAGGACGAAGTGCTCGGCCAGCGCCCGAGCAAGTTCAAGTCGGGCCGCCACGGGGTGGCGTTCTACCAGCAGATCTACACCACCCTGGCCGAGAAGGGCGAGTGGAGCGGGGAAATCTGGAACCGGCGCAAGAGCGGCGAGATCTACCCGCAGTGGCAGACCATCTGTGCCATTCGCGACGACAGCGGCGAGCTGACCCATTATGTGGCCGTGTTCAGCGACATCAGCGCGATCAAGCACTCCGAGCAGGAGCTGGCCTTCCTCGCCCATCACGACCCGCTCACCGGCCTGCCCAACCGCCTGCTGTTCAACGACCGCGTGGAGCAGGCATTGGCCGCAGCCGAGGCCAACAAACGTGGCTGCGCCTTGCTGCTGCTCGACCTGGACCATTTCCAGAGCATCAACGACGGCCTGGGCCACACCATCGGCGACCAGTTGCTCAAGCTGGTCGGCGACCGCCTGCGCGACCTGCTGGGCAACGGCGTGACCCTGGCGCGCCTGGGCGGTGACGAGTTTGCCATGCTGGCCGAGAACTGCCAGGAGGTCGGCCAGGCCGGCAAGCTGGCGCAGAGCATCATCGAGCGCCTGCGCGAACCGTTCGAGTTCGAAGGTCATCGGCTGTTCATCAGTGCCAGTGTCGGGATCAGCCTGTTCCCCAGTGATGCGCTGGGCGCCGAGCAGCTGCTGCGCAACGCCGATTCGGCACTGTTCAAGGCCAAGACCAATGGCCGCGCCTGCTACGCGCTCTATACCGAAGAGCTCACAGCCCACGCCCAACACCGCGTGGAAACCGCAGGCGAGCTGCGCCGTGCCCTGGAGCAGGATGAACTGCGGGTGTTCTACCAGCCGGTGTTCGACCTGTTCAGCACGCGCATGGTCGGTGTCGAGGCGCTGGTGCGCTGGCAGCACCCGCAGCGGGGCCTGGTGCCGCCGGGTGAATTCATCCCCATCGCCGAGCGGACGGGCCTGATCGCCGATATCGATGCCTGGGTGCTGCGCCGGGCGTGCCGGCAGATGGTCCAGTGGCAGGAGGAGGGGCGCGATCTGGCGTTTGTCGCCGTCAACCTGTCCAGTCGCCTGTTCGGTCAGCGCGGGTTGTATCGGCAGGTGGCCGAGGTGCTGCACGAAACCGGTCTGGACCCTGCATTGCTGGAGCTGGAAGTGACCGAAAGCGCCGTGATGGAAGATCCGGAGGTGGCGCTGGAGCAATTGCACCGCTTGCGCGAGTTGGGCCTGAGCCTGGCGATCGACGACTTTGGTACGGGCTATTCGTCGCTGCTGCGGCTCAAGCGCTTGCCGGTGCAGAAGCTGAAGATCGACCAGGGCTTCGTTGCCGGTCTGCCGCTGGATGATGACGACATCGCGATCGTGCGGGTGATCATTGCATTGGCGCGGAGCATGGGCATGCAGGTGCATGCCGAGGGCATCGAGCAGGCGGAGCAGGCCAGGTTCCTGCTGGAGCAGCAGTGCCAGCTGGGGCAGGGGTATTGGTTTGGGAGGCCGGTGCCGGCGCATGATTTGCGCTGGAGTTGAGTAGGGCCCCTGTGGGAGCGGGCTTGTCCCGCGAACCAGGGCGAAGCCCTGGCCATACACCTTCAGTATTTGGACTGGCCCTTTCGCGGGACAAGCCCGCTCCCACAGAGATCTGAGCTGCCTCCCGAGAAGCCCTAGCGCTTGTTCAACCCCTTGGCCAACCGATCCCCACCCAGCTGAATCAGCGCCACCAACGCCACCAGCATGGCAATCACGGTCAGCATGATCTGGCTGTCGAAGCGCTGATACCCATACCGATAGGCAATGTCCCCCAGCCCACCCGCGCCAATCGCCCCAGCCATGGCCGACGAGTTGATCAACGTCACCAGGGTAATGGTGAATCCGCCAACGATCCCCGGCAGCGCCTCCGGCAAGAGCACATGCCAGACGATGTGCCAACGCCGGCAGCCCATGGCCTGCGCCGCTTCCACCAGTCCATGGTCGACCTCGCGCAGGCTCACCTCGGCAATTCGCGCGAAGAACGGCGTGGCGGCGATGGTCAGCGGCACCACCGCGGCCCACACGCCATAAGTGGTGCCAACCACCAGGCGGGTGAAGGGGATCAGCGCGACCATCAGGATCAGGAACGGGATCGAGCGGAACAGGTTGACGAACGCGCCCAGCACCCGGTTCAGCAGCGGCGCCTCGAAGATGCCACCCTTGTCGCTGGTCACCAGCAGCACCGCCATCGGCACCCCCACCAGCAAGGCGATCAGCGACGACACGCCGACCATCAGCAGGGTGTCGAGCAAGCCTTCAAGCAAGCGATCAAACCACATGGCCCAGTACCTCCACGTCTTCGGCCCAGCGGCGGGCGCGTTCCAGCAATTGATGGGGGGCGTGCGGTGAGCCCTGTACCGACAGAATCAGTTGCCCGAGGGCATGTTCGCCGATGGTTTCCACCCCGCCCTGCAGCAGGCGCACGCGCCCGCCCAGGTCGCTGAAAAGATCGGACAGCGCCGGCTCGCCAAGCACCGTGAGCTTGAGTACCACCGCGCTGTCACGGCCCACCGGGCTGGCCCTCAGGTTTGCCTGCAAGGCCTTGGGCAGCTTGGCCTGCAAGGGTGCCAGCAAGGTGCGGGTCACCTCATGGTGTGGCGAGCCGAATACCCGCCAGACCTCGCCCTGCTCGACGACCTCGCCGCGTTCCAGCACCACCACCCGGTGGCAGATATCGCGGATCACGGCCATTTCGTGGGTGATCAGCACAACCGTCAGGTTCAGCCGCTGGTTGATCTCGCGCAGCAGTTCGAGGATGGACGCGGTGGTTTCCGGGTCCAGCGCCGAAGTGGCCTCGTCACACAGCAGGATCTCGGGGTCGTGCACCAGGGCGCGGGCGATCCCCACGCGCTGTTTCTGGCCACCCGACAGCTGGGCCGGGTAGACATGGTGCTTTTCCTGCAGGCCGACCAGTTCCAGCAACTCGCGCACCTTGCGCTGGCGTTCTGCCTTGGCCACGCCGGCCACTTTCAACGGCAGCTCGACGTTCTGCCACACGGTCTTGGCCGACATCAGGTTGAAGTGCTGGAAGATCATGCCGATGCGCCGGCGCAGCGCCACCAGGCGGTCCTCGTCGAACGGCGCGATGTCCACCTGGTCGATCAGCACGCGGCCCTGGCTGGGCTGCTCCAGGCGATTGATGGTGCGCAGCAGTGATGACTTGCCCGCCCCACTGCGGCCGATGATGCCGAAGATCTCGCCTCGGCGGATATTCAGCTCGATGCCTTGCAATGCCGGCTGCTCCTGGCCCGGGTAGGTCTTGCCCAGGCCGATGAAGCGCACATGGGCTTCATTGACCTCCGGGCGCAAGGCCTGCTCCCGAGCCGGTGGCGGCGCGGTTTGAGCGGTGGGCGCCTTGAGGGCGCTGGCCTGGCTCATGTCAGCCTTCCCAGCCGGCTTGGTAGAGGCTGCCATGGGCCTTGTTCAGCGCTGCGCGCACGGCGGGCGAGTGCTGGTAGATGTCGACGAACCTGGCCAGGCGCGGGTCGTCCTTGCTCTGTGGGCGGATGACGAACTGGATCACGTATTCCTTGTTCTCCAGGCCATCAAACAGCAGGGCCGAGGTGGCGTCGAAGCTGTTGGCCAGGCGGATGTAGGCGGGATAGCCCTGCACCAGGTCGGCATCGTCATAGGCGCGCACCAGTTGCACGGCCTCCACCTGCAGGATCTTCAGCTTCTTCGGGTTGGCGACGATGTCGTCTTCGGTGGCCTTGTAGCCCACGCCCGGCTTGAGCGTGATCAGCCCGGCCTTGGCCAGCAGTTGCAGGCCGCGGCCACTGTTGATCGGGTCGTTGGCGATGGCCACGCTGGCGCCCTCAGGCAATTCGGCGAAGCTTTTGTACTTTTTCGAGTAGAGGCCGACGTTGTTGATGATGCCCGGGGCGTAGGGCTCCAGCTTGAAGCCTGCGGCGGCCTTGGCGTTTTCCAGGAAGGGAATGTGCTGGAAGTAGTTCACATCGATGTCGCCGCTGTTGAGGCTGACATTCGGCGCGATCCAGTCGCTGAACTCGATCAGCTTCACTTCCAGGCCTTGTTTGTGGGCTTCTTCCACTGCGGCTTCCAGCGGGATGGCGAAGGCGGCGGTGGTGCCGATCTTCAGCGGCTCGGCGGCGGCTGCAGCGCTGGCGAGGCCGAGGGTAAGGGCGATGGCCGCGACGGGCCGGAACAGTTTCTCAAGCATGCTGTGCAACTCCAGTCGGGGCAGGGGTGTGGCGATAGGTCGAGCCGATATGGTCGGCAGGCAGGTGTGGGTGGTCGCTGGCGAACAGCTTTTCGCGCAGGGTGCCTTCGGCGTAGGCGGTCTTGTAGCGGCCTCGCTGTTGCAGTTGCGGGACCACCAGGTCGATGAAGTCTTCGAAGCTTTCCGGGGTGACGGTGCGGGTCAGGTTGAAGCCGTCCAGGCCGGTCTCGTCGATCCAGGCGATCAACTGCTCGGCGACCTGTTCCGGTGCGCCGACCAAGGTCACGTAGCGCCCGCCCAAGGCGTGCTGTTCCAGCAGGCGACGGCGGGTCCAGGCGTTCTCCTGCAACTGGCGGGTGGCCGACTGGATGGCGTTGCCTTTGCTGGCGCCAATCGGCTCATCCAGATCAAAGGCGGCAAAGTCGATGCCGGTAGACGCGGCGAAATGCGCCACGCCCGCTTCCGGACTGGCATGGCGCAGGTACTCGGCGTACTTGGCCTGGGCCTCGTGCTCGGTGGGCGCGACGATCACCGTGATGCCCATGAACACCTTGACCGCCTGCGGGTCGCGGCCGGCAGCCTGGGCGGCGGCACGCACCTTGTCGACCTGGGCGCGGGTGGCGGCCTTGTCCTGGCCACTGATGAACACGCACTCGGCATGGTTGCCGGCGAAGGCCAGGCCGCGCGGCGAGCTGCCGGCCTGGAACAGCACCGGGGTGCGCTGGGGCGAGGGTTCGCACAGGTGGTAGCCCTCGACCTTGTAGAACTCGCCGTGGTGATGGACCTTGCGCACTTTTTTCGGGTCGGCATACACCCGCCCCTCGCGGTCCTCGACCACCGCATCGTCGGCCCAGCTGCCTTCGAGCAGCTTGTACAACACTTGCAGGTATTCGTCGGCCTGGTCGTAGCGACGATCGTGTTCCGGCTGCTGCTCCAGGCCCATGGCGCGGGCGGCGCTGTCCAGGTAGCCGGTGACGATGTTCCAGCCGACCCGGCCGTTGCTCAGGTGGTCGAGCGTGGACAGGCGCCGGGCGAACAGGTACGGCGCCTCGTAGGTGAGGTTGGCGGTGAGGCCGAAGCCCAGGTGGCGGGTGGCCGCAGCCATGGCCGAGACCAGCAGCAGCGGGTCGTTGACCGGGAGCTGGATCGACTCCTTCAGGGTCACGTCCAGCGACCTGCCGTAGACGTCGTAGGTGCCGACGATATCGGCGATGAACAGCCCGTCGAACAGCCCGCGTTCGAGCAGGCGCGCCAGGTCGGTCCAGTAGCTCAGCGACTTGTACTGGGTCGAGGTGTCCCGTGGGTGAGTCCACAAGCCGTGGTTGATGTGCCCGATGCAGTTCATGTTGAAGGCATTGAGCAGGATCTGCTTGGCCATCAGATGGTCCCCCGGCGTGGTGGGTTTTCGTCGTTGAGGTAGTAGTTGCCGATGGCGTGGTACTTCCAGCGCACCGGGTCGTGCAGGGTGTGCACGCGGGCATTGCGCCAGTGGCGGTCGAGGTTGTGCTCGGCCAGGGTGGCCTGGCTGCCGGCCAGCTCGAACAGCGTGGTGCCGGCGGCGAGGGAAATTTCGGTGCTGATCGCCCGTGCCTCGGCCACGGCGATGGAGGCGGCAGCGACCGTGTCGGCGTTGCTGTCGGCCTGGGCGCGGTCGAGGTATTCGCCGGCGCGTTCGAGCAGGGCTTCGGCGGCGTGCAGGCGGATGCTCAGGTGGCCGAAACTTTTCAGGGTCAGCGGGTCGTCGCTGGCCTTGTCGAGGCCGGAGTCGACCCATGGCCGGCTGCGCGTGCGCACGAAGTGCAGGGCGTCTTCAAAGGCGGCGCGGGCGATACCGGTGTCGATGGCCGCGTGAAGGATCTGCGCCAGCGGGCCGACTGGTGTGGGGCGCTCGAAGGCCGACTGGAACGGCACCACGTCTTCGCTGCGGACGAACACGTTGTCGAACACTACCGAGCCGCTGCCGGTGGTGCGCTGGCCGAAGCCGCTCCAGTCATCGATCACTTGCAGGCCCAGGCTGTCGGCCGGCACGAAGGCCAGTTGCTGGACGCCTTGCTCGTCGATCACCGAGGTCGGGATGCGCTGGGCGTAGAGCGCGCCGGTGGCGTAGAACTTGCGGCCGTTGATGCGGTACCCGTCACCGTCGCGGGTCAGGCGGGTGGTGCGGTCGTGGGCGGTTTTCGTGCCCAGCTCGGCCAGGGCGTTGCCGAAGCGTTGGCCGGCCAGTACTTCGGCGTAGAGGCGTTGCTGCTGCGCGGGGGTGCCGTTTACCCGCAGGACTTCCAGTGCGTAGAAATGGTTTTGCGGGATCTGCCCGAGCGAGGCGTCGGCCTGGGCGATGCGGGCGATGACCTTGGCCAGGGTGACGTTGGATACTCCGGCGCCGCCGAAGGCCTTGGGTACGCTGATGGCCCACAGGCCGCTGCGGGTGAACAGGTCGAGTTCGGCGTGTGGCAGGCGGCGTTCGCGGTCGCGCAGGGCGCTGTCGCGGCGCAGTTGCTGGGCGATTTCTTCGGCGATGGCCAGGGCTTGGGTGTCGCTGGTGATGATTGCTGTTGTCATGGTGTTCTCCAGGCCGGGGGCCGCTGTGCGGCCCAAT
>NZ_AKJC01000212.1 GCF_000282535.1 Pseudomonas sp. GM84 | reverse complement strand
CTTGCCGGCGATTGGGCTGCGCAGCAGCCCCCGCAAGTCAGGCCACCGGCGCCTGTAGCTTGACCTGATACTGATTGCGCACCGGCGTTGCGTACTGCAACACCAGATACGGCCGCTGCTCCTCAGGGCAAGCGTCCAGGCGGCGCTGCCATTCCTCCTGGGCCTTCGCAAGCTCCGCTGCCGGGAACACCTTCTCGGCACTCGGCACCTGCAGCGCCTCGTCCTTCTCGCTCCACATCGCATAGGCCAGGTAGTGCACCGGGAACAACCGGTAGCCACCCAGGATTTGCCGGTCGATCTCCTGGGCCAGCTGCTTGGTGTCTTCGAAGAAGTCGGTGACGGGCGCGGAGAAGTTGATGTGCACGCGGCCCTTGTAGCCCGTAATGCCCTTGGCGATGCTGTTGTCGTCCTCGCCCGGTGCCTTCTTGTAGGTGCCGGTCGTGGCGCGGATGTACAGCTCGCGCGCCTTGGCCTGGTCGCAAGGGTCGTACTCGTAGCTGATCGACACCGGGATCAGGTTCAGGCTCTGGATCACGGCACCGAACGGCTCGTCCTTGCGGCTCATGTGGAACATCTTGAGGATCGCCGAGTCGGTGCGGTCGTCACCATCCTTGGCCCGCCCTTCGGCCTGGGCGATCCAGATCGAAGTGCCGTCGTTGCGGATCGAATGGTTGATGTAGGCCGACAGCAACTGGTAGGCCGCGAGCTTTTCACGCCGACCGGTAATCGAGCGGTGAACGATGAAACTCTTGTTCAGGCGCATCATGTCGCTGACGAACGGCTTTTGCAGCAAGTTATCGCCGATGGCGATGCGCGGCGTCGGCAGGCCCGCGTGGTACACCGCGTAGTTGACGAAAGCCGGATCCATGACGATGTCGCGGTGATTGGCCAGGAACAGGTAGGCAGTCCCCGACTTGAGCTGTTCGACACCGGAGTAGGTGACGCCGTCCGTGGCGCGCTCGATGGTCTGGTCGACGTAGTACTCGACCTTGTCCTGCAGGGTGGAGACGCAGGTGACACCGGCGAACTCCTTGCGCAGGCGACGGGCGATCAGTGGCTTGAGCAGCCAGCCGAGGGCGCCTGCGGCGCGCGGGAAGCGGAAGTGGGTGAGGATATCGAGGAATGCCGGGTCGCTGAGCAGGCGTGCCAGAACGGCAGGGACCTCAGCGTCGTCGTACGGTCGGATGGCATCGAATTCGCCCATCATGCTCTCTTGTTGGAAACGGCTAGGGTAATAAGGTAGGGGTGGGGCCCGAAAAACGGCTCGGACACACGCAAGCCCTGTAAACAGACCGGCAATTATACGCAAAAGTCACCCCGGAGGCCGCGATGCTCGAACAAGCGTTCTACGATTGCCCCTATTGTGGCGAGGAAGTCGAAACCACTGTGGACCTGTCCGGGGGAGACCAGGAGTACATAGAGGACTGTCAGGTGTGCTGCAAGCCTATTCGCTTCGTGCTGCAGGTGCATGGCGAAGAGTGGATGCTGGACGTCTACGGCGAGAATGACTGATGCAGCGCATCTACGAACCGGAAAACCTGCTGGAGGCTGAAATGCTGGTCGGTATGCTGGCCAGCGAGGGCATCGAGGTGCACCTGGTCGGTCGTGACCTGATCGGCGCTGCGGGTGAGCTGCCGCTGCAGGGCCTGCTTGGACTGGCAGTGCCCGATGAGCAGGCCGGTTACGCGCGGCAGCTGATCGATGCGTACAATGGTGCCCAGCCGCTTGCCGGCGACGAACCGGAGAGTTATCCCGGTACCTTGATCTGCTAGGTTCTGAATTCGCTCATGTGTGGACGCTATGCCCTGTTTCGCTGGCCCCAGGCAATTGCCGGGCTGCCAGGTTTTCCTGTCGGCCAGCCCGCGCAGTGGAACATCTCGCCAGGTGCCTCGGTGCTGATCCAGCGCCAGCTCGACGGCCAGATGCAGCTGGCCAAGGCGCGCTGGGGGCTGACGCCGGCCTGGCTCACCGACCTCTCCCGAACGCCGGCGCACGCCCGGGCCGAAACCTTGGCCGAACAGCCGATGTTCCGCGAAGCATTCCGTCAGCGCCGTTGCCTGATGCCGGCCAATGGTTTCTACGAGTGGCGCGGAACGGTGCGCAAGCGCCCCTATTGGCTGACCCCAGGGGAAGGCTCGACGTTGTGCTTCGCGGCGGTGTGGGAGGCGTATCCGGTGCAGGACCAGGTGTGGCTGAGTTGCGCGGTGGTGACTCAGGCGGCGATGAATCAGCGTCGACCGCTGATCCTCGATGAAGCAGGCCAGGCGGCCTGGCTCGACGCCGAAACCCCTTTGCCGCGGCTACATGAACTGCTGGCCAGTCCTCCGGCCACGCTCCGCGAGCGGGCGCTGGCCAATTTCGTCAATGATCCCGGGCTGGATGCCCCGGAATGCCTGACTCCGGCCTGATGTGAAGGCCGCGCCGGCCCTGGCAAACAATTCTTCCCTGCGGCTATGGCGGCCCCACGCGACTCGGCCTAGGATACTGCCCATGTATCCAGGGAGTGTTTTCATGCGTAAGTCTTTTGTCGTCAGTCTGTTGAGTGCTGGCATCCTGCTAGCCGGCTGCCAGGCGGTGAACACCACCAGCGGCGGTGCTGTCGGCGTCGAGCGCAAACAGTACATGTTCAGCATGCTCTCGACCGATGAGGTCAACCAGATGTACGCCCAGTCGTACCAGCAGACCCTTGGCGAGGCGTCGCAAAAGGGTGTGCTGGACAAATCCAGCGCCGATGCCAAGCGCGTTCAGGTCATCGCTGATCGCTTGATTGCCCAGGCGCCGAAGTTCCGCCCGGATGCCGCGCAGTGGCAATGGGAAGTCAACGTGATCAAGAGTGATGAGCTCAATGCCAACTGCGGCCCGGGCGGCAAGATCATCGTCTACACCGGCCTGATCGATCAGCTCAAGCTGACCGATGCCGAGATCGCCGCCGTGGTCGGTCACGAAATTGCCCACGCCTTGCGCGAGCACAGCCGTGAAGCGATGTCCAAGGCGTATGGCGTGGAAATGGCCCGTCAGGGCGCCGGTGCGCTGTTTGGTCTTGGCCAGAGCAGCATCGCGCTGGCAGACCAGGTGGTGAACTACGCCATGACCCTGCCCAACAGCCGTGCCAACGAGAACGAAGCCGACCTGATCGGCCTGGAGCTGTCGGCGCGTGCGGGCTACGACCCGAATGCCGCGATCACCCTGTGGAACAAGATGAGCAAGGCCTCCGAGGGTGCGCCGCCTGAGTTCATGAGCACTCACCCGGCGTCCGAAAGCCGGATTGCATCGCTGCAGGCTGCGATTCCGAAGGTGATGCCGTTGTACGAAGCGGCCAAGAAGTAAGTGCGCCTGGGGCTGCTTTGCAGCCCATCGCCGGCA
>NZ_AKJC01000211.1 GCF_000282535.1 Pseudomonas sp. GM84 | reverse complement strand
CGGCGATTGGGCTGCAAAGCAGCCCCGGACCACCCACCGATTCCGACCGCAGTGATTTCGGAAAGGTCAGCCGAACCGATCAGAGGTTCTCGTAGCGGTTCATGTCCAGCACGCCCGCCTCTACCGGCGTGGTCTCCTTGATGTAGGTGTTCAGGTCATGGAAGTAGCGCCAGAACTCCGGATGGCTGCGGCGCACGCCCCAGCGCATGACGATGCGCTCGAACTTGTCGGCATCGTCGCGCGCGTACTCCATGTCCTCGACGAACTCCGGCACATCCTTGACCGGAATGTTGAACATGAAGTTCGGATAGCTGCTCAGCACCCCCGGGTACAGGGTCAAGGTATCCAGCCCCGGCAGGTAGCGACGGGCCTCGCCCAGCAGGAAGGCCACGTTGCTGTGCGCCCGGTTGCGCAACAGGCTGTAGACCTGGCGCTGGCCACCCTCGCCTTCGATGCGCAGCATGGTCGCCTCGGGCAGCTGGTTGATCACCTTCAGCCCCGCTGCCGGGCGCGACACCAGGCGGCTGAGCGACTGCTCGGCATTGCGGAACTCTTCGCTCATCTGCGGACGCGAGCAGTAAGCGCCCTGGCAGCGGTTGATCGGGTCGGGCGCAGCATTCAGGCTGCCGGTGCGCTGCAACAGCTTGAGGCCGAAGTCACGCTTGGGGTCGCGCGGGTCGAGCTTGATGCCGCTCGGCGTATCGGTGTCGATGTCTTCATAGTCGAGCCACATCTTCACCTTGCCGCTGTTCTGGTACCAGTCGCTGAGGATCGCGCCGCGCTGGCCCGCCGGCATCAGCCGCAGGAAGTTGATCTCGGCGCCGTTGCGGATCAGGTCGAAGTACAGGCGTGTCTGCAACTGGTGCGAGACATTGCCGAACACATCGAAGTTGACCGCCAGCTGATAATAGGTGCGCTCGAACAGCGGGTAGTCGAACAACCAGACGGTCTGCGGCACGTCACCGATCAGGCCCTTGGTAACCGAAGCGCTGTCGAAGTGGCGGAAAATGCTCAGCATGGCGTTGTCGTTGCCGGCCCACAGGGTCGCCCAGCCTGGCTCCGGCATATCGGCATAGGCTTCGCGGCGCAGCTTCTCGTACTCGTTGCGCTTGTCGCGGTAGGCGTGCCACAACGAAAGCACGCTGCCCACGTCATCGATCTGGCCCGGCATGGCCAGCAACGGCGTGGCCTGGCCACGGTACTCGGCATCGGTGATGTAACGGTCATGGGCCGGTTCCTGGAACAGTGCCCAGAAGTTGTCGCGGATCACGTCGGTGGCGATCTGGCCCCGGCATACCGGGCCGCGGATGAAGGTGCGCACGAAGTACTCGGCATTGTCGAGCATGAACTGGTAACGCGCCACCGCCGGGATCGCCTCGAAGGTCTCGAACGGGTTGGCCCGGTGTCGCGGGCCATAGCCCGGCAACGCCGTGGCGTGCCAGTCGCCGGCATAGAACAGCTGCTTCACCCGCTTGAGCTTCTGCGGCCCCATCGGGTAGGTGATGTGGGTCTTGTGCACGATCACGCCCTGCACCGGGATCAGCCGATAGTAGAAATCGGTGCCCGGCGGGTCGTTGGGGCGCCGCGTGGCGATCAGATCGACCGGCTGGCCGCTTGGCGTGCGCGAACGCACCCACTGGAAGAAGTGGCCCTGATCGCCGCCGACGAAGTAGATGTGCGCCAGGAACAGGTGTTCGTAAAGCCAGCGGCCCACCAGTGCCTCGGTCGAGCCTGGGCGATTGAGCAGTTCCTCCCAGTCGGCGATCTGCTTGGCTTCCACCTCGCTGGGCTTGATTGGCTGGTACTCGACCGGCGCGCCCGCTGCCAGCCAGTGCTGCAAGGTCTGGTATTCCTTGTCGGTCAGGCCGGTGACCGCCAGCGGCATGCCCTCTTTCGGATGGGCGCCGGCATAGGCGTCGAACTCGTGGGGCAAGGGGCACATGTTGTTGCGGTTCAGCCCCAGGACGATGTCCTCGGGCAACTTGGCATTGGGGGTGAGTGGCGTCTTGTGCCCCAGTTCGAGCATGCGCGCCATCAGCGCCGCCTGGCTGCCCTGGTTGTCGAGCACCGAATAGAAGCCCTTGTTGCGCCATTGTTCTTCAGTGTGGGCGTCGTAGAACAGCCGCGTGGTGGGCACCGCCTTGCTCCGGTCACCCTGGTACACCGGTACCTTGGTGGCGCCGCGCACCGCCCCTTCAGGGCTTTCCAGCTTGAGCTGGCAGGCGGCGTCGTTGCAGGCGTGGCAGGCCACGCACTTCTCGGTGAAGATCGGCTGGATATCCCGGGTGTAGGAAATTGCCGGGCTCGATTGGGGGGGCTGCCCGAACGCCATGCTGCTGGTCAGCAAGGCAAGGGCGGCAGCCATAAGGCGATGCACCATGTGCCGTAAGTCCTGGTTCTTGAAAGCCATCACGATTGTCTGGTCGTCCTTGGGTGCTTGTGGCTCAACATGAACAAAATTCATGCAAATGGCCGATGCGCCTAAAAACCGCGCAGCTTTGTTATGATTCCGCACCTTCTGATATTTGCCCGACCAGGTAGTTCCTATGTCCGACCGCAGCGCTCGTCTCCAAGCACTCCAGAACGCACTCAAAGAGCGCATCCTGATCCTCGACGGCGGCATGGGTACTATGATCCAAAGCTATCGCCTCGAGGAACACGACTATCGTGGCACGCGCTTCGCCGATTGGCCAAGCGACGTCAAGGGCAACAACGACCTGCTGCTGCTCAGCCGCCCGGACGTGATCGCCGCCATCGAGAAAGCCTACCTCGACGCCGGTGCCGATATCCTCGAAACCAACACCTTCAACGCCACGCAGATTTCCCAGGCCGACTACGGCATGGAGTCGCTGGTCTACGAGCTGAACGTCGAGGGCGCGCGCATCGCCCGCCAGGTGGCCGATGCCAAGACCCTGGAAACTCCCGACAAGCCGCGCTTCGTCGCCGGCGTGCTCGGCCCGACCAGCCGCACCTGCTCGATCTCCCCGGACGTCAACGACCCCGGCTACCGCAACGTCACCTTCGACGAGCTGGTAACCAACTACATCGAGGCCACCCGCGGCCTGATCGAAGGCGGCGCCGACCTGATCCTCATCGAAACCATCTTCGACACCCTCAACGCCAAGGCGGCGATCTTCGCCGTGCAGCAGGTGTTCGAGGACGACGGCATCGAACTGCCGATCATGATCTCCGGCACCATCACCGATGCCTCCGGCCGCACCCTGTCCGGCCAGACCACCGAAGCGTTCTGGAACTCGGTGCGCCACGCCAAGCCGATTTCCGTGGGCCTGAACTGCGCCCTCGGCGCCAAGGACCTGCGCCCGTACCTGGAAGAGCTGTCGACCAAGGCCGACACCCACGTCTCGGCCCACCCCAACGCCGGCCTGCCGAACGCCTTCGGTGAATACGACGAAACCCCGGCCGAGATGGCCGCGGTGGTCGAAGAGTTCGCCGCCAGCGGTTTCCTCAACATCATCGGCGGCTGCTGCGGCACCACCCCGGGCCACATTCAGGCCATTGCCGAAGCCGTGGCCAAGTACAAGCCACGGGAAATTCCGGAAATCGCCAAGGCATGCCGCCTGTCGGGCCTGGAACCGTTCACCATCGATCGCCAGTCGTTGTTCGTCAACGTCGGCGAGCGCACCAACATCACCGGTTCCGCCAAGTTCGCCCGGCTGATCCGTGAAGAGAACTACACCGAGGCCCTGGAAGTCGCCCTGCAGCAGGTCGAGGCCGGCGCCCAGGTGATCGACATCAACATGGACGAAGGGATGCTCGATTCCCAGGCCGCCATGGTTCGCTTCCTCAACCTGATTGCCTGCGAACCGGACATCTCGCGCGTGCCGATCATGATCGACTCGTCGAAGTGGGAAGTGATCGAAGCGGGCCTCAAGTGCATCCAGGGCAAGGGCATCGTCAACTCGATTTCCATGAAGGAAGGCGTCGAGCAGTTCAAGCACCACGCCCGCCTGTGCAAGCGCTACGGCGCCGCCGTGGTGGTGATGGCCTTCGACGAGGTCGGCCAGGCCGACACCGCCGCACGCAAGAAGGAAATCTGCCAGCGCAGCTACGACATTCTGGTCAACGAAGTGGGCTTCCCCCCGGAAGATATCATCTTCGACCCGAACATCTTCGCCGTCGCCACCGGCATCGAAGAGCACAACAACTACGCCGTCGACTTCATCGAAGCCTGTGCCTTCATCCGTGACCACCTGCCCCATGCGCTGAGCTCCGGCGGTGTGTCCAACGTGTCGTTCTCGTTCCGCGGCAACAACCCGGTGCGCGAAGCGATCCACTCGGTCTTCCTCTATCACGCCATTCGCAACGGCCTGACCATGGGTATCGTCAACGCCGGCCAGCTGGAGATCTACGACGAGATCCCGGCCGCGTTGCGCGAGAAGGTCGAGGACGTGGTGCTCAACCGCACCCCGCATGGCACCGACGCGCTGCTGGCCATTGCCGACGACTTCAAAGGCGGCGGTGCGGCCAAGGAAGTGGAAAACGAAGAGTGGCGTTCGCTGCCGGTGCAAAAGCGCCTGGAGCACGCGCTGGTGAAGGGCATCACGGCGTTCATCGTCGAAGATACCGAAGAGTGCCGCCAGCAATGCGCACGCCCCATCGAGGTCATCGAAGGCCCGCTGATGAGTGGCATGAACGTGGTCGGTGACCTGTTCGGCGCCGGCAAGATGTTCCTGCCGCAGGTGGTCAAGTCCGCTCGCGTGATGAAGCAGGCGGTGGCCCACCTGATTCCGTTCATCGAAGCGGAGAAAGGCGACAAGCCCGAGGCCAAGGGCAAGATCCTCATGGCCACGGTCAAGGGCGACGTGCATGACATCGGCAAGAACATCGTCGGCGTGGTACTGGGCTGCAACGGTTACGACATCGTCGACCTCGGCGTGATGGTACCGGCCGAGAAGATCCTGCAGACCGCCCGCGACGAGAAGTGCGACATCATTGGCCTGTCCGGCCTGATCACCCCGTCGCTGGACGAGATGGTCCACGTCGCCCGCGAAATGCAGCGCCAGGGCTTCAACCTGCCGCTGATGATCGGCGGCGCCACCACCTCCAAGGCGCACACCGCGGTCAAGATCGAGCCCAAGTACAGCAATGACGCGGTCATCTACGTCACCGACGCCTCGCGCGCGGTGGGCGTGGCGACCCAATTGCTGTCCAAGGAACTCAAACCCGGTTTTGTCGAGAAGACCCGCCAGGACTACATCGAAGTCCGCGAGCGCACCGCCAACCGCAGCGCCCGCACCGAGCGCCTGAGCTATGCCCAGGCGGTGGCGACCAAGCCACAGTACGACTGGGCCGGTTACCAGCCGGCGGTGCCCTCCTTCACCGGCGTCAAGGTGCTGGAAAACATCGACCTGCGCACCTTGGCCGAGTACATCGACTGGACCCCGTTCTTCATTTCGTGGGACCTGGCCGGCAAGTTCCCGCGCATCCTCACCGATGAAGTGGTCGGCGAAGCCGCCACGGCGCTGTACAAGGACGCCCGTGAGATGCTCGACAAACTGATCGACGAGAAGCTGATCAGTGCCCGTGCCGTGTTCGGTTTCTGGCCGGCCAACCAGGTGGCCGACGACGACATCGAAGTGTATGGCGAAGACGGCCAGACCTTGGCCACCCTGCACCACCTGCGCCAGCAGACCATCAAGCCGGAAGGCAAGGCCAACCTCTCCCTGGCCGACTTCGTCGCCCCCAAGGGCTGCGGCGTCACCGACTATGTGGGCGGCTTCATCACGACCGCCGGCATCGGTGCCGAGGAAGTGGCCAAGGCCTACCAGGACAAGGGCGACGACTACAGCTCGATCATGGTCAAGGCCCTGGCCGACCGCCTGGCCGAAGCCTGCGCCGAATGGCTGCACGAACAGGTGCGTAAAGAGCACTGGGGTTATGCCCGTGACGAGCACCTGGACAACGAGGCGCTGATCAAGGAGCAGTACAGCGGCATCCGCCCTGCCCCGGGCTACCCGGCCTGCCCGGACCACACCGAGAAGGAAACGCTGTTCCGCCTGCTCGATGGCACCGCGATCGGTGAGACCGGGGCCAGTGGTGTGTTCCTGACCGAGCACTTTGCGATGTTCCCGGCGGCGGCGGTCAGTGGCTGGTACTTTGCCCACCCGCAGGCGCAGTACTTCGCCGTGGGCAAGGTGGACAAGGACCAGATCGACAGCTACAGCGCGCGCAAGGGGCAGGATGTGAGCGTGAGCGAGCGCTGGTTGGCGCCTAACCTTGGGTACGACAACTAAGGCTGCTTCGGCCTCATCGCCGGCAAGCCGGCTCCCACAGGCACAGCGCAGGCCTTGAGCGCTGTGCAGCACCCGTGGGAGCCGGCTTTCC
>NZ_AKJC01000210.1 GCF_000282535.1 Pseudomonas sp. GM84 | reverse complement strand
CGGCTTGCCGGCGATAGCGCCAGATCAGCCGACAGAGTTGTTAGACACAGGTGAGGATTCAATGCCATCCAGCATCGCCTCTACCAACCCCTCTGCCATTTCAATCGCATGCAGGTTCGACCAATACATGCCGCGGCCTTCTTCGCGCAGGTAATCGAGGGTCTTGTAGCCCGTCTCGTAGGCGCAGCGCAGGTAGAGCGCTATGTGGACCAGCGCGTCGGCGGCGGGGATGTTCGGGTTTACGCTGAACAGCGCTTCGTGGCCGGCGTCGCAGCGGCCGAAGGGGCGAGCGCAAGTGCAGGGGAGTGGTGGATCGGGGACTATCTTTTTCATCGGAAACTCTCACTTCAATGCCCCACCTAGTCGTTACCACACGATTAGGTGGCAGCTGTACACGGGGTGGTAAACCGGAGAGAGTCCCCAAACCCGGCAGGCACGAAGCCTCCCGCGTACAGCCGCCATTGACTGCGAGGAACTCTCTCCATTCGGGTTACCACACCCGATCGCCAAGTTATTCGGCGACGGTCTGAAGCCTAGAGGCAGGAGTTCCCACTGAGAAGGTGATGGTATTCGATACGAGTTGTAGGAGTTTTCCCAAATTGAAAGCCGAGCAGTCATTCGGATATGAAATCAGAGAACCCTGCCCAACTCGGTCCCCTGTGGGAGCGGGCTTGCCCCGCGAACCAGGGCGAAGCCCTGGCCATACACATCTAGTGTCTGGGCTGGCCTCTTCGCGGGACAAGCCCGCTCCCACAGACCTACCCCCACAGAGAGTGCTCCCACAGGGATGGTGCAAGTACTTGGTGGATTAACCCGGGCGAACCACTTCGCCAGTGGCCAGATCACGAATCACACTCGGATTCTTCCGCCCACCCAGCGCCCCACCGAGCACCAGGTCCAGCTGCCCGTGGAAATACTGCTCCACCCGCAACCGCGTCTTCGCCGCCGGCCGCCCACCCGGGTTGCACGACGTGGAAATCAACGGCCCCACCAACGCACACAACTCACGCACCTGCGGATGATCACTGACCCGCAGCGCCACCGTGTCATGCTGCCCCGTCACCCACTCCGGCAACAGGTCCTGATGCGGCACCAGCCAGGTATTGGGCCCGGGCCAGGTACTGCCCATGCGGTCGATCCAGTCTTCGGGGAAATCCTCGAACAGGAAATCGAACTGGCGGATGTTGTCGGCGACCAGAATCAGGCCTTTATCCACAGGCCGCGACTTGAGCGCCAGCAGGCGATACACCGCGTCCTCGTTCCACGGGTCGCAGCCCAGGCCCCAGACCGCTTCCGTCGGGTAGGCGATTACCGCGCCCGCCCGAATCTCACGCGCGGCTTGTTGCACACGCCAACTGCTCACCATTTGTGTTTCTCCGCATTTAAGCCATGTCGGCAGTTTACTTAGCCCACGCGGGCAAACCAACGCCCTGCTTCATTACTCACTCGACCTTCGAGCTCCAGCTCGGTCAATTGCGCCAGCACCTGCGCCAGGGGCTGCTTGCTGCAAACCGCCAGTGCTTCGCTGGTCTGCGGTGCGGCATGCAGCAACGCCAGCAGGGGATGCGATGGTTTATCCACACTCACCGGCGGCAAGTTCTGCCAACCCTGCAAGGTTTCCAGGATCTGTTCCACGCTTTCTACCAGCAACGCACCGTCGCGGATCAACTGGTGGCAGCCCTTGGCACCGGGATGGTGGATCGAACCGGGAATGGCATAGACCTCACGGCCCTGTTCGGCTGCCAGGCGGGCCGTGATCAACGAACCACTGGCCAGGCTCGCCTCGACCACCAGAACGCCAAGCGACAGCCCGCTGATGATGCGATTGCGCCGCGGGAAGTTGCCCGGCAGCGGCCCGGCATCCAGCGGAAACTCCGAAATCAGCGCGCTACCGCTGTCGACCATCGCTTTGGCCAGCTCACGGTGGCGCTGTGGATAAAGTTTTTGCAGCCCCGTGCCGAGTACCCCGATCGTGCCCCCTCCGGCCTGCAAGGCAGCCCGATGAGCGGCACCGTCTATCCCCAAGGCAAGGCCACTGGTGATGGTGAACCCGGCTTGCGACAGGCAACGGGCAAATCCTCTGGCGTTGTCGATGGCGGGCGGTGAAGCACGCCTGCTGCCCACAATTGCCAACTGCGGGCGGTCGAGCAACGCAGGATCACCTGCCACGAAAAGCAGCGGTGGTGCATCGTCGATTTCGGCCAGCAGCGCGGGGTAGCCCGGGCTGTCCCACATCAGCAAATGCTGGCCCGGCCGCTCTAACCAGGCCATTGCGGCCAATGCTCCGTCGCGCACCTGGGCACTGCGCCTGGCATCGATGGTGGCCTGCGCCATGCCCAGCGCACGCCATGCCCCGGCCGGAGCACTGAGCGCCGAAGAGGCGCTGCCAAAAGCTTTCAGCAAGGCGTGAAAACGACGCAACCCGACCTCGGGGAGGCGATGCAGACGCAATCGAGCCTCGATTTCGGCAGGCGAACAAAGCGACGAGTGGTGGTTGGACATGGGGATCATCCTTGATCGAAACAGGGCCAATTACGTGGCACAACCTGTGGATAACTGTGTGGGTAACAGTTTGAAAAGCTGTCCATGAAATGGAGGCTATCAAGCCCATAGACACCCTAGTCGAGCTTGCCAGGTGCCGAAATCGTCGATTCCCTTTATTATGTGTGCTCAGTTTTCAACCGAACGCACAGTGACTGCCTGACCTTATGGCCATCTTGAACATTCTCGAATTCCCGGACCCGCGCCTGCGCACCATTGCCAAACCGGTGACGGAGTTCGACGACGCCCTGCGTCAGCTGATCGACGACATGTTTGAAACCATGTACGAAGCCCCTGGCATCGGCCTGGCCGCTACCCAGGTCAACGTGCACAAGCAGGTTGTGGTCATGGACCTGAGCGAAGACCGCAGCGAGCCGCGCGTCTTCATCAACCCCACGGTCGAAGAGCTGACCCACGACATGGGCCAGTACCAGGAAGGCTGCCTGTCGGTGCCTGGTTTCTACGAGAACGTCGACCGCCCGTTGCGCGTGCGGGTCAAGGCCCAGGACCGCGACGGCAAGCCGTTCGAGCTGGAATGCGAAGGCCTGTTGGCGGTGTGCGTGCAGCACGAGTTCGATCACCTCAACGGCAAGCTGTTCGTTGACTACCTGTCGCAACTCAAACGCGACCGGATCAAGAAGAAGCTGGAAAAGCAGCACCGCCAGCAAGCCTGATCCCTACCTTCCAGAAGGCTTGCTCCGGCAAGCCTTTTTCTTTTTTGAAGCGAGAACTCCATGCGCATCGTCTTTGCAGGCACTCCAGAGTTTGCCGCCGAACACCTCAAGGCCCTGCTCGACAGCCCTTACGAGATCGTGGGCGTCTACACCCAGCCCGATCGCCCCGCCGGCCGTGGCCAGAAGCTCATGCCGAGCGCGGTCAAGGCACTGGCCGTGGCCCATGACATCCCGGTGTTCCAGCCGCCAACCCTGCGCAACGAAGACGCCCAGGCTGAACTCGCCGCGCTCAAGCCGGACCTGATGGTGGTGGTCGCCTACGGCCTGATCCTGCCCCAGGTGGTGCTGGACATCCCGCGCCTGGGCTGCATCAACAGCCACGCCTCCCTGCTGCCACGCTGGCGCGGTGCGGCGCCGATCCAGCGCGCCGTGGAAGCCGGCGACGCCGAGAGCGGCGTGACCGTGATGCGCATGGAAGCGGGCCTGGACACCGGCCCGATGCTGCTCAAGGTGGTCACCCCGATCAGCGCCGACGACACCGGTGGCAGCCTGCACGACCGCCTCGCCGAAATGGGCCCGCCTGCCGTGGTGCAGGCCATTGCCGGTCTGGCCGACGGCAGCCTGCAGGGCGAGATACAGGACGATGCCCTGGCCACCTATGCACACAAGCTGAACAAGGACGAAGCGCGCATCGACTGGAACCGCCCGGCTGTCGAGCTGGAGCGCCTGATCCGTGCCTTCAACCCATGGCCGGTGTGCCACAGCACGCTCGATGGCGAGAGCGTGAAAGTCCTCGCCGCCAACGTGTCCACAGGCAAGGGCGCCCCGGGCGAGATCCTCTCAGCCAGCAAGGACGGCCTGGTGGTCGCCTGCGGTGACCAGGCCCTGAGCCTGACCCGCCTGCAATTGCCCGGTGGCAAGGCGCTGGCCTTCAGCGACCTGTTCAACAGCCGCCGCGAGAAGTTCGCCAGTGGCAAGGTGCTGGGCCAATGAACCCACGCCTCGCCGCCGCCCGTGCCCTGGCCGCTGTACTCAGCGGCAAGGCCTCGCTGAACAGCTCGCTGCCCGCGCAACTGGACAAGGTCGATGAACGCGACCGTGGCCTGACCCAGGACCTGGCATTCGGCACCGCCCGCTGGCAGCCACGCCTCGACCTGCTCGCGGCGCAGCTGCTGCAAAAGCCGTTCAAGGCCGCCGATGCCGATGTGCAGGCGCTGCTGCTGGTCGGCCTGTACCAGCTGTTCTACACGCGCATCCCGGCCCACGCCGCCATCGGCGAAACCGTGGGCTGCGCCGACAAGCTGAAGAAGCCGTGGGCCAAAGGCCTGCTCAACGCCGTGCTGCGCCGCGCCCAGCGTGAAGGCGAGGCGCTGCTCGCCGACATGGAGCGTGACCCGGTGGTGCGCACCGCCCACCCGCGCTGGCTGCAGAAGTCGCTGAAAGCCTTCTGGCCGGAGCAATGGGAAGCGATCTGCGCCGCCAACAACGCCCACCCGCCGATGATCCTGCGGGTCAACCGTCGCCACCACAGCCGCGACGCCTACCTGGCGCTGCTGGCCGAAGCGGGCATCGGCGCCAGCGCCTGCCAGTACAGCCGTGACGGCATCGTGCTGACCGAAGCCTGCGACGTGCGCGGCCTGCCGGGCTTCGCCGAAGGTTGGGTCAGCGTGCAGGACGAAGCCGCGCAGCTGTCTGCCGACCTGCTCGAACTGGCCCCGGGCCAGCGCGTGCTCGACGCCTGCTGCGCCCCGGGCGGCAAGACCTGCCACCTGCTCGAAGCCGAAGCGGGCCTGGCGCACCTGGTGGCCATCGACCTGGAAGCCAAGCGTCTGACCCGCGTGCGCGAAAACCTCGACCGCCTGCAACTGGATGCCGAGTTGATCGCCTGCGATGCCCGCGACACCGCCAGCTGGTGGGACGGCAAGCCGTTCCAGCGCATCCTGCTCGACGCCCCGTGCTCGGCCACCGGCGTGATCCGCCGCCACCCCGACATCAAGCTGACCCGCCAGGCCGATGACATTCCGGCCCTGGCCGCCTTGCAGGGCGAGCTGCTCGATGCCCTGTGGCCGACCCTGGAAGTCGGCGGCATGCTGCTGTACGCCACCTGCTCCAGCCTGCCGACCGAGAACACCGAAGTGATCGGCGCCTTCCTTGCCCGCACCCCAGGTGCCCGTGAGCTGGACCTGGCCACCGAAGCCGGCCTGCGCCAGCCCCACGGCCGCCAGTTGCTGGCCCAGGAAGGCGGCCACGACGGCTTCTACTATGCCAAGCTGATCAAGATTGCCGCCTCGCGCGGGTAAGCAAACGTTAGGGAGTAACGGATGAAGATCATCATCCTCGGCGCAGGGCAGGTGGGCGGGACGCTGGCGGAGCACCTGGCGAGCGAAGCCAACGACATCACCGTGGTCGATACCGACGGCGAGCGCCTGCGCGACCTTGGCGACCGCCTCGACATCCGCACCGTGCAGGGCCGTGGCTCGCTGCCGACGGTGCTGCGCCAGGCCGGTGCCGACGACGCCGACATGCTGGTGGCGGTGACCAACAGCGACGAAACCAACATGGTCGCCTGCCAGGTGGCCTATTCGCTGTTCCACACCCCGACCAAGATCGCCCGGGTGCGCGAGTCGGCCTACCTCACCCGCGAGGAGCTGTTCGACAACGACCATATCCCGGTGGACGTGCTGATCAGCCCCGAGCAGGTCGTGACCAACTACATCAAGCGCCTGATCGAGCACCCCGGCTCGCTGCAGGTGATCGACTTCGCCGAAGGCAAGGCGCAGCTGGTGGCGGTCAAGGCGTACTACGGCGGCCCACTGGTGGGCCAGCAACTGCGCCAGATCCGCGCGCACATGCCCAACGTCGACACCCGCGTGGCCGCGATCTTCCGCCGCGACCGGCCTATCACGCCACGCGGCGACACGGTCATCGAAGCGGATGACGAGGTGTTCTTCATCGCGGCGCGCAAAGACATCCGTGCCGTGATGGGCGAGCTGCGTCGTATCGACGAAACCAACAAGCGCGTGGTCATCGCCGGCGGCGGGCAGATCGGCGAGCGCCTGGCCGAGGCCATCGAAAGCCGCTACCAGGTGAAGATCATCGAGATGAACCCGGCACGCTGCCGGCACCTTTCCGACACCCTGGAAAGCACCGTGGTGCTGCAGGGCAGCGCATCGGACAAGGACCTGATGCTCGAAGAGAACATCGCCGACGCCGACATCTTCCTGGCCCTGACCAACGACGACGAGGCCAACATCATGTCGTCGCTGCTGGCCAAGCGCCTGGGCGCGCGCAAGGTGATGACCATCATCAACAACCCGGCCTACGTCGACCTGGTGCAAGGGGGCGACATCGATATCGCCATCAGCCCGCAGCTGGCCACCATCGGTACCTTGCTGGCGCATGTGCGTCGGGGCGATATCGTCAGCGTGCACTCGTTGCGCCGCGGTGCGGCGGAGGCTATCGAGGCAGTGGCGCATGGTGATGCGAAGTCGAGCAAAGTGGTCAGCAAGGCCATCGAGGACATCGCCCTGCCGCCCGGCACCACCATCGGTGCGATCATCCGCGATGAACAAGTGCTGATCGCCCATGACGACACGGTGATCGAGTCGGGTGACCATGTGATTCTGTTCGTTGTGGATAAAAAGCATATTCGGGATGTGGAGAAGCTGTTCCACGTCGGCTTGAGTTTCTTCTAGGAGAAGAGGGCATGCGCGAATCGCTGGAGAAGATGCTGGCCAAGGGTGTGGATAACCCATTGCTGAGGTTTGGTCTGGGCAAGGCCTGGCTGGATGAGGGCAATGGTGCTGAAGCGGCGGTGCACCTGGCGCGCTGTGTGGAGCAGGACCCGAAATATTCGGCGGCGTGGAAGCTGCTGGGCAAGGCTTACCAGTTGCAGGGTGATTTGGCGGCAGCGCGCAAGGCCTGGGAAGACGGGATCGTGGCGGCGCAGGCCCATGGCGACAAGCAGGCCGAGAAGGAGATGGCGGTGTTTCTCAAGAAGCTGAACAAGGTTTGAGATTGCTGGGGCTGCTTTGCAGCCCATTCGCGGGACAAGCCCGCTCCCACAGTGATAGATGTGGCCAGGACCATTGTGGGAGCGGGCTTGTCCCGCGAATGGGGCGCAAAGCGCCCCCAAATCCTCAATACCAACGCGCCTCGCCCGGCGGGCGCTTCTTGAAGCGCTTCATGCTCCACATGTACTGGCTCGGATACTCGCGCACATACCGCTCGACCACCTTGCTCATGGCCGCCGCCGACACGTTCACGTCCGTGCTGTACATCTCCTCCGGCGCCGCCTCCAGGAACACCTTGAAGCCCGAACCATCCGGCAGCCGCAGCGCATGCAGGAACACCCCCACCGCCTTGCCCCCGGCCAGCATGTTCGGCACGAACTTGCTGGTCAGCGCCTGAGTCCCCAGGAACGGCACGAACACCCCGGCAGACTCGGCCGGCTCCGGGTCGGCCGGAATCCCTACCTGCCCACCCCGGCGCACTTCCTTGATCACGCTGAGAATGCCTTCCTTGGTCGAAGGCGCCACACGGTTGCCCATCTGCACACGCTGCTCGCGCAGCAGGTCATCCACCGCCTTCAGTTTGGGCGGGCGGTAGAAGATGATCGGTTTGCACTGGCTGCAGTAGAAGTGGTTGAGCACTTCCCAGTTGCCCAGGTGGCTGGTGATACCGACCACACCCTTGCCCGAGGCCAGGGCCTGCTCCAGCACTTCCAGGCCGTGCACCTCCTTGACCAGCTCCAGCGAACGCTGCGGCGGCCAGATCCAGGCGCAGGCACTTTCGGTAAAGGACTTGCCGATATCTTTCAGTGCACGGCCTACCAGTTGCTCACGCTCGGCCGGGTCCATCTCCGGGAAGCACTTGGCCAGGTTGATGCGCACGACGTTGCGCGACCCGTTGGGGATCTTCCACATCAGCCAGCCGATCCCGGCGCCAACGCGCTGTACAGCGCCCCAGGGCAGCTTGGCAAACAGACGCAGCACCCCGACCATCAGGGCGCCCTTGAACTTTTCCACAGGCGAATTCCTTATTTCAGCAAGGCGCGCATTGTAACCCCTCAGCGCAGCAAGGCGGCGTAGCGATCGCAATCGGTGGTGTGGTCCATGACCATCCCGGTGGCCTGCATGAAGGCGTAGCAAATGGTCGGGCCAACAAAGGTGAAGCCGGCTTTCTGCAGCGCCTTGCTCATTGCCTTGGCCTCGTCGGTGACCGCCGGCACATCGCTGCGGCTGCTGAAGTGATTGATCTTCGGTTCGCCGCCCACGAACGACCACAGCCATTCGGCAGGGTTATCCACAGCCAGCCAGGCCTGGGCATTGCGCCGCACGGCCTTGAGCTTGAGACGGTTGCGGATGATGCCGGCATCGAGCATCAGCTCCTCGACCCGTTCGTCGCTCATCTGCGCCAGCTGGTGCGGGTCGAAGCCGTGCAGTACCTCACGATAACGCTCGCGTTTGCGCAGCACGGTGATCCATGACAACCCCGCCTGGAACCCTTCGAGCAAAAGCATCTCGAAGAGCAACGCCGGGTCACGCTGTGGCGTTCCCCATTCCTGGTCGTGGTAGGCCTGGTACAACGGATCGTCGGTACACCAAAAGCAGCGTGGCATAAGGCTCCAATGAGTAGAGGGCGAGGCGAATCAGGTTATACTCCCGCTCTTTACATCCGCATCCCCAGATACAGGTGAATTTCGTGAGCCAGCCTACGCCAGCCGTGCGTACCTTCCAAGACCTGATCCTCGCCCTGCAGAACTACTGGGCAGACCAAGGTTGTGTGGTGCTTCAGCCCTACGATATGGAAGTAGGCGCCGGCACATTCCACACCGCTACATTCCTGCGCGCCGTGGGTCCAGAAACCTGGAACGCCGCCTATGTGCAGCCTAGCCGTCGCCCTGCCGACGGGCGGTATGGCGAAAACCCCAACCGCCTGCAGCACTACTACCAGTTCCAGGTGGTGCTCAAGCCGAACCCGGCCAACTTCCAGGAGCTGTACCTCGGCTCGCTGAAAGCCATCGGCCTGGATCCGCTGGTCCACGACATTCGCTTCGTCGAAGACAACTGGGAATCGCCGACCCTGGGCGCCTGGGGCCTGGGCTGGGAAATCTGGCTCAACGGCATGGAAGTCACCCAGTTCACCTACTTCCAGCAAGTGGGCGGCATCGAGTGCTACCCGGTCACCGGTGAAATCACCTACGGCCTGGAGCGCCTGGCCATGTACATCCAGGGCGTCGACTCGGTGTACGACCTGGTATGGGCTGACGGCCCGTTCGGCAAGGTCACCTACGGCGACGTGTTCCACCAGAACGAGGTGGAGCAGTCGACCTACAACTTCGAGCACGCCAACGTCGACAAGCTGTTCGAACTGTTCGACTTCTACGAAAGCGAAGCGAACCGACTGATCAAGCTGGACCTGCCGCTGCCGACCTATGAAATGGTCCTGAAGGCCTCGCACACCTTCAACCTGCTGGACGCCCGCCGCGCCATCTCGGTGACCGAGCGCCAGCGTTACATCCTGCGCGTACGTACCCTCGCCCGGGACGTGGCGCAAAGCTATCTGCAAGCCCGCGCACGCCTGGGCTTCCCGATGGCTACCCCTGAACTGCGTGACGAAGTGTTGGCGAAGCTGGAGGCTGCACAATGAGTGCTCAAGATTTCCTGGTTGAACTGGGCACCGAAGAGCTGCCACCCAAGGCCCTGTCCACCCTCGGCGACGCCTTCCTGGCCGGCATCGAGAAAGGCCTGCAGGCCGCTGGCCTGAACTACACCGCCAAGCAGGTGTACGCCGCGCCGCGCCGCCTGGCCGTGCTGATCCGTCAGCTCGACGTGCAGCAGCCGGACCGCAGCATCAATATCGATGGCCCGCCCATGCAGGCCGCCTTCAACGCCGAAGGCCAGCCGACCCAGGCCGCCCTGGGCTTCGCCAAGAAGTGCGGCGTCGAGCTGTCGGAGATCGACCAGAGCGGCGCCAAGCTGCGCTTCTCCCAGCACATTGCGGGCAAGGCTACCGCCAGCCTGCTGCCGACCATCGTCGAAGATTCGCTCAACGACCTGCCGATCCCCAAGCGCATGCGCTGGGGCGCCAGCCGTGAAGAGTTCGTGCGTCCGACCCAGTGGCTGGTGATGCTGCTTGGCGACCAGGTGATCGACTGCACCATCCTGTCGCAGCAAGCCGGCCGTGAATCCCGTGGCCACCGCTTCCACCACCCGGAAAACGTGGTCATCACCACGCCGGCCAACTACGCCGAAGACCTGCGCAAAGCCTACGTGCTGGCCGACTTCGCCGAGCGCCGCGAGCTGATCAGCAAGCGTACCGCCGAGCTGGCCCTGCAGCAGGAAGGCACTGCCATCGTGCCGCCGGCGCTGCTGGATGAAGTGACCGCCCTGGTCGAGTGGCCGGTGCCGCTGGTGTGCTCGTTCGAGGAGCGTTTCCTCGAGGTGCCGCAGGAAGCCCTGATCACCACCATGCAGGACAACCAGAAATACTTCTGCCTGCTGGACAGCGAAGGCAAGCTGCTGCCGCGCTTCATCACCGTGGCCAACGTCGAGAGCCGTGACCCCAAGCAGATCGTGCAGGGTAACGAGAAGGTCGTGCGCCCACGCCTGACCGACGCCGAGTTCTTCTTCAAGCAAGACAAGAAGCAGCCGCTGGAAACCTTCAACGAGCGTCTGAAGAACGTGGTGTTCCAGGCTCAGCTGGGCACGGTCTACGACAAGGCCGAGCGCGTCTCCAGGCTGGCCGCGTTCATCGCCCCGCTGATCGGCGGCGACGCCCAGCGCGCTGGCCGTGCCGGCCTGCTGTCGAAGTGCGACCTGGCCACCGAGATGGTCGGCGAGTTCCCTGAGATGCAGGGCGTTGCCGGTTACTACTACGCGCTCAACGATGGCGAGCCGGAAGACGTCGCGCTGGCCCTGAACGAGCAGTACATGCCGCGCGGTGCTGGCGCCGAGCTGCCGCAGACCCTCACCGGTGCGGCCGTGGCCATCGCCGACAAGCTCGACACCCTGGTCGGCATCTTCGGCATCGGCATGCTGCCCACCGGCAGCAAGGACCCGTATGCCCTGCGCCGTGCCGCCCTGGGCGTGCTGCGTATCCTGATCGAGAAGCAACTGGACCTGGACCTGACCGGTGCAGTCGAGTTCGCAGTCAAGCAGTTCGGTGCCAAGGTCAAGGCCGCCGGCCTGGCCGAGCAGGTGCTGGAGTTCATCTTCGACCGCCTGCGTGCGCGCTACGAAGACGAAGGCATCGACGTGGCTACCTACCTGTCGGTACGTGCCCTGAAGCCGGGCTCGGCCCTGGACTTCGACCAGCGCGTGCAGGCCGTGCAGGCCTTCCGCAAGCTGCCGGAAGCCGAAGCCCTGGCTGCGGTGAACAAGCGCGTGTCGAACCTGCTGAGCAAGGCCGAAGGCGCCATCGCCGAGCAGGTCGAGCCGAAGTACTTCGACAACGCCAACGAGTTCTCCCTGTACTCGGCCATCCAGCAGGCCGACCAGGCCGTGCAACCGATGGCTGCCGCACGCCAGTACAGCGAGTCGCTGGCCCGCCTGGCCGCCCTGCGTGACCCGGTCGACGCCTTCTTCGAGGCGGTGATGGTCAACGCCGAGGACGCCAAGGTACGTGCCAACCGTTATGCCCTGCTCAGCCGCCTGCGCGGCCTGTTCCTGGGCGTTGCCGACATTTCGCTGCTGGGGTAAGCCTTGAAACTGCTGATTCTCGATCGTGACGGGGTGATCAACCAGGACTCCGACGCCTACATCAAGTCGCTGGAGGAGTGGATCCCGATACCCGGCTCGATCGAAGCGATCGCGCAGTTGAGCAAGGCGGGCTGGACGGTGGCCGTGGCCACCAACCAGTCCGGCATTGCCCGTGGCTATTACTCGCTGGCAACCCTCGAGGCCATGCATGCGCGCTTGCGCGCGCTGGTGGCCGAGCAGGGCGGCGAAGTGGGCCACATCGTGTATTGCCCGCACGGGCCGGACGAAGGCTGCGATTGCCGCAAGCCCAAGCCTGGCATGCTGCGGGCGATTGCCGAGCATTACCAGGTTGGCCTGCAAGGCGTCTGGTTCGTCGGCGACAGCAAAGGTGACCTGGAGGCCGCCCTGGCCGTCGGTGCACAACCCGTGCTGGTGAAAACCGGCAAGGGCGAGCGGACCCTGGAAAAAGGGGTTGCGGAAACTACACTGATTTTCGACGATCTGGCTGCTATCGCCAGAGAACTAATTTAAACAATGCGCCTTCGGGCGCATTTTTCTCAGGCGGGCGAGCCCCGCAACGGTACATGCCACTATGTCGATCCTGCAGGCGATCAGAGTCTTTCTTTTTTACCTGCTGCTGGGCACCAGTTCGCTGCTGTGGTGCTCGCTTAGCTTCTTCGTTGCACCTTTTCTGCCATTCCCCAAGCGCTACAAGTTCATCAACGTGTACTGGTGTCGCTGTGCATTGTTCCTGACGCGCACCATTCTCGGCATCGACTACAAGATCACCGGTGCCGAGAACGTGCCGAACGAGCCTTGTGTGATCCTCTCCAATCACCAGAGCACCTGGGAGACCTTCTTCCTCTCGGCGTACTTCTCGCCCCTGAGCCAGGTGCTCAAGCGTGAGCTGCTGTACGTGCCGTTCTTCGGCTGGGCAATGGCCATGCTGCGGCCGATCGCGATCAACCGCGACAACCCCAAGGAAGCCCTGCGCCAGGTTGCCAGCAAGGGTGACGAGCTGCTCAAGCAGAAGGTGTGGGTATTGATCTTCCCGGAGGGTACGCGTGTGCCGTTCGGCACCGTGGGCAAGTTCTCCCGTGGCGGTACTGCGCTGGCGGTGAATGCAGGGTTGCCGGTGCTGCCGATTGCGCACAACGCTGGCAAGTTCTGGCCGAAGACTGGCTGGGGCAAGCGTGCGGGCACCATCGAGGTCGTGATCGGTGAGCCGATGTACGCCAACGGTACCGGCCCACGCGCCATCGCCGAGCTCAATGACCGTGCTGCGGCCTGGAACGAAGCGACCCAGCGGGCCATGGGTTCGCTGCCGCCAGTGGATGAAAAACCGCAGGAGCAGATGGCCTGACCATCTGTGGATAACGTGTTAGCAATTTTTGGACTAAATGCCGTAAGTGATCGCTAAGTGTTTGAATTAGCTGTTTATTTCTCTGTATGACATTTTTCTGAAAATCGTGCATAAGTTTTTTCGAGGCATAAGAAAACCGGCTTTTACAGCCGGTTTTTTTATGGGCTTCGAAGGCCCTATCGCCGGCAAGCCGGCTCCCACAGGAGATCGCGAAGTTTATCTGTGGGAGCCGGCTTGCCGGCGATAGGGCCAGCCCTGACAACCTCAGATCTTGTCGATATCCACATCCTTGGTTTCTTTCAGGCAGAAGATCCCCACCACCAGGCTGATCCCGGTCACCAGCACCGGATACCACAGCCCGTAGAAGATATCCCCGGTATACACCACCAGCGCAAACGACACGGTCGGCAGGAAGCCGCCGAACCAGCCGTTACCAATGTGATAAGGCAGCGACATCGAGGTGTAGCGAATGCGCGTCGGGAACAGTTCGACCATCACTGCCGCCAGCGGCCCGTAGGTCATGGTAGCGATCAGGATCATCGCCACGATCAATACCACCACCATCACCTGGTTGACCTGCGACGGGTCTGCCTTCGCCGGGTAACCCGCCTGCTCCACCGCCGCACGCATGGCCGCTTCGTCGAAGCCGTTGATGGTCTTGTCGCCAATGTTCACGACCACCTGGCTACCGGCAACTTCCACCGATTTGTAGGGCAGGCCCTGTTTGACCAGGAAGGTCTTGACCTTGTCGCAGGGGCTGTCGAAACGCGCCTTGCCTACGGGGTCGAACTGGAAGGTGCAGCCTTGCGGGTCGGCGGTGACAACGATCGGCGCCTGGCGGCTGGCGGCGTCGATCTGCGGGTTGGCGTAGTGGCTCAGCGCCTTGAACAGCGGGAAGTACAACACCGTGGCCAACAGCAGGCCGAGCATCAGGATCGGCTTGCGACCGATGCGGTCGGACAGCCAGCCGAAGAACACGAAGAACGGCGCCCCGATCACCACGCTGATTATCAGCAAGGTGTTGGCCTGGGCCGGGTCCATCTTGAGCATCTGGGTCATGAAGAACAGCACATAGAACTGCGCCGTGTAGAAGGTCACGGCCTGCCCGGCGTTGATGCTGAACAGGGCAGTGAGCACCACCTTGAGGTTCGGCCAGGAGGTGAACGACTCACGGATCGGCGACTTGCTGACCTTGCCCTGGGCCTTCATTTTCACGAAGGCCGGCGACTCGTGCATGCTCATGCGGATCCACGTGGAAATCGCCAGCAGCACGATCGACAGCAGGAACGGCAGGCGCCAGCCCCAGGTTTCGAACTGGTCGCCGCTGATGTAGCGGCTGCCCAACACCACCAGCAACGACAACAGCAGGCCGAGGGTAGCGGTGGACTGGATGAAACCGGTGTGGAAGCCGCGCTTGCCAGGTGGCGCATGTTCCGCCACGTAGGTCGCGGCGCCACCGTATTCCCCGCCCAACGCCAGGCCCTGGAGCATGCGCAGCACCACCAGGATGATCGGCGCCGCGATGCCGATGCTGGCGTAGGTGGGCAACAGGCCGACCGCGAAGGTGGACAAGCCCATCAGCACGATGGTCACCAGGAAGGTGTACTTGCGCCCGATCATGTCACCCAGTCGGCCGAATACCAGCGCGCCGAAAGGGCGGACCAGGAAGCCGGCGGCAAAGGCCATCAAGGCGAAGATGAAGGCGGTGGTGTCGTTCACCCCAGCGAAGAACTGCTTGCTGATGACCGCTGCCAGGGCGCCATAGAGAAAAAAGTCATACCACTCGAAAACCGTCCCGAGGGATGACGCGAAAATGATCTTGCGTTCTTCACGACGGCTGGGGCTGCTCGCCGTCGCCCCCTGCTCTTGGATGTAATCCGACATCGTTGCTGTCCTCGGCCCACAGGCCACAGTGATTATTCTTTTTGTTCCACTGTCGGCAGCCCCTGACCACAAGCCGCCGGTACTGCACGCACCCGGGTCAGGGCGTCGGTATCGCGTCTTCGTTTAGGTAGGTCTGGGTGGCCGCTCCTTTGAGGATCAGTTGCGCCGCCTTCTCGGCGATCATCAGGGTGGGGGAACAGGTATTGCCGGAGGTGATCTGCGGCATGATCGAGGCGTCCGCCACGCGCAGGCCGGGTATGCCATGCACACGCAGCTGGTTATCCACAACGTCCATCGCGCCGCTGCCCATGCGGCAGGTGCCGACCGGGTGGAAGATGGTGGTGCCGATCTGGCCGGCGGCTTCGAACAGTTCTTCTTCCGTCTGCAACGCTGGGCCCGGCAAATACTCCTCGGGGGCGAACGCGGCGAGGGCAGGGGCCTGGACGATGCGCCGGGTGAGGCGAATGGAATCGGCGGCGACGCGCAGGTCCTGAGGGTCGCTCAGGTAATTGGGATCGATCAGCGGGGCGCTGTTCATGTCAGCGCTGGCGATGTCGATACGCCCGCGGCTCGCCGGGCGCAGATTGCACACCGAGGCGGTAAACGCCGGGAAGCGGTGCAGCGGCTCGCCGAAGCGATCCAGCGACAACGGCTGTACGTGGTATTGCAGGTTGGCCGTGGCCTGCTCGGGGCTCGAGCGCACGAAGGCGCCCAACTGGCTTGGCGCCATGGCCAACGGGCCGCTGCGGTCATACAGGTAGCGCAGCCCCATGCCCATCTTGCCCCACAGGCTGTTGGCCATCTGGTTGAGGGTGCGGGTGTTGCGAATCTGGTAGATCAGACGCAGCTGCAGATGGTCCTGCAGGTTGCCGCCGACACCGGGCATGTCGTGGCGCACGCCAATGCCCAGGCTTTCCAGCAGCGTGCGCGGGCCGATACCCGAGCGCTGCAGGATACCGGGCGAACCCACGGCGCCAGCACACAGGATGATCTCGCGGCGCGCGGCAAACTCATGCCAGGCGCCTTGCCAGCGTGCTTTCACCGCCCGTGCACGGGTGTTGTTCAACAGCACCTGGTCGACCTGCACATCGGTAAGCACGGTGAGATTGGCGCGGTCCTTTATCGGCCGCAGGAATGCCTTGGACGCATTCCAGCGCACACCGCTGCGCTGGTTGACCTGAAAGTATCCACAGCCTTGGTTGTCACCAGTGTTGAAGTCGTCGACCTTGCCAATGCCGCTCTGCTCGGCGGCATCGCGGAAGGCATCGAGGATCGGCCAGCTGTAGCGCTGACGCTCGACCCGCCACTCGCCGCTGCTGCCATGGTGTTCACTGCTGCCGGCAAAGTGACTTTCGCTGGCCTTGAACAGCGGCAGCACATCCTTCCAGGCCCAGCCATCGTTGCCCTGCTCGGCCCAATGGTCATAGTCGGCGGCCTGGCCGCGCATGTAGATCATGCCGTTGATGGAAGAGCAGCCACCCAGCACCTTGCCTCGTGGATAACCCAGGCTGCGACCGCCCAGGCCGGTTTGTGCCTGGGTCTTGAAGCACCAGTCGGTGCGGGGGTTGCCGATGCAATAGAGGTAACCGACCGGGATATGAATCCAGGGGTAGTTGTCGCGGCCGCCCGCTTCGAGCAGCAATACCCGGCAAGAGGGGTCGGCGGACAAACGATTGGCCAACAGGCAACCGGCGGGACCGGCTCCTACGACCACGTAATCGAAGACAGAATCGGCTGACGGCATGTGCAACCTCGCGCCTGATTATTGTTCTTGTCGTCCTACATCTTATTGATTAATTTCGCTGAGGAAACACGAGATTTCGCGCAGCCGTTGTGCGTTTTAGCACAGCGGTAAGCCTGTACTGGCCCTATCGCCGGC
>NZ_AKJC01000209.1 GCF_000282535.1 Pseudomonas sp. GM84 | reverse complement strand
CCACAGGCCCCTGCCAGATCAATGAGTGAAATGCAGTTCTGTGGGAGCCGGCTTGCCGGCGATAGGGCCAGAAGCCTCAGCGCAAATCGTCGACCATCTTCACCAGCGTCTCCAATACCGCCCCCGCCAACACCTTCGACCGCGCCCCCGACCACCCGGTAACCGGGTTTGGCGCATCGTCATGGTCCTTGAACGGCATCTCCAGGGTCAGCGACAAGCAGTCATGCGCCATCCCCACCGCATTGCACGCCAACGTGGTGTTGGCCTGCCCTGGCTCATCGCGGGTATAGCCGTATTTCGTCTGGAAGTCTGGCGTCAGGCTGCACAAGGTGCTGCGGAAATGCTCTTCCAGCTTGGCCAGCCGCGGCGTGTACCCCGGGTTGCCCTCGCAAGCCGCGGTGAACACATGGGGGATTTCTTCGTCTCCATGCACATCGATGAACGCATCCACCCCGTACTGCTTCATCTGCGCCTGGGCAAAGAACACCTCCGGGCTCGCCTCGACACTGGCGTCCTGCCAGGCCCGGTTGAGGTCCTTGCCCTTGAAGTTGGTGCGCAGGTGGCCGAGGAAAGCGCCATCGGGGTTCATGTTGGGGATCAGGTACAGGTCGGCTTTCGCCAGCAGTGCCTGAACCGTCGCATCATTGCCCTGCAGCCGGTCGATCACGCCTTCCATGAACCATTCGGCCATGTGCTCGCCCGGGTGCTGCTGGGCAATCAGCCACAGCTTGCGCTTGCCCGCCGCGCCGTCGCCTGCGCGCAGCAGCGGGATATCCCGGCCCTGCACGCTGCGCCCGTGGGCCAGCAGCTCCACGCCCGGAATCTGCTGGGCGCGCTCGATCAGCTGGTTGTGGCGGGCACGTGGGTAGGGTTCGAAATAGGCGAACCAGATCTGCGGCTGTTCAGCCTGGATTTCGAACGACAAGGCCTTGCCGTCGAACTGGCTGGGTACGCGGAACCAGGTGTGCTGGTCGTAGGACGCGACCGCGTTGTAGCCGGTCCAGGCGTTCTTGTAGGAAGACTCGCTGGCGTTTTCCAGGCTGAAGCGGTGGCGCTGGCCGGGGGTGAGGCCGCTGACCTTGAAGTGGAACCACTGGAAGTGGCCGCTGTGAGTGTCCGGGCGAATGGCCAGGCGGACCTGGGCCGGGTTGCTGGCGTCCAGGACCTGGATGTTGCCGGAGTCGAAATCACAGTCGATCTGCAGGGGGGACAGCGTCACGGTCATTGGCGGGCTCCTTGGGAATTGTTGTCGGGGTACTGTACACCGCTTGATGCTCAAGCTCTGTACCTAATCCCAAGAATGCCAAGTTGTCACAGCACAGAAAACCTACTGCCTCTCCTGTCGTGCGATCCAGATTGGGAGGCTTTGTTATTCAGGCCCAGTAGCCAAACAGCAGCAGCGCCGCAACTCCCAAACCAACCGCAACCGAACACCCACCCAACGAAATCGCCGCACGCCCTTGCCGGTACCAGCCATCCTGTCCCAGCTCACGCGCGGGTGCGAGCAGGCTGCGCCAGCGCAATTCGGTGTCATGGAAAGCCTGCAGGTGGGCCGGGTCGGCATCCAGCCAGCGGCGAAAATCGATCCGCTCGCAGGCAGTGGCTTCTGGGCTCTGCAGCCGCACGTACCATTGCCCGGCAACACTGGCCACGGCATCCCCTCGCGCACGGGCCGTTTGCAAGGCCTGGTTCATGTGCCGTTCGATGCTCAGCAACGGCAGGTCGAGTCGTGCGGCAATGTTGGCGAAGTCCAATTGGTCGAGGCGGCTGAGCAGGAACACTTGCTGCACGCGCCGTGGCAAGCGCTTGAGGCCATGTAGCAGCGCATTGTCGGCATCTTGCTCGGCAGCGGGGGTAGGGTGCTCGAGGGGCAGCAGCAGACGGCTCATGGACAGCTCCTTGCTCAAGAGGGGGAGGGGTGGGGGCATCGTCCTTGATGCGGAACCAGAGTAGGCGAAACGAGATTGATTCTCAAGTGCTGATTCCGCAAAGTTTTGTAATGAGCGTTCACGCTCTGAAACACTTTTGCTATCATCGCCGCCATCACTGATCTTCATTAGCCTGAAGAGCCAAAAAAAAAGACCCGGCAAAAAGCCGGGTCAAAAACCGTGATTAGCCTGATGAGGAGATAATCTGAGAGCGACCTAAGCTCCAGGTTATCCAGCAGATCTCGCGATCAGCTGAGTGCAATAATAATCGTTATCATTTGCCAGTCAAATGAATTTTCATTTATTCGGTAAAAAACTTTTACCGATGCGCTTCCTCTTTCCGGTACTCGGCGTCCCAGCCAGTACCCAGCCATCACGTTTCTCCCTTCCTATCTCCCCTACACCCCGCTGTTTCCGGGGTGCTTGTGCTCAAGCAGGGCCTTGGCCATGTCCATCATGTGCATCAGCGCGAAGATCAGTTCGCGGGTGGTGCCTTCCTGATGAATGGCGGTTTCCTGGGCGGTGGCGGCTGCGCAGCGGAGCAGGGCGATGGCGTGTTCTTGCGCCTGTTGGTGGCTGACCCCTTCGTGCAGGGTCCAGATCTTGTTGTGCTCGCTGGGGCGGGTGGGGCTGGGATTGAGGTAATAGTCGAGGGCGCGGCGGGCGGCTTCGCTGTCGAGTTCTGTTACGTCGTTTTTCGATTGTTTCATCGCGGTACCTACAGAGTTCCCTTCAAACACAATGAGTCTGGAGGATAGGTCAATCTGTACTATTTAATGCGCTAGAAATAATTCGGGATGTGTATTGAAGCGGCTAATACAGTCCGTATTGTTTGCGCTCATGGAAAACTGGAACGCATTTCTCAAGCGCTACAAGCGCGAACACAACCTCAGCCAGCTCAAGCTCGCCGAACGTCTGTGCATGACGCAGGGTGGCGTGGGGCACTGGCTGCGCGGGACTCGGCGACCAACGCTGATAACCATCAATGAAAAGCTGGAAAAACTTGGGCTGGTGTATCTGGAGGCTCAAGTCATGGTGGTTGAGCGGGATTTGGCGGAGCTCACGCGTGAGTCCAGGGGCTCTTATGGTTCTGAGCGGCCTTTGTCGGCAGAGGCATTGCGCTACGCGAGTTTTCGTTTCCCGGTTCTGGGCTGGGCCGATCTGCAGGGTCCTTTGCCAGACAAGAGCGAGGTCCAAGAGCAGACGGACTATATGCCAGCGGGTAATGCATTCTGGCTGGAGGTGGAAAACGACTCGATGAATGCGGCCAGTGGCAAGAGCGTGCCGGAAGGCATGCGCATTCTGGTCGATACGGGGTTGCAGCCGGAGCCGGGTAAGTTGGTAATTGCCAGGCAGCCAGGGCGATCTGCCGTTTTACGGCAACTGATCGAAGAAGGCGGGGAGCGAATGTTGAGACCGTTGAATACTCGGTATCCGACGGTTTTGTGTGAAGAAGGTTGTGAGTTTCTCGGGGTTGTCGTGCGGGTGCATGGGGCGTTTTGAGCTCGAGTGTACGGCAAGAAAGTGTGGGTGGCCGTGAGATCGAGCGCCGCCCGCGCGGCGCATCGCGAGCAAGCTCGCTCCTACATTTGTTGCAACGTGCCACGGTCTGTCAGGCCATGGTTGTCTGCTTTTTAGCGCCCGCCGAGA
>NZ_AKJC01000208.1 GCF_000282535.1 Pseudomonas sp. GM84 | reverse complement strand
GCCGGCGATAGGGCCGGGACAGAGTCATGCTCCCCCATTCACTAACCTGATCGACCCTGCCAGCCCCCGTGGCCTTGTTTAGACTTCGCTCAATCTCACCAGAACAAGGCCTGCCACCATGCACAATCGCATCATGATCACCGGCGCCGGATCCGGCCTCGGCCGCGAGATCGCCCTGCGTTGGGCGCGCGAGGGCTGGCGCCTGGCGCTGGCCGATGTCAACGAAGCCGGCCTGCGGGAAACCCTCGACCTCGTGCGTGCAGCGGGCGGCGAGGGCTTCGTGCAGCGCTGCGACGTGCGCGACTACAGCCAGCTCACCGCCTTGGCCCAGGCCTGCGAGGAGAAGTTCGGCGGCATCGATGTGATCGTCAACAACGCGGGGGTCGCCTCGGGCGGATTCTTCGCCGAGCTGTCGCTGGAGGACTGGGATTGGCAGATCGCGATCAACCTGATGGGCGTGGTCAAGGGCTGCAAGGCCTTCCTGCCGCTGCTCGAACGCAGCAAGGGGCGCATCGTCAACGTGGCGTCCATGGCCGCGCTGATGCAGGGGCCCGGCATGAGCAACTACAACGTCGCCAAAGCGGGGGTGCTGGCGCTGTCGGAAAGCCTGCTGGTCGAGCTGCGCCAGGTGGAAGTGGCCGTGCATGTGGTGTGCCCGTCGTTCTTCCAGACCAACCTGCTCGATTCATTCCGGGGCCCGAACCCGGCGATGAAGGCCCAGGTGGGGAAATTGCTGGAGGGCTCGCCGATCAGTGCGACCGATATCGCCGATTACATCCACCAGCAGGTGGCCGCAGGCGAGTTCCTGATTCTCCCGCACGAGGCCGGGCGCCAGGCTTGGCAGCTCAAACGGCAGGCGCCGGAGCGGCTGTATGACGAGATGGCGGACATGGCCGTGAAGATGCGTGCCAAGGCGCAGACACGTTGATTGTGGGAAGAATCTGTAGGGAATTTTACCTGCCTACGTAGGACGGTTCTGATTTTTAGTGGAAGCATTGAGTTGCTGAATATCCACATGCAATCTCCGGTTTTTTCCTGTTGTCGGAGAGTGAAGCATGCTGGTCATAGGGCGCGAAGTGGGCGAAGTCATCACCATTGGTGACGACATCCAGATCAAGGTCGTGGAGACGCGAGAGGGCACGGTGCGTTTTGGTGTGAGTGCGCCGCGCGAGGTGACGGTGCATCGGGCCGAGGTGTACAAGCGGATCAAGGCGGGGGAGGCGAGTAAGGCCAAATTGGCCTGAGTTTGTCTGTAATGGCCCTATCGCCGGCAAGCCGGCTCCCACAGGTACCCCACTGCTCTCAAGTTCAGTGGGGTACCTGTGGGAGCCGGCTTGCCGGCGATAGGGCCCGTGAGATCAGTCGAGCAACTCGCGCGGCACATCATGCTTGGCCAGCAACTGGCACTGCTGACTCTCCAGGTCGAACAGAATGAACGCCTGGCCCTTGGCCAACGCCTGGCGCACCCGCAGCACACGGGTTTCCAGCGGTGTGTCGTCGCCATTGTCGGTGCCGTCGCGGGTCACGAAGTCCTCGATCAGGCGGGTCAGGGTTTCAGCTTGCAATTGGTCGTAAGGAATCAACATGGCAGCGTTCGGCTTGGTAGAAGAATCCGTCAATGCTACGCGAAACCCGCCCCCCCTTGCTCACCCCTTGTTCCCCACCAGGCTGTCCACCGCCGGCACCCGGGTGTCGCTCTCCATCTGCGCATCGTGCTCCAGCTGGTGGCTGAAGCGCTCAAGCGACGCATTGGCCGGGTTCGAGTCGCTGGCGAATACCGGCGGGCTGAGCAGATAACCCGACAGCAGGCGGCTGAGCGCGGCCAGGCTGTCGATGTGGGTGCGCTCGTAGCCATGGGTGGCATCGCAGCCGAACGCCACCAGCGCGGTGCGGATGTCGTGCCCGGCAGTGACGGCCGAATGGGCATCGCTGAAGTAATAACGGAACACATCCCGGCGCACCGGCAGGTCCTGGTCGCCGGCCAGTCTGAGCAGGTGGCGCGACAGGTGGTAATCGTACGGCCCCGAGGAGTCTTGCATGGCCACGCTGACGGCGTGTTCGCTGGAGGCCTGGCCGGGCGCCACCGGGGCGATATCGATGCCGACGAACTCGCTGACGTCCCAGGGCAGGGCGGCAGCAGCGCCGGAGCCGGTTTCCTCGGTGATGGTGAACAGTGGGTGGCAATCGATCAGCGGCTGTCGGCCGCTCTCCACCACGGCCTTGAGTGCGGCCAGCAACGCCGCGACACCGGCCTTGTCGTCCAGGTGGCGGGCGCTGATGTGGCCGCTTTCGGTGAACTCCGGCAGCGGGTCGAAGGCGACGAAGTCGCCGACGGCTATGCCTAAGGCTTCGCAGTCGGCGCGGGTGGTGCAGTAGGCATCCAGGCGCACCTCCACGTGCTCCCAGCTGACCGGCATCTGGTCGATGGCCGTGTTGAAGGCATGTCCGCTGGCCATGAGTGGCAGCACGCTGCCGCGGTACACGCCGGTGTCGGTGAACACACTGACCCGGCTGCCTTCGGCGAAGCGGCTCGACCAGCAGCCGACCGCCGCCAGGGCCAGGCGGCCATTGTCCTGCAGCTGGCGCACGCTGGCGCCAATGGTGTCGAGGTGGGCCGAGACGGCGCGGTCGGGGGAGCTTTGCCGGCCCTTGAGGGTGGCGCGAATGGTGCCGCGGCGGGTCAACTCGAAGGGGATGCCCAGTTCGTCCAGGCGTTCGGCGACGTAGCGCACGATGGTGTCGGTGAAGCCGGTCGGGCTGGGGATCGCGAGCATCTCCAGGAGCACGCGCTTGAGGTAGTCGAGATCGGGTTCTGGGTGTTGTGCAGACATGGTTACTCCTTGCCGGCCTCTTCGCGGGCTTGCCCCGCGAAGAGGCCGTGATTGATTCACGCCAACGCCCGGCTATGGGGAAACAGCAAGTCGACAAAGCGCTCGGCGGTTGGCTGCGGTTCATGGTTGGCCAGTCCAACCCGTTCGTTGGCCTCGATGATCACGTATTCCGGGCTTTCGGCATCGCGCACCATCAAATCCAGCCCCACCACCGGAATATCCAGCGCCCGTGCCGCGCGCACGGCAGCGTCGGCCAGCACCGGATGCAAACGCTCGGTCACGTCTTCCAGGGTGCCGCCGGTATGCAGGTTGGCGGTACGGCGCACGGCCAGGCGCTGGCCGGCGGGCAGTACGCTGGCGTAGTCGAGGCCGGCATCACGCAAGGTGCGCTCGGTCTCCTCGTCCAGCGGAATGCGGCTTTCGCCCCCGGTCGCGGCCCGGCGACGTCGGCTCTGGGCTTCGATCAGCGCCTTGACGTTGTGCTTGCCGTCGCCTACCACCTGGGCCGGGTGGCGAATGGCGGCAGCCACCACCTCAAAGCCGATCACCACGATGCGCAGGTCCTGGCCGGGGTGGAAGCTCTCCAGCAACACCCGGCTGTCGAAGCGCCGGGCCTGGTCGATGGCCTGGCTGACTGCTTCGTAGGTCGTCAGGTTCACCGCCACGCCCTGACCTTGCTCGCCGTCCACCGGCTTGACCACTACCGCGCCGTGGTCGTCGAGAAAGGCCAGGTTATCGTCGGCATTGCCAGCCAGCTGCTGCACCGGTACCCGCAGGCCGGCGTTGTGCAGGGCCTGCTGGGTCAGGCGCTTGTCCTGGCAGAGGGTCATGCTGACGGCGCTGGTGAGGTCGCTGAGCGATTCGCGGCAACGCACCCGGCGCCCTCCAATGCTGAGGGTGAACAGCCCGCCAGCGGCGTCGTCGACCTGCACCTCGATGCCGCGTCGGTAGGCTTCGTCGACGATGATCCGGGCATAGGGGTTGAGCCCGGCTTGCGGGCCGGGGCCAAGGAACAGCTGCTGGTTGATACCGTTCTTGCGCTTGACCGCGAAGGTCGGCAGGTTGCGAAAACCCAGCTTCTTGTACAGGCGCTTGGCCTGGCGGTTGTCGTGCAGCACCGACAGGTCGAGGTAGGCCAGGCCCCGGCTCATGCAGTGCTCGATCAGGTGGCGCACCAGCACTTCGCCGACACCGGGGCGGGTGCACTGCGGGTCCACGGCCAGGCACCACAGGCTGCTGCCGTGTTCCGGATCGTCGAACGCCTTGCTGTGGTTCAGGCCCATGACGCTGCCGATCACCGTCCCGCTGTCTTCGTCCTCGGCCAGCCAGTACACCGGGCCACCGAGGTGGCGCGGGGTGATCCGCTCGGGCTGCACCGGCAGCATGCCGCGGGCCTGGTACAGGCCGTTGATCGCTTGCCAGTCGGCGTCGGTTTGCGCGCGGCGGATACGAAACCCGCGGAACACCCGTTGCGCCTGGCGGTAATCGGTGAACCACAGGCGCAGGGTGTCGGACGGGTCGAGGAACAGCTGGTGGGGCGCCTGGGCCAACACTTGCTGGGGCGCGGCCACGTACAAGGCAATGTCGCGCTCGCCCGGTTGCTCTTGCTGCAGCGCCTCGGCCAGGCTCGCTGCATCCGGGTACGTGTGGCCGATCAGCAGGCGGCCCCAGCCGCAGTGCAGGGCACGCGGCTGGTCGTGGGGCTCGCTGCCGTCGCCAGCCAGCTGGGCTTGCAGGCGCTCGTAGGACGGCACCTGGCCTCGCAGCAGGCGCTGGCCGTAAGCGATTTCGTGGGCTTTCATCGGTCAGATTCCTTGTTCGCTGAGCCACAGGTTCAGCGCCGCCAACTGCCACAGCTTGGAACCGCGCAGGGGGGTGAGCTGGCCATGCGGGTTGCTCAGCAGGCGGTCGAGCATGGCGGGGTTGAACAGCCCACGGTCCTGGCTGGGGTCGGTCAGCAGCTCGCGCACCCAGTCCAGCGTGGCGCCTTGCAAGTGCTTGAGGCCGGGCACCGGGAAGTAGCCTTTCTTGCGGTCGATCACCTCGTGGGGGATCACCCGCCGTGCGGCCTGCTTGAGCACCTGCTTGCCGCCGTCCGGCAGCTTGAAGCGGGCCGGGATGCGCGCCGACAGCTCGACCAGGCGGTAGTCGAGGAACGGCGTGCGCGCCTCCAGGCCCCAGGCCATGGTCATGTTGTCGACCCGTTTGACCGGGTCGTCGACCAGCATCACCGTGCTGTCCAGGCGCAGCGCCTTGTCCACCGCATCCGGGGCGCCGGGGCGGGCGAAGTGTTCGCGGACAAAATCGCCGGCCACGTCGGTTTCCAAGAGCCACGGCGCCTGCACCGTGTCGCGGTACTCGGCATGGCTGCGGTCGAAGAAGGCGTCGCGGTAGGCGCCAAAGGCATCCTCGGCGCCGTCCACCTGCGGGTACCAGTGGTAGCCGGCGAACAGCTCGTCGGCGCCCTGGCCGCTCTGTACGCCCTTGCAGTGCTTGGCCACTTCCCGCGAGAGCAGGTAGAAGGCGATGCAGTCGTGGCTGACCATCGGTTCGCTCATGGCGCGGAAGGCCGCCGGTAGCTGTTCGATGATTTCGCTTTCGGCAATGCGCAACTGGTGGTGGCGCGTGCCGTAGTGACGGGCGATCAGGTCGGAGTACTGGAACTCGTCGCCACGCTCGCCGCCGGCATCTTCGAAACCGATGGAGAAGGTCGACAGGTCATCCATCCCTGCTTCCCGCAGCAGGCCGACCAGCAGGCTCGAATCGACGCCACCGGACAGCAGCACGCCGACGTCCACGGCCGCACGCTGGCGGATGGCCACGGCATCGCGGGTAGCGTCCAGCACGCGGGTGGTCCAGCCTTCCAGGTCGAGGTCGCGCTCGTCCGGGTTGGGGCCGTAGTGCAGTTGCCACCAGGTCTGACGCTCGACTTCACCGTGGCGGTCGATGCGCATCCAGGTGCCGGGTTCGAGCTTCTGCACGTTGGCCAGCAGGGTGCGCGGGGCGGGCACCACGGCGTGGAAGTTGAGGTAGTGGTTGAGTGCCACCGGGTCGATCATCGGGTCGATGTCGCCGCCCTTGAGCAACGCGGGCAGGGTCGAGGCAAAGCGCAGCCGTTCGCCGTTGCGCGACAGGTACAGGGGTTTGACGCCAAGGCGGTCGCGGGCCAGGAACAGGCGCTGGTTGTCGCGCTCCCAGATGGCCAGGGCGAACATGCCGTTGAGCTTGGGCAGCAAGGCCGCCCCCCAGGCGTGGTAGCCCTTGAGCAGCACCTCGGTGTCGCCGTCGGAGCAGAAGGTGTAGCCCAGCGCCTGCAGCTCCTGGCGCAGTTCGGGGAAGTTGTAGATGGCGCCGTTGAAGGCCAGTGACAGGCCCAGGGGGTTGTCGACCATCGGCTGGGCCGAGCCGTCGGACAGGTCCATGATCTTCAGCCGTCGGTGGCCGAGGGCGATCGGGCCGTGGCTATGGAAGCCCCAGGCGTCTGGCCCGCGTGGTGCCAGGTGATGGGTCATGCGCTCTACCGCGGCGAGGTCCGCCGGGCGAGGGGCTTGGTCGATAGGGGTGAAACGCAACTCTCCTGCTAATCCGCACATAGGTCCTTACCGGTTTTTCCGTTGGGGAATCAGTGCCCCGGATTAGGGCACCTGTAAGGAACTGACCTAGGTGATTTGTGAGAGTTTTAGATCGATCTGTTATATGCCGGTGGCCATGGCGTTTGGTTGGTGGGGGTTTTGAGATCGAGCGCCGCCCGCGCGGCGCATCGCGAGCACGCTCGCTCCTACATTTGTTGCAGCGTGCCACGGTCTGTCAGGCCATGGTTGTTCGCTTTTTGGCGCCCGCCGAGATATCGCGTCGTACCAACAAGGCTGGCAACCATGACCTATCAGGCATAGGTACGTTGCAACAAATGTAGGAGCGAGCTTGCTCGCGATGCGCCGCGCGGGCGGCGCTCGATCTCAAGGACGCTAGAGAGATGGTGACGAACCCTGTCTGCCCCGACCCGATCCCTCGCCGTGCCCCACTAGCTTCACATCTCGAAACCCTAATCACCCTCTAATCAAGTCGGCACGTGATTACCCTGCTAAGTGCCCTGTCACTACCAAGGATGATCACATGACTACTCACAAAGGTTGTTTACTCCGCCACGGTAGGTGTTCTGAGCCCGGCAGGCTTTATCTGCTGACCTCAGTCACGTATCGACGCCATCCTCTGTTTGCCGATTTCCGCCGAGCACGATTAGTAATCAAGCATCTGCGTCAAGCCGATCATGAAAACAGCTGTCAGTCGTTGGCCTGGGTAGTCATGCCCGACCATGTGCATTGGTTGATTGAGTTGAAGAGCGTGACGCTTGGGACTTTAATGCAGCGTTTCAAATCGAGATCTGGACTGGCCTTGCGCAAGGCCGGCGTCAAGAGTGTGCCAGTTTGGCAAGCCGGCTTTCATGATCGCGCCCTGAGGCGGGAGGAAGACATCGTCAAAGTCTCCAGATACATCATCGCCAATCCGATAAGAGCCGGGTTGGCAAAACGTGTAGGCGATTATCCGCACTGGGATGCAGTCTGGGTTTGATTGGGCCAGCGATTGAGCGCCGCTTGCGCGGCGCAGTTACGCTCTGAACACATCACTTGCCGCGAATAAGTCTGCGCAGCCCAAACCGGTTCGGATGACAGGCCTCGGCCACCGCCCGCGGCAACGGCAATGGCTCACCACTGGCCCACGCCGCAATCAACTCGCCTGAAAGCGGCGCCGTGATCAACCCTCGCGAACCATGCCCACTGTTCACATACAGCCCTTGCAGCCAAGGGCAGGACACCTCGGGCACCTGCCGCGCATCCTTGCCCAGCACGGCATAGGCTTCGACGAACGCCCCTGGATCGGCAACCGGCCCGACGATCGGCAAGTAATCCGGGCTGGTGCAGCGAAACGCCGCGCGCCCCTGCAGTAGCGCAGGATCGAGCTCTGCCGTGCCCAGGCGCTGGGCCAGGTCGGTGGAGATTTCGTCCAGCAACGTCAGGTTGCCCTGGTGCTCGGCCACGGTGGGCGCCAGGTCATCGCTATGGAAATCGAAACTGGCCCCCAGCGTATGTTCGTCACCCCGTGGTGGCGCCACATAACCCTCGGCGCAGACCACGGTACGCAGTTCGCGGCTTGTCTCGGTGGCCGGCAGACGGGTGATCTGCCCGCGGATACGCTTGAGTGGCAATTGCGCGCACGGCTCGAAACGGCGCACATCGGCGGCGCCGGCCAGTACCACCAGCGGTGCGCTGGCCAGCAACTGTTCGCCATCCCAGGCCTGCCAGAGGCCGTCGGCTCGACGCAGTTCCACCACGTTGCGATGGACCTGCACCTGAATATTCGGGTGCTGCAGCTGTGCCTGGCACAAAGCGGGCGGGTGCACCCAACCCCCTTCGGGATAGAACAGGCCGCCCGCAGGCAGTGTCACGCCGGCAATCGTCTCGGCTTCAGCCTGCTCCAGCACACGCAGCAGGCCGCTGTCGAAGGCCTCGGCGAGCTTGGCCTGCCGTTCGGCCTCCTTGCTGTCGAAGGCCAGCTGCAGCACCCCGCAGGCATCCCAGTCGCGGCCTTTTTGCAACCGTTCGAGCTGGCGCCGGGTGTAGCCGAAGCCGGACAGGATCATCTGCGACAGGGCCGTGCCATGGGCGGAAAGTTTCAGGTAGAGCACACCCTGCGGGTTGCCCGAGGCTTCCTGTGCGGGTGCGTCGTGCCGTTCCAGCACCAATACCTGCCAGCCGCGCGCGGCCAGGCTGGCGGCGCTGGCGCTGCCGGCCAGCCCGGCGCCTATCACCAGCGCCTGGCGCGGCCCTTCGATCGGGGCTGGCCGGGCATACCATGGCGCGGCCATGGCGGCTGAAGGCTGACCGGTGTACTCCCCGCTCATCACCTCCCATTTCTTGCCCAGGCCAGGCACCTTCTTCATGGTGAAACCGGCCTCGATCAGCCCACGTCGAACCCAGCCTGTTGTGGTGAAGGTGCCCAGCGCGGTCCCGGCACGGGACAGCCGCGCCAGTTGCGCGAACAGGGCGGGTGTCCACATGTCGGGGTTCTTCGCCGGGGCGAAGCCGTCGAGAAACCACACGTCGATGCAAGCGTCGAGTTGCGGCAACTGTTCCAGCACATCGCCGATCAGCAAGGTCAGGGTGACCCGGCCGTGGTCGAAGGTGAACTGCTGAAAGCCTGCGTGCACCGCCACGTACTGCTTGAGGAAGGGCTCGGTGAAGGCGGCCAGTTCCGGCCACAGGCGCACGGCGCGGGCCATGTCATCGGCACCCAGTGGGTACTTCTCGACACTGACGAAATGCAGGCGGGCGTCGCCTGGGGCGTGTTCGGCGAACAGCTGCCAGGCACAGAAGAAGTTCATGCCGGTGCCGAAGCCGGTTTCGCCGATCACCAGGCAGGCGTGCGGCGCGAGTTCGCTGCAGCGCTGGCGCAGGCGGGTCTGTTCGAGGAACACGTAGCGGGTTTCCTCGGTGCCTTCGTTTTTCGAGAAGTAGACGTCGTCGTAATGCCGCGAATGAGGGCGGCCCTGGTCATCCCAGTCGATCTGGGCGTGCTGGAGGAGGGTGGACATGGTTGGCTCGGTTGCAGCGGATGTGCGGATTTTATGTCATCTGGTGGATTTGCGCTGGTCATGGCGGCCCTATCGCCGGCAAGCCGGCTCCCACAGGGGGGGCGCTGAACCTTGTGGGAGCCGGCTTGCCGGCGATAGGGCCATTACAGACCCGCACAAAAATCCGCTAGTCTTGCTAATCCAATGAAGGAGCCCAGCATGTTCGAATCCGCGGAAATCGGTCACAGCATCGACAAGGACACCTACGAGGCCGAAGTGCCCGCCCTGCGCGAGGCGCTGCTCGAAGCCCAGTACGAACTCAAGCAGCAGGCACGTTTCCCGGTGATCGTGCTGATCAACGGCATCGAAGGCGCTGGCAAGGGTGAGACGGTCAAGCTGCTGAACGAGTGGATGGACCCGCGCATGATCGATGTGCTCACCTTCGACCAGCAAACCGACGAGGAGCTGGCCCGGCCACCGGCCTGGCGCTACTGGCGGGCATTGCCGCCGAAGGGGCGGATGGGCGTGTTCTTCGGCAACTGGTACAGCCAGATGATCCAGGGGCGGGTGCACGGAGTGTTCAAGGATGCCGTGCTCGACCAGGCCATCGCCGGTGCCGAGCGCCTGGAACAGATGCTCTGCGATGAAGGCGCGTTGATCATCAAGTTCTGGTTCCACCTGTCCAAGCGGCAGATGAAGGATCGCCTCAAGTCGCTCAAGGACGACCCGTTGCACAGCTGGCGGATCAGCCCGCTGGACTGGCAGCAATCGCAAACCTACGACCGCGTCGTGCGTTTCGGCGAGCGCGTGCTGCGCCGTACCAGCCGCGACTATGCGCCGTGGCACATCGTCGAAGGGGTCGACCCGCACTACCGCAGCCTGGCGGTCGGTCGCATCCTGCTGGACAGCCTGCAGGCGGCGCTGGCCGTCAACCCCAAGGGCAAGCACCAGGGCAATATCGCGCCGCTGGGCCGCAGCATCGACGAGCGCAACCTGCTGGGCGCGCTGGACATGACCTTGCGCCTGGACAAGCAGGACTACCAGGAGCAACTGGTGACCGAGCAGGCCCGCCTGGCTGGCCTGCTGCGGCACAAGCACATGCGCCGACATGCCCTGGTGGCCGCCTTCGAGGGCAACGATGCCGCCGGCAAGGGCGGGGCGATCCGCCGCGTGGCGGCGGCGCTCGATCCGCGCCAATACCGCATCGTGCCGATTGCCGCGCCCACCGAAGAGGAGCGCGCGCAGCCCTATCTGTGGCGTTTCTGGCGGCATATCCCGGCACGCGGCAAGTTCACCATCTTCGACCGCTCGTGGTACGGGCGGGTGCTGGTGGAGCGGGTCGAAGGCTTCTGTACGCCCAGTGACTGGATGCGCGCCTACAGCGAGATCAACGACTTCGAGGAGCAGTTGGTCAACGCCGGTGTGGTGCTGGTCAAGTTCTGGCTGGCGATCGATCAGCAGACCCAGCTGCAGCGTTTCGAGGAGCGTGAGCAGATCCCGTTCAAGCGCTACAAGATCACCGAGGACGACTGGCGCAATCGCGACAAGTGGGGCCTGTATGTCGATGCGGTGGGCGACATGGTCGACCGTACCAGCAGCGAGATCGCGCCGTGGACCCTGGTGGAAGCCAATGACAAGCGCTGGGCCCGGGTGAAGGTGTTGCGCACCATCAACGATGCACTGGAAGCGGCGTTCGCCAAGCACAAGAAATAGCCCTGACATGCCGTCGGGGAATGAACAGATGAATTCTTTTCCCGGCATTTTTCCCTGAAGTCCTTAGAATCCAGGCACCCCCACCCCGGGTTCGATCGAGGACGTTATGCACAAGACTTCCGGCCGCTGGGTCTATGGCCTGTTCCTGGCACTGCTCACCGCGCTGCTGTGGGGCATTTTGCCCATCAAGCTCAAGCAGGTATTGCAGGTGATGGACCCGGTGACCGTCACCTGGTACCGCCTGCTGGTGTCCGGCGGCCTGCTGTTCTGCTGGTTGGGGGTAAAGCGGCGCTTGCCGGCCGTGGGCAAATTGCCGGCCAAGGGCAAGGGCCTGTTGGTGGTCGCCGTGTTCGGCCTGCTGGGCAACTACGTGCTGTACCTGATCGGCCTGAACCTGCTGAGTCCGGGCACCGCGCAACTGGTGGTGCAGATCGGCCCGGTGCTGCTGCTGGTGGCCAGCGTGTTCGTGTTCAAGGAGCGCTTCAGCCTGGGGCAGGGGATCGGTCTGTTGATTCTGCTGGGCGGTTTCGGCCTGTTCTTCAACCAGCGTCTGGAAGAGTTGCTGACCTCACTGGGCACCTATACCACGGGTGTGCTGACCATTTTGCTGGCGACCAGCATCTGGGTGTTCTACGCGCTGAGCCAGAAGCAGCTGCTGACGGTGTGGCATTCGCAGCAGGTGATGGTGGTGATCTACCTGGGCTGCGCCGCGTTGCTGACGCCCTGGGTACATCCGCTGCAGGCGCTGCAGTTGACGCCGCTGCAGGGTTGGCTGCTGCTCGCTTGCTGCCTCAATACCCTGGTGGCCTATGGCGCCTTTGCCGAAGCATTGGCGCACTGGGAGGCCTCGCGGGTGAGTGCCACGCTGGCGATGACGCCGCTGGTGACGTTCGTTGCGGTAGCGCTGGCGGCCTGGGTGTGGCCTGACTATGTGCATGCCGAGGACATCAATGCCCTGGGGTATGTGGGGGCGGTGACGGTGGTGCTGGGGTCGACGCTGGTGGCGGTGGGGCCTTCGCTGGTGGCGGGGTGGCGGGCGCGCATGGCCAGGGTTGCCTGATTGCCTTTGATGGCCCTTTCGCGGGACAAGCCCGCTCCCACAAGTTCATCACAACACTGGAGTCTTGTAGTGAACTTGTGGGAGCGGGCTTGCCCCGCGAAAGGGCCGGCCCAGACAACAAGTAAATCTAGCCCTTGCCTCCGGGAGCCAGCATGTTCTCCGGCCGCACCCACTGATCGAACTGCTCGTTGGTCAGGTACTTCAACTCCAGCGCCGCCTCGCGCAAGGTCTTGCCTTCGCCGTAGGCCTTCTTGGCAATCTCCGCCGCCTTGTCATAGCCGATATGCGGGTTCAGCGCCGTCACCAGCATCAACCCGCGCTCCAGGTGCGCGGCCATCTGCTCGGCATCCGGCTCGATCCCGGCCACGCAATGCAGCTGGAAGTTGCGAGCGCCATCGGCCAGCAGTTCGATCGACTGCAGCAGGTTATGGATGATCACCGGCTTGAACACATTCAGCTGCAGGTGCCCTTGGCTGGCGGCAAAGCCGATTGCCGCGTCGTTGCCCAGCACCTGACAGGCCAGCATCGACAGCGCCTCGCACTGGGTCGGGTTGACCTTGCCGGGCATGATCGAGCTCCCCGGCTCGTTGGCCGGCAGGCGCACTTCGGCCAGCCCTGCGCGTGGGCCGGAGCCGAGCAGGCGCAGGTCGTTGGCGATTTTCATCAAGGCCACTGCCAGGGTCTTCAGGGCGCCGGCCAGGCTGGTCAGCGGCTCATGGCCGGCAAGGGCGGCGAACTTGTTCGGCGCGGTGACGAACGGCAAGCCGGAGAGGGCGGCCAGCTCGGCGGCGATGGCTTCGGCGAAACCGTGCGGCGCGTTCAGCCCGGTACCCACCGCCGTGCCACCCTGTGCCAGTTCGCACACCGCCGGCAACGTGGCGCGGATAGCGCGCTGGGCATAGTCGAGCTGGGCGACGTAGGCGGAAACTTCCTGGCCGAAGGTGATCGGCGTGGCGTCCATCATGTGCGTGCGGCCGGTCTTGACCAGCTTGTGGTGGCGTGCCGACAGCTCGGCCAGCCCGGAAGACAGCTCGGCTATCGCGGGCAGCAGATTGTCGTGCACCGCTTGTACCGCGGCGATGTGCATGGCGGTAGGGAAGCAGTCGTTCGAGCTCTGCGAGCGGTTGACGTGGTCGTTCGGGTGTACCGGGGCCTTGCCACCGCGGCCCTTGCCGGCCAGCTCGTTGGCGCGCCCGGCAATCACCTCGTTGACGTTCATGTTGCTTTGGGTGCCGCTGCCGGTCTGCCAGACCACCAACGGGAACTGGTCGTCGTGTTCACCGCCGAGCACTTCGTCGGCGGCTTGTTCGATCAACCGGGCGATGTCGGCCGGCAGGTCGCCGTTGCGGTCGTTGACCCGCGCCGCGGCTTTCTTGATCAATGCCAGGGCGTGCAGCACCGCGAGCGGCATGCGTTCCTTGCCAATGGCAAAGTTGATCAGCGAGCGCTGGGTCTGCGCCCCCCAGTAGGCGTCCTCCGGAACTTCGACCGGGCCCAGGCTGTCTGTCTCGATACGGCTCATGCTGCGTTCACTCCTTTGTCAGTCAGAATCAGCAGTTTAGGCCCTCATGCGAACAAGCGGTTCAATCGCTCGTCGTGCTACTTGAGCGCTGCGCCCTTGCGGGAGCAGAATGCTCTACTCTGAGGTTTCGCCTCCCCTCCTTGAAGGAAATGCAATGACCCGTCTCCGTGTCCTCTGTGCCGCCGTCGCCCTGGCCTGTGCCAGCGGCCAGGTGCTCGCTGCCACCGCCAGCCACAACGCTGCCGCCGAGAAATTCCTGACCCTGGCCAATGCCGACAAGCTGGGTACCCCGGTGTACATGCAGGTCCAGCAGATGTTCGCCCAGCGTTTCGCCCAGACCAAGGCGCCGTCCTCCAAGCAGCCGGTGCTGCAGAGCTACCAGGCCAAGGCCAACGCTGCGCTGGACAGTGCCATCGGCTGGAACAAGCTGAAGCCGAAGATGGTCGACCTGTACACCCAGACCTTCACCGAGCAGGAGCTCAAGGACCTGGTCAAGTTCTACGAGTCGCCGCTGGGCAAGAAAGTCCTGCGCGAGATGCCCAAGGTCACCCAGCAGTCGGCTCAGCTGACCCAGCAGAGCCTGGAGCCTGCGGTGCCGGTGGTGAACAAGCTGCTCGAAGACATGACCAAGGAACTCGACCCCAACGCTGGCAAGGCCGCCCCGGCCAAGAAGTGAGTAGCGACCGATGAGCATGCAGCAACGCATCGAGCAGCAGTTGGCCGCGCTGGCCCCGCAGCACCTTGAAGTGCTCAACGAAAGCCACATGCACAGCCGTGGCCAGGAGACCCACTACAAGGCGGTGATCGTCAGCGAGCAGTTCGCGGGCCTCAACAGCGTCAAGCGTCACCAGAAGGTGTACGCCACCATGGGTGAGCTGATGGGCGAAATTCACGCCCTGGCGATCCACACCTACACCGCCGAGGAGTGGGCCCAGGTGGGCGCTGCGCCGGCCTCGCCGGTGTGTGCTGGCGGCGGGCACTGAATCCGTTTCGTCGTTCTGGTACAATCCGCAACATCCCAAAGGGGGCCGCTGTGCGGCCCATCGCTGGCAAGCCAGCTCCCACAGGTACAGCGCACGCCGCACCTGTGGGAGCCGGCTTGCCGGCGATGGGCTGCAGAGCAGCCCCCTGTTTCATGTCAAACCCGGTCCGCCCCTTACGAGGGCACCTACCTGGAGATACACCGCAAATGTCCCAACCGATCGTCGTGGCGGCGCTGTACAAGTTCGTCACCCTGGAAGACTACGTCGAACTGCGCGAGCCACTGCTCAAGGCCATGCTCGACAACGGCGTCAAAGGCACCCTGCTGATCGCCCATGAAGGCATCAACGGCACGGTCTCTGCCACCCGCGAAGGCATCGACGGCCTGCTCGCCTGGCTGCGCAGCGACCCGCGCCTGGTGGATGTCGACCACAAGGAATCCTACTGCGACGAACAGCCGTTCTACCGCACCAAGGTCAAGCTCAAGAAAGAGATCGTCACCCTCGGCGTGCCCGGCGTGGACCCGAACCAGGCGGTCGGCACCTATGTCGACCCCAAGGACTGGAACGCCCTGATCAGTGACCCTGAAGTGCTGCTGATCGACACCCGCAACGACTACGAAGTGGCCATTGGCACCTTCAAGGGCGCCATCGACCCGAAGACCGAGACCTTCCGCGAGTTCCCCGAGTACATCAAGGCCAACTTCGACCCGAGCAAGCACAAGAAGGTTGCCATGTTCTGCACCGGCGGCATTCGTTGCGAAAAAGCCTCCAGCTACATGCTCGGTGAAGGCTTCGAGGCGGTCTATCATCTTAAGGGCGGCATCCTGAAATACTTCGAGGAAGTGCCTCAGGAAGAAAGCCTCTGGGACGGCGACTGCTTCGTCTTCGACAACCGCGTCACGGTGCGCCATGACCTGAGCGAAGGCGAGTACGACCAGTGCCATGCCTGCCGCCACCCGATCGATGTGCAGGACCGCGCGTCCGAGCACTATTCGCCAGGCGTGAGCTGCCCGCACTGCTGGGACAGCCTGAGCGAAAAGACCCGGCGCAGCGCCATCGACCGGCAGAAGCAGATCGAGCTGGCCAAGGCGCGCAACCTGCCACACCCGATCGGTTACAACTACAAAGCCGAGGCCTGATGCATGACTGCACGCCTGCTCTATGTGATGGACCCGATGTGCTCCTGGTGCTGGGGTTTTGCGCCGGTGGCCGCGGCCCTGATCGCCCAGGCGCGTGATGCAGGCGTGCCGACCCGGCTGGTGCTGGGCGGCCTGCGCAGCGGCGGCAGCGCGCTGGATGGCTCGACCCGGCGCTACATCCTCGAACATTGGCAGGCGGTAGCCGAG
>NZ_AKJC01000207.1 GCF_000282535.1 Pseudomonas sp. GM84 | reverse complement strand
GCTCCCACAGGTACCCCACCGTTCTTGAATCTGTGGTGATCCTGTGGGAGCCGGCTTGCCGGCGATAGGGCCGATATTGCGGGCTGCAGAGCAATTCTATTCTAGGCTTCATCCGGTCACTTTCTTCTGCCTCGGGGTAATGGCCTTAGATTGTTGCGAGAAACGGCACTCTTCTGATTGCCACAAGCCGCGTAGAATCCACGGCCAGATTTAAGTGTAAAGAGGAATATCCGATGAGGCGTTGCAGCCTTTCCCGTTTTTACCTTGGGATGTTGGCCCTGATGCTGGCATTGGCCACCCCGGCCTGGTCGGCACCCGCCACGCCGGTGTCCAGCCTGGCCACCGCCGAACTGCCCGCGCTGGATGAGGACGCCAGCCTCGCGCAGTTGAGCGATCGGCTGGACCAGATTCGTCAAGGCGTGACCAGCAGTGCCAACGACGACGTGCTGTCGCAGTTGCGCCTGGCTGCCATGCAGGTCCAGCGTCAGGCCGAGGCCCTGAGCGTCTTGCGCGCGGCCGATGCGCAGAAACTGGACGACAAGCTCAAGGTCATCGGCCCGCTACAACCGGACGAAGCCCAGAGCCTGACCTTGCAGCGCAAAGAGCTCGAAGCCGCGAAGAAGTCGGTGCTCGGTGAACAGGAACAGGCCACCAAGCTGACTCAGTCGGCCCGCGACCTGTCCACGCAGATCGTCAACCTGCGCCGCAGCCAGTTCAACTCGCAGGTCACCAGCCGCGCGGCCAGCCCGCTGACGCCGGCCTTCTGGAAGTCGCTGATCCGTCCCACCGACGAAGACGTGGTGCGCCTGCGCGACTTGCGTGGCGAGGCCGCCGATGCCGTGGCCAGTGCCTTCAGTCCCGGGCAACGCTGGTTCTTCCTTACCAGCCTGGTGGCGGCGATCCTGGTCTGGACGCTAGTACGCCGGGTGCTCGAACGTCTGCTCGCCGACGCCATGGTCCGCTGGCTGCCGGAAGGCCGCCTGCGCCGAAGCGCACTGGCCTTGAGCGTGAGCCTGGCCACCCTGGGGACCATCGCCGGTTCGGTTTCGTTGCTGCGTTGGGGCCTGGAAAGCAGCTCGGAACTGGGCTCCGATATCGCCAGCCTGACCAACCACTTCCTCGCCCTGGTGGTGTTCAGCGCGTTCATTTCCGGGCTGGGTCGCGCCATGTTGATGCTGCAGCGCCCATCCTGGCGCTTGCCACCGATCGATGACGAAGTGGCCAACGCCCTGGGTTGGTTCCCCAAGCTGCTGGCCCTGTCGCTGATGGTGATGTTGACCATGGAGCGCATCAACAGCACGATCGGCACCAGCCTGGCGCTGACCGTGGCGACCAACGGCCTGACTGCGCTGGTGGTGGTGGTGATCTTCTCGGCGGCGCTGGTGCGCTACCGCCGCACCCGGCGCAAGCATGGGCTGGAGCGCCCAAGCGGCTTGGCCGGGTTGATTCCGTTCGTGGTCGTGGTGTGGGTCGCGCTGATCACGCTGGCGCTGCTGGCCGGCTACCTGACCCTGGCCTATTTCCTTGCGGCCAAGCTGCTGTGGATCAGCGTAGTGGCCACCTGCGCCTACCTGCTGACCACCTTCCTCAGCGACCTTTGCGAGACCATGCTGTCGCCCCGTCAGCCCGGTGGCCTGGCGCTCGCCTCGACGCTGGGACTGGCGCCACGCCACCAGGCGCAGGCCAGCACCATACTGAGCGGTATCACCCGCACCACGCTGCTGCTGCTCGCCGTGTTGCTGGCGCTGATGCCGTCGGGCACCAGCCCGAGCGAGCTGTTGCTGAGCCTGGGTGACTGGGACGGCACGGGTGGCAAGCTGCTGGGCAACTTGAACATCGTCCCCCGGGATATCCTGCTCGCCGTGGTGATCTTCTTCGGTGGCCTGTTCGCCATTCGCGTACTCAAGCGCTGGTTGAGCGAACGCCTGCTGCCGGAAACCGACATGGACGCCGGCATGCGTGCCTCGCTGGTGACCCTGGTGGGCTACCTGGGCTTCCTGTTCCTGGCCACGCTGGTGATGTCGACCTTGCACATCAACCTCACCAGCCTGACCTGGGTGGTCAGTGCGCTGTCGGTCGGTATCGGTTTCGGCTTGCAGCAGATCGTGCAGAACTTCATTTCCGGCCTGATCCTGCTCACCGAGCGCCCGGTCAAGGTGGGTGACTGGGTGAGCCTGGCCGGGGTCGAGGGTGACATTCGCCGCATCAACGTGCGCGCCACCGAGATCCAGATGTCCGACCGCTCCACGGTGATCGTGCCCAACTCGCAGTTCATCTCGCAGAACGTGCGCAACGTGACCATGGGCAATGCCCTGGGCGTGGTGGGCATTACCCTGACCTTGCCACTGGAGACCGATGCCAACCGGGTGCGCGAGGTATTGCTCAAGGCCTTCAAGGAACACGAGGCGGTGCTCGATGCGCCGGCGACGTCGGTGACCTTCAAGGACCTGACCAGCGCCGGCATGGTGATCGGGGTCAGTGGTTATGTGGCGGGGCCGCGGCAGGTGTCGGGGGCGCGCAGCGACTTGCTGTTCACCATCCTCGGCCAGTTGCGCGACGAGGGCATTTCCCTGTCTTCGCCGCAGAGCATGGTGCTGGTGCAGGAAGGGTCGCGCCCGGCTGACGAGCCGGCGTGAAACTGGGGCCGCTTGGCGGCCCATTCGCGGGACAAGCCCGCTCCCACAGGGTTTTCACCGCTTGGCGGACAGTGGAGCGCCTGTGGGAGCGGGCTTGTCCCGCGAATGGGCTGCAAAGCAGCCCCAGACCTCAATGCTGTTTCGCCTGCCTGATCCGCAACAGGATCACCAGCAGCACCAGCAACACTGGCGGTGCCATGCCCAACAGGGCATCGCGCGCCGTCAGCCCAACCCCCAGCAGATTCAACCCGCCATACAGCAGCTTGAACAGGTTCAGCAGGTAATAGGTGATGGCAATGATCGACAGCCCCTCCACCGCGCGCTGAATCTTCACCTGGGCATCGGCCCGGGCATTGAGGCTGCGCAGGATCTCGGCATTCTGCTCCTCCATCTCTACCTGCACGCGCGCTTGCAGCAGGTCGCCCAGGTTGGCGACGTTCTTGGCCAACTGTTCCAGGCGTTGCTCGGTGGCGGCGCAGTAGCGCACGGTCGGTTTGAATCGGCGCTCGATGAACACGCCGAGACGCTGGCAATCGCCGACATGGCTCTCGCGCAATTCGCCAAGACGCTCGAACACCAGCTGTGCATAGGCCTGCGTGGCGCCGAAACGATGGCGGGTCTTGACCGTACGGCTGACCACCTGCCGCGACAGCTGGGCGATGGCTTCGAGCAGGCCCTTGGAATCGTGGCCATCGCCCCCGGCACTGCGTTCGGAGAGGCTGACCAGTGTCTTGTCGAAGGCGTCCAGTTCCTGGCTCAGCGCCTTGGCCGTGGTCAGGGCCAGCGAGGCCATCATGCGATACGTCTCGATCTCCAGCAGGCGGCGGATCATCCGGCCCTGGCGGTAGGCATTGAGACGGCGGTTGATGAACAGGAAGCGGTTGGTGCCATCGGCGGTCAGGCGGAAGTCGCTCCACACTACCGCATCACCACCGCCGACGCAGGAGCCGCTCGGGTCCTTGAAACCATAGCGGGGCAAGTCCAGGCCTTGCTCGTCGCGCACCAGCACTTGTACCGCGTTGATCACCTGGGCGGCCTGCGGGGCGATGGCATCGGCCAGCACGGGCGGTAGCGCTTGCCATTCGGTTTCGGCGCTGGAGCAGGGCACCACCAGGGTCAGGGTGAAGAATTCCGTGTGCCGTTCCCACTTGAAGGGATGCCCGTTCAGCGCGCTGATGCCTTGTACGGCCTGGGCATCCACGGCATCGGGGCAGCAGCGTTGCAACAGCGCGGCGCAGGCTGCATCGCCGCCGAGCAGGGCCAGGTGGAAGACATGCGCCGGGCCGTCGAAATACAGCGACGGGCGGGCGTGCAATTCGTTGTGCAAGGCGGTGCGTTGAGGGTGCATGGTGGTCCGGCCTGGTCTTTTGATTGTGGGGTACCAGGGAGTGGGACTTGGCGGGGAGGTGGGAAAGTCACTTGATCAGGTGGGGATTTCTGCAGCCTGGCGAGGGCTTTGCCCTCGATCGCCGGCAAGCCGGC
>NZ_AKJC01000206.1 GCF_000282535.1 Pseudomonas sp. GM84 | reverse complement strand
GGGAGCGGGCTTGCCGGCGAAACAGGCAGCGCGGAGCATGGCACCGGCTTCGCCGGTGTTCGCGGGACAAGCCCGCTCCCACAGGAATCGCGTCAACTTGTGGGAACATCTGTCTTGCTCATCTTGAGGGCAGAATTGCACCTCCAGGAGCGGGTTTATCGCGACGTCTTCCTAGCTGTCACCCTCTTGCTCTTGCACAGTGACCCTCACCCCCGTCGCTGCAATTTCGTATTCAGTCTCGGATATCTTGTGCACGGCGCCACCAAACTGCATTTCAAAGTGCTTTAGACCTGCATGTCGAATCATGCCATTTGGCGAGCGCTCAACGGTCTCGTCCTCATAGATGTTGATGACGTAGCTCACATTATCCGTACCCACCCCAACTATTTTCCCAACATATTTATCGGCCATGGTTCCACTCCTTGAGTGAAACCTCATGGTAGCTGGCATTGAGAGGCTGACCGTTCAGAACAGACGTGATACAGGGCAAGCACAACCTCACGCTAAAGCACGTTCCCTCCTCTTCGGACGAGACGACCGAAACATCACCCGCATGGGTCTTGGCTATCTGCTTCACGATGAATAACCCAAGCCCGATATTGCTCGCTTTCACAGACTTGTGACGACCCCGTATCAGCGGCTCGAACAGGCGGTCGAGCAATTCGGCGGGAATCGCAGCGCCCTGGTTGAGGACGCTGAGCGTGGTAATCGAACCCTCGGTCCTCGACGTCACGCGCACCGGTAACCCTGTATCGCCATAGGCAACAGCGTTGGCGACCAGATTGCCGATGAGCTGATAGAGACGATCCTTGTCGAACATGGCGCGGCGCTCACCGAAGTGCTCGTAGAGCAGCGAATGAGAGGGGTAAGTCAGCCGTAGCTCTTCCACGCATGCGCCTACGACCTTCGACAGATCGGCGACACCGGGGTGAATCGAAAGGTCCTGGCCTCCCTGGATGAGCGTGTAATCCAAAAGGTCGGCCACCAGTCGCTGGGCGCGTGCCACAGATTGGCTGATGTGCCTGAGCAACTCGCGCGTCTTGTCAGTCTGAGAGCGCCGCTCCAAAAGTTCCGTGGCCATCCTGATCGTCAGCAAGGGTGTGCGCAGGTCGTGGCTGACCATGCCAAGCATATGCCGGGAGAACGCCGCCTGCGGGTCCACCTGTACCTGAACCGCGCTGGACCGCCGCGACGACAGCAGCTCGTGCTGAACCTTAAGGCTCTTCGCCAGGCAGCGCTCGGCCAGCAGCCGGGCGACGAGCAGTTCGTATTCGTATCTTTGCCCCTGCGGGTCGTACAAGGTCAGCTCGTGAACGATGGCGTTCGAATACTGGCACGTGATTGCACTGGACATCATCGGCAGCATAAACCCCGCACGGTGCACGAAATCGAACTTGACGTTAGCCACCGCGCCCTGGACTTCCATTAGCGGCTGCCAGTACATCTGTTGAAAGGCTCTGGCCTCCTGGCTCAACAGCTGCTGAAAACGCATGCCGAGCAACTCGTCGCAGGCGTAGCCGATCCAGCGGCAGAAGGTGGGGTTGGCGCTTCGGATGCAACCATTTTCGTCCGTCAGCAGCAAACCGTGCTCGGATGGCTCCACACGAATTTGCAAGGCGATATCAGGACGCTTGCCGGTCGATGCCGTGATGTATCTCCTGAGGGTGTTCAAGATGCAGCCTCCTACGCTCTGGCACTACGGCCACTGCAAGGTGTGCAGGGGTGGGAGCGCCTTGGCGATTCTCGCGCAGCGATCCCTTGTTTCAGGATGTGCGCAATGCAGCGAAGGGTCTGTTCGCTACCGAACAGACCCTTCGCTCGCCGCCCCTCAGACTGAGTACTGCCCGGCCTGAACGCGGCTCCGGAACACCATGGACAATCCTTGGCTTTACTTGCCCGCTTTCGTACAGCGCCTGACGGGGTTTTCCCGGCGCTGGGGTTCGCCGCGCCACTCGTTCACCTACGAAAGCCTGCTGCGCTCGGAACTCTATGGCGCCGAGCAGATGGCCAGGCATGGTACCTGGCTTGCCAGCCAACACCGCTTGAGCCAACTGTCGGCCGACGATTCGCTGCTCGACCGCCTGGCCGACAACGAGCAGATGCTCTCCACCAGTTGCACCGCCCTCGCTGGCGCCCTGCCCGGCTCGCGCCCAGCGCTGCCCGCGGCGCAATGGTTGCTCGACAACTTCTACCTGGTCGAGTCCCATATCCGCATCGCCAAGCGCCACCTGCCAACCGGCTACAGCCTGCAGCTGCCGCGACTGGACAGCGGCCCCTCGAGCGGCCTGCCGCGGGTCTATGACCTCGCTCTGGAAACCATTTCCCACGGCGATGGCCGCTTCGACGCCGAAAGCCTCAGCCGTTTCGTCGAGGCCTACCAGCAAGCCGCCACGCTGACGCTCGGCGAACTCTGGGCGATCCCGATCATGCTGCGCCTGGCGCTGATCGAGAACCTTCGCAGGGTGGCGGCGCGGGTCATGGCCAACTTGTCGGATCGCGACCTGGCCAATACCTGGGCCGACCGCCTCGGCGAGATCGCCGAGCGCGACGCCAAGAGCGTTGTGCTGGTGGTCGCCGACATGGCCCGCTCGGACCCGCCGATGACCGCCGCCTTCGTCGCCGAGCTGGCAAGGCGGCTGCAGGGCCACAGCGCCACGCTGACCCAGCCGCTGGCCTGGGTCGAGCAGATGCTCGGCGAGTCGGCGCTCAGCATCGAGCGCTCCGTGCAACTCGATGCCCAGCAACAGGCCATCGACCAGGTGTCCATCAGCAACAGCATCGGCAGCTTGCGGCTGCTGTCGAGCATCGACTGGCGGCTGTTCGTCGAGCGCCTGAGCCATGTCGAACAGGCCCTCTGCCAGGATCCGGCCGCGGTTTACCCGGCCATGGATTTCGCCAGCCGTGACCACTATCGCCACGTGGTCGAACAGGTGGCACGCCATTGCGCCTTCAGCGAGGAGACGGTGGCGCGAACGGCCATCGAGCTTGCCCAGGCCGCAGGTGCCCGACCAGGTGAGCAGGCCGAGCATGTCGGCTTCTACCTGGTGGGCGACGGACTGCCGTTGCTGGAGCGACGCCTCGGTGCCCGGGTTGCACTTGCCCAGCGCTGGCAACGCCTGTTGCACCGGGCACCGCTAGCGTTCTACCTGGTGCCAACGGTGCTGCTGTCAGTGCTGTTGGCCTGGGGCTTCGTACGTGCCATCTACCTGGCTGGCTGGTCGTTGGCGGTCACGACGGCCATGGCCCTGCCGGTACTGTTGACGACCAGCCGCCTGGCCATTGGTCTGGTGAACTGGCTGGTGACACTGACCGTGAAGCCTTCCTTCCTGCCACGGCTGGACTACACCGCCGGGATTCCCGCCGACGCCCGCACACTGGTGGTGGTCCCTACCCTGCTGACGACGGCCGGCGATGTCGAGGAACTGGTCGAAGGGCTGGAGGTTCGTTTTCTGGCCAACCGGGACGAACACTTGCATTTCGCGCTGCTCAGCGACTTCATGGATGCCCGTGAACAGACAGGCCCCGAAGATGCTGCCCTGCTTGACCTGGCCTGCGAAGGCATACGGGCGCTGAACCACAAATACCCGATCCCGGGTTGCGAGCGCTTCTTCCTGCTGCAGCGGCCACGGGAGTGGAACGCGACCGAGCGCTGCTGGATGGGCCGCGAGCGCAAGCGTGGCAAGCTCGCTGACCTCAATGCCCTCCTGCGCGGGCGCGCCAGCGAGCGCTTCATGCGCATCGTCGGCGACCTGCAACAGCTCGGGCACGTGCGCTATGTCATCACCCTGGACACTGACACCCAGCTGCCACGCGGCGTCGCCCAGAAGTTCGTCGGCGCCATGCAGCACCCGCTGAACCGCGCACGGTTCGACCCGAGTACCGGTCGCGTCCGCTCGGGCTACGCGATTCTGCAACCACGCGTGGGCATCAGCCTGCCCAGCGTGTCGCGCTCGACCTATGCACGCCTGTTCGGCAGCGATGCCGGCGTCGACCCCTATACCCAGGCTGTCTCGGACGTTTATCAGGACCTGTTTCTCAGCGGCTCCTTCATTGGCAAGGGCATCTACGCCGTGGATGCCTTCGAGCGGGCCCTGGATGGCCGCTTCGCCGACAATCGCGTGCTCAGCCACGACCTGATCGAAGGCTGCTATGCACACTCGGGCCTGCTCAGCGACGTGCAGTTGTTCGAGGCCTACCCGGCGCGCTACAGCGCCGATATCAAGCGTCGCCACCGCTGGATCCGGGGAGACTGGCAACTGCTGCCGTGGCTGGTGCCCTGGCTGCGCACCGGCCGCCACGGCCTGGCGCAGAGCCCGCTCAGCGCACTGTCGCGCTGGAAGATCCTCGACAACCTGCGCCGCAGCCTGGAGCCGGCGGCCCTGCTGATCATGCTGCTGTGGGGCTGGCTGGCCAGCGCCTCGCCGCAGCCCTGGACCCTGGCGGTGCTGGGGTTGCTGCTGACCCGCCCGCTGCTGGACACCCTGCTCGAGTTGAGCCGCAAGACCAGCGATGTTCCGCTCGCCGAACACCTGCGCGCGGCCCTGCACACCTCGGGCAGCCACTTCGTGCGTGCCGGCCTGGCACTGGCCTGGCTGCCCTTCGAGACCGGCTACAGCCTGGACGCCATCCTGCGCACCCTGTGGCGGCTGATCGTCAGCAAGCGTCGGCTCCTGCAATGGAACCCCTCGCGAGAGGACGAACGCACCAGCGCCGACACCCTCCTGGCGGTGTATCGCCAGCAATGGCTACAGCCTGCCCTGGCCCTGGCCCTGGCATTGGCCGGCGCGCTGTCCGTGCAGCCGGGCGTGCTGCTCCTGGCCTCGCCGTTCCTCGTGCTCTGGCTGCTGGGCCCGGCACTGGCCTGGTGGCTCAGCCGGCCGCGGGGGCGGGCCGCGTTCGCGCCGCTGCCCGGGGACCTGCGATTTTTGCGGCGATTGGCACGCAGCAACTGGGCATTCTTCGACCATCATGTCGGCCCTGCCGACAACTGGCTGCCGCCCGACAACCTGCAGGAACCGCCCTTTGCCTGCATCGCGCACCGGACCTCGCCGACCAACATGGGCATGGCCCTGCTCTCGCACCTGGCGGCCCATGATTTCGGCTACCTGGGGGCCGGCCGCCTGTTCGAGCGCCTGGCGCAGATGCTCGACAGCATGAGCCGCCTGCAGCGCTACAAGGGGCATTTCTACAACTGGTACGACACCCAGACCCTCGCGCCCCTGGCACCGCTGTATGTCTCGGCGGTGGACAGTGGCAACCTGGCTGCCCTGCTCCTGACGCTGCGGCCCGGCCTGCTGGAAATGGCCGACACACCCGTGCTGGACCAACGCCTGACCCAGGGCCTGCTGGACACCTTCGACGCCCTGCTTGACGCACACGCCAGCGCGGGTCGTGACACCCGGGACATGGAAGCAATGCGCGAGCAGGTACGCGAAGCCCATGAGCACCCGGTCCAGCCACCGGTCACCTTGATGGCGCTGCTGGCCGAACAGCTGCAAAACATGATCACCTCGCCGGCAGCCGCGGATACCGATGACAGTGTGTTCTGGCTGCAGGCCCTGCATGCGCAGTGCCTGGACCTTGGCTCAGAGTGGCAGGGCTTGCAGTTGCCACCTGGCAACGCCCTTGCCCACCAGGCTCCGCTGAGCTGGCGACAACTGGCACAGCTCAAGCCTGACCAGTGGCCGGCCGCCGAACGCCTGGCCGTGAACAACGCCCGAGCGCTCGCCCGCCAGCGCATCGCCCAGGCCGAAGCCCTGGCACAGCGCATCACGGCCTTGGCCAGCATGGACTTCAGCTTCCTCTACGATGCCCACCGAGATCTGTTCGCCATCGGCTAAAACGCCG
>NZ_AKJC01000205.1 GCF_000282535.1 Pseudomonas sp. GM84 | reverse complement strand
ACAAGCCCGCTCCCACAGGAGGTCCACAGTACCTGTGGGAGCGGGCTTGTCCCGCGAAGAGGCCGGTACAGGCGGAACAGGTCTGGAGTAGACTCACCCCTCTGCATTCATAAGGACATTGCCATGCTGAAGATCTGGGGCCGCAAGAATTCGAGCAATGTGCGCAAGGCGCTGTGGATCGCCCACGAGTTGGGCCTGGATTTCGAATCCATCGACGCCGGCGGCGCCTTCGGCGTGGTCAACGAGCCGCATTACCGCGCCCTCAACCCCAATGGCCTGGTGCCCATGCTCGAAGACGGCGACCTGGTGCTGTGGGAATCCAACACCATCGTCCGCTACCTGTGTGCCGAATACGGCGCAGAGCAGGGCTGGTACCTCGACGACCCGCGTCAGCGCGCCCTGGCCGACAAATGGATGGACTGGACCACCTCGTCCTTCGCCACGCCGTTCCGTCCGCTGTTCTGGGGCCTGTTGCGCACGCCAGAGGCGCAGCGCGACTGGGTAGCGATCAACGCCGCGCACAAGCAGTGCGCCGCATTGCTGTCCATCGCCGACGCCACCCTGGCGCACCAGCCCTATCTTTCCGGTGACCAGATCGGCATGGGCGACATCCCACTGGGTAGCTTCGTCTATGCCTGGTTCGAAATGCCCATCGAGCGCCCGGCCATGCACCATCTGGAAGCCTGGTACGAACGCCTGAAGCAGCGCCCGGCCTACCAGGCTGCGGTGATGACCGCGCTGACCTGACCCTGCTTCGATAGTCATTATCAATAGATGTGACTGTACTTGTGCGGTCTGGCCTTGCACCATGGCCGCACTCACTGCGCCAGTGATTTCGCCTGGCGTGTCCTGAACCATTCTTTATTCGGTACGTGACCCGCTATGAGTTCCGCCCTGTCCATCCGACAGCTGACCAAGACCTACGGCAACGGCTTCCAGGCCCTCAAGGGCATCGACCTGGATGTCGCCGAAGGTGACTTCTTCGCCTTGCTCGGTCCCAATGGCGCCGGCAAGTCCACCACCATCGGCATCCTCTCGACCCTGGTCAACAAGACCAGCGGCACGGTGAACGTGTTCGGCCATGACCTGGACCGCGAGCCTTCTGCGCTCAAGCGCTGCCTTGGCGTGGTGCCACAGGAGTTCAACTTCAACCAGTTCGAGAAAACCTTCGACATCGTCGTGACCCAGGCCGGTTACTACGGCATTCCGCCCAAGCTGGCCAAGGAACGTGCCGAGCAGTACCTGACCCAGCTCGGCCTGTGGGACAAACGTGACGTGCAGTCTCGGTCGCTGTCCGGTGGCATGAAGCGCCGGCTGATGATCGCCCGTGCGCTGATCCATGAGCCGCGCCTGCTGATCCTTGACGAGCCGACCGCCGGGGTCGACATCGAGTTGCGCCGTTCGATGTGGAGCTTCCTCACCGAGCTCAACCAGAAGGGCATCACCATCATCCTCACCACCCACTACCTGGAAGAGGCTGAGCAGCTGTGCCGCAACATCGGCATCATCGACCACGGCACCATCGTCGAGAACACCAGCATGCGCAAGCTGCTGGGCAAGCTGCATGTCGAGACCTTCGTGCTTGACCTCAAGCAGGACCTGGCCCAGGCACCGATCCTTCAGGGCTACCCGTGCCGCCTGCTGACGCCGCACACCCTGGAAGTGCAGGTGGAGAAAGATATCGGCATCACCGCGCTGTTCGGCCAGCTGGCGCTGCAGAACATCGAAGTGCAGAGCCTGCGCAACAAGACCAACCGACTCGAGGAGCTGTTCGTGTCCCTGGTGGAAAAAAACCTGTCGAAGGTGGCCGTATGAGTGTGGAGCTGCGCACCAACTGGGTCGCCTTGAATACCATCGTCTACCGCGAAGTGCGGCGCTTCCTGCGCATCTGGCCGCAGACCTTGCTGCCGCCGGCGATCACCATGGTCCTGTACTTCGTCATCTTCGGTAACCTGATTGGCCGGCAGATTGGTGACATGGGTGGCTTCACCTACATGGAATACATCGTGCCGGGCCTGATCATGATGTCGGTCATCACCAACTCGTACGGCAACGTGGTCTCGAGCTTCTTCGGCAGCAAGTTCCAGCGTTCGATCGAGGAGCTGATGGTGTCTCCGGTTTCGCCGCACATCATCCTCGTGGGCTACGTCATGGGCGGCGTGCTGCGCGGCCTGGCGGTTGGCGTGATCGTGACCATCCTGTCGATGTTCTTCACCCATTTGCAGGTACATCACCTGGGCGTGACCGTGGTCGTGGTGCTGCTGACCGCCACCATCTTCTCGCTGCTGGGCTTCGTCAACGCGGTGTTCGCGCGCAACTTCGACGATATCTCGATCATCCCGACATTCGTGCTGACCCCACTGACCTACCTGGGCGGGGTGTTCTACTCGATCAACCTGCTGCCGCCGTTCTGGCAGACCGTGTCGCTGGCCAACCCGGTTTTGCACATGGTCAACTCGTTCCGCTACGGCATCCTAGGGGTGTCGGATATCAGTATTGGGACGGCGATCACCTTCATGCTGGTGGCCACCGCGGTGCTCTATGTGCTGTGCGTTCGCCTGCTGGTCAGCGGCCGCGGCATGCGCGCCTGAGGCCTTTTGCTTGCGCCGGCGCCACTGCCGGCCAACCCACCAGCGCCAGTACAGCATGGTGGTGAAGTAGGCCACGATGCCCAGCACCACCCCGCATACCACCGAACCCAGCAGGAATGGCTGCCACAGCGTGGCCAGCTGGTCGGTGATCCATTCGAAGGTCAGTTCGTCGGGCAACGTGCGCGGCGGGACCTGCATCAGCCAGGCACCGGTCATGTAGGTGACGAAGAATACCGGCGGCATGGTCAGCGGGTTGGTCAGCCAGACCAGGCTGACCGCGATCGGCAAGTTGCCGCGTACCGGGATGGCCAGCGCCGCCGCCAGCAGCATCTGCATGGGGATCGGGATCAACGCCGCGAACAGGCCCACGCCCATGGCCCGCGCCACCGAGTGGCGGTTCAGGTGCCAGAGGTTCGGGTCATGCAGCAGCTTGCCGAAAAAGCGTAGGGACTTGTGTTCCCGAATGCTGGTTGGATCCGGCATGTACCGTTTGAAAAGTCGGCGCGGCATGTAGGCTCCTGGCGCGTTGATCGGGGCAGTATGCCTTGATTCCATCTCAGGCTCGTTCAGAGTTTGTGACAATTGTTGAGCGAGCCAGGTCGGCATTTCAGCTAAGCCTCAGTAAGCGATTTTGCTTCTGGAGCTCTACCTCATGCGCACAGGGATGCTTGCGCTGGCGCTCGGGCTGTTGTGCCTGGGTCTTCTTCCTGCATTGCCGTCGGTCGGGTGGCTATGGCTGTTGCTCTGCGGCGGGCTGCTTTGCCTGTGCTCGCGGGGCTGGCCGGTGGGTTGCTTTCTGCTTGGATTGTGTTGGGCCTGTTGGTCGGCGCAGCAGGCGCTGGACGACCGCCTGGCGCCACAGCTCGATGGCCGCACGCTGTGGCTGGAAGGCAAGGTGGTCGGGCTGCCGAGCCAAACCGGGCAGGGCGTGCGCTTTGTGCTGGAGCAACCCCGTTCACGCCGCGCCGAACTGCCCTCGCGCCTGCAATTGAGCTGGTTCGAGGGCCCGCCGCTGCGGGCAGGCGAGCGTTGGCGCCTGGCGGTGACCTTGCAGCGGCCCGCTGGGTTGCTGAATCCCCATGGGGCTGACAGGGAAGCGCAATTGCTGGCGCGACGGGTGGGCGCGACCGGTACGGTCAAGGCGGGCCACGCGTTGGATGCCCAGGGGCCAGGTTGGCGCGATGCGTTACGCGAGCGCCTGCTGGCTATCGATGCCATGGGTCGGGAAGCGGCGTTGGTGGCGCTGGTGCTTGGGGATGGTGGCGGATTGGCGCGCAGTGATTGGCAAGTGCTGCAGGCCACGGGCACGGTGCACCTGCTGGTGATCTCGGGCCAACACATCGGCCTGGTGGCCGGTTTGCTCTACGCACTGGTGGCTGGCCTGGCGCGTTGGGGCCTGTGGCCTCGGCAGTTGCCCTGGCTGCCCTGGGCGTGCGGCTTGGCACTGGCGGGGGCCCTGGCCTACGGCTGGTTGGCCGGCGCCGGGGTGCCGGTGCAGCGCGCTTGCCTGATGTTGGCGGTGGTGCTGCTCTGGCGCCTGCGCTTTCGCCAGCTTGGGGCGTTCTTTCCCTTGTTGGTGGCGCTGAACCTGGTGCTGGTCGCCGAGCCTCTGGCCGCCTTGCTGCCGGGTTTCTGGTTATCGTTCGCGGCAGTGGCGACGCTTGTCTACTGCTTCAGTGCTCGCCTTGGCGGCTGGCGTCCCTGGCAGGCGTGGACCCGCGCCCAGTGGGTCATTGCAGTGGGTTTGCTGCCGGTTTTGCTGGCCACGGGGCTGCCGGTCAGCCTGAGCGCGCCGCTGGCGAACCTGGTGGCCGTGCCCTGGATCAGCCTGGCGGTATTGCCGCTGGCGTTGCTCGGCACCTTGTTGCTGCCGTTGGCGGGTGTTGGCGAGGCATTGCTGTGGTTGGCTGGCGGCCTGCTCGATGGCTTGCTGCGGGTGCTGGCGGCAGTGGCGGGCTGGCGCCCGGCCTGGATGCCGCCGGCCTTGCCGCTTTGGGCCTGGCTGCTGGTATGCCTGGGGGCGCTGTTGGTGCTGCTGCCGCGCGGTGTACCGCTGCGTGGCCTGGGCGGGGTGATGCTGCTGGCCCTGTGGGTGCCCAGGGAGCCCGTGCCGCACGGCCTGGTGGAGGTGTGGCAGCTTGATGTTGGCCAAGGGCTGGCGGTGCTGCTGCGCACGCGACACCACACCCTGCTTTATGACGCGGGCCCGGCGCGGGGTGATACGGATCTTGGCGAGCGGGTGGTATTGCCTACCTTGCACAAGCTGGGCGTGCGGCACCTGGACCTGATGTTGATCAGCCATGCCCACAGCGACCATGCAGGTGGCGCGTTGTCCGTAGCCCGCGGGTTGCCGGTAGCGCGGGTGCTCAGTGGCGAAGCGCAGGCGCTTGCCACGCCGTTGTCGGCGCAGCCGTGTGTCAGTAATGACGGCTGGGAGTGGGACGGCGTGCGTTTTTCGCTGTGGCACTGGGCTGAAGGGCAGGGCAGTAATGATCGCTCCTGCGTATTGTTGGTCGAGGCGCGGGGCGAACGCTTGCTGCTGGCCGGTGACATGGAAGCCGGCGCCGAGCGGGCCTGGCTGGCCGAGCACGGGGCACCCGGCATCGATTGGTTGCAGGCGCCGCACCATGGCAGTCGCAGTTCGTCGACCGAGGCCTTCATGCGCGCCACTGCGCCGCGCGGGGTGCTGATTTCACGGGGGCGTAACAACGGCTTTGGGCACCCCCATGAGCAGGTGATGGCGCGCTATCGGCGCCATGGGCTGGCGATTCATGATACGGCGGTGGAGGGGGCGTTGCGTTTGCTGCTGGGTAGCCAGGGCGCGGTCGAGGGCGTGCGTGGCCAGCGACGTTTCTGGCGTGAGCGGGCGCCAATTCCCTGACCTTCGGCAGATGAGCCCCCAGCGTGCGTATGGTAGAGTGGCGGCCTTTTTCCGAAGGGGCGTTTACTGTGTGGGAATTGGTCAAGTCCGGTGGTTGGATGATGCTGCCGATCATTCTGAGCTCCATCGTTGCCATGGCTATCGTCGTCGAGCGCCTGTGGACCCTGCGCGCCAGCCGCGTCACCCCGCCGCACCTGCTGGGCCAGGTGTGGATGTGGATCAAGGACAAGCAGCTCACCAGTGACAAGCTCAAGGCCCTGCGCGCCGACTCGCCGCTGGGCGAGATTCTCGCTGCGGGCCTTGCCAACTCGCGCCATGGTCGCGAGATCATGAAAGAGTGCATCGAAGAAGCTGCCTCGCGGGTCATTCACGAGCTCGAGCGCTATATCAGCACGCTCGGCACCATTGCCGCCATGGCCCCGCTGCTGGGCCTGCTGGGCACCGTGCTGGGCATGATCGACATCTTCAGCGCCTTCATGGGTTCGCAGATGACCGCCAATGCCGCCGTGCTGGCGGGCGGTATCTCCAAGGCCCTGGTTACCACTGCGGCCGGCCTGATGATCGGTATCCCTGCCGTGTTCTTCCACCGTTTCCTGCTGCGCCGCATCGATGAGCTGGTGGTGGGCATGGAGCAGGAGGCGATCAAGCTGGTGGAAGTTATCCAGGGCGACCGCGAAGTCGAAGTGGCCGGAGGCAAGGCGTGAAGTTTCGGCGCAATCGCCAGCGGGAGAACGTCGACATCAACCTGGCGTCGCTGATCGACGTGGTCTTCGTCCTGCTGCTGTTCTTCGTGGTCACCACCACCTTTACCCGCGAGACCCAGTTGCGCGTCGAACTGCCCGAGGCCGCCAGCGCCGAGCAGCCGCCAGCGGACCAGGACAAGCTGGTGGAGGTCACCATCAGTGCCGAGGGCGTGTATTCGGTGAACAATCACCTGCTGCCCAAGAGCGACCTGGCCACCCTGACCGAAGCCATCGAGCGTGAGTCCGGTGGCGACAACAAACTGCCCCTGGCGATCAGCGCCGACGGCAAGACCCCGCACCAGGCCGTGATCACCGCGATGGATGCCGCCGGCAAGCTCGGTTTCAGCCACCTGCGCATGACCACCGTCGAGGCGGCCCAGGGGACACCTTGATGGCGTTCGCCGACCGTCTGCTGGCTGCCTGGTATGCCGGGCATCCAGCCCTGGCCCTGCTGCGCCCCCTCGAGGTCTTGTACCGCCGCGTGGTCACGCGCAAGCGTGCGCGCTTTCTCAGTGGTGAAAGCCCCAGCTATCGCGCCCCGGTGCCGGTCATCGTGGTGGGCAACATCACCATTGGCGGCACCGGCAAGACGCCGATGATCCTCTGGCTGATCGAGCATTGCCGTCGCCAGGGGTTGAAGGTCGGCGTGGTCAGCCGTGGTTATGGCGCCAAGCCACCCCAATTGCCGTGGCGCGTCGAGGCGCAGCAGCCTGCCGAACAGGCGGGGGACGAACCGCTGCTGATCGTCCAGCGCACGGGCGTGCCGCTGATGATCGACCCTGATCGCGCCCGCGCCGTTCAGGCGCTGTTGGCCAGCGAGCCGCTGGACGTGATCCTTTGTGACGATGGCATGCAGCACTACCGCCTGGCGCGTGACCTGGAGCTGGTACTGATCGATGCTGCCCGTGGTCTGGGCAATGGCCGCTGCCTGCCGGCCGGGCCGTTGCGTGAGCCGGCCGAGCGCCTGCAGGAAGCCGATGCGGTGCTGTTCAATGGCGCCGACGCCGATCGCTGCGATGGCTTCGCGTTCAGCCTGCAGCCCAGCGCCCTGGTCAACCTGCGCAGCGGCGAGCGGCGCACGCTCGACTTGTTCCCGGCAGGCCAGCGCCTGCACGCGGTCGCCGGCATCGGCAACCCACAACGTTTCTTCAACACCCTGCTGGGGCTAAACTGGCAGCCGGTGCCGCACCCCTTCGCCGACCACGCCGAGTTCAGCGCCGAGCGCCTGGCGTTCAGTCCGCCGCTGCCGTTGGTCATGACCGAGAAGGATGCGGTGAAATGCCGGGTCTTCGCCGCCGATGACTGGTGGTACCTGGCCGTCGAGGCGCAGCCCACGCCGGCCTTCGTCGCCTGGTTCGACAGCCAGCTGCAACGCCTGCTGGCGCAGCGCAAGCCCTGAGCCTGTTTTCATTTTCCGGCCACCTGGCCTCAAGGAAGCTTTCCATGGACACCAAACTGCTCGACATCCTGGCCTGCCCGATCACCAAGGGCCCGCTCAAGCTCAGCGCCGACAAGACCGAGCTGATCAGCAAGGGCGCAGGCCTGGCCTACCCGATTCGCGACGGCATCCCGGTGATGCTGGAAAGCGAGGCACGTACCCTGACCGACGACGAGCGCCTGGACAAATGAGTGTCGACTTCACCGTGGTGATTCCTGCTCGGCTGCGCTCCACGCGCCTGCCGGGCAAACCGTTGCAGTTGATCGCTGGCAAGCCGATGGTCCAGCACGTCTGGGAGCAGGCCCGCAAGAGTGGCGCCAGTCGCGTGGTCATTGCCACCGACGACGCCAGCATTGTCGAGGCGTGCCAGGCGTTTGGCGGCGAAGTGCTGATGACCCGCGCCGACCATGAGTCGGGTACTGATCGCCTCGCCGAAGTGGCCGCGCACCTGGGGCTGCCCGCCGATGCCATCGTGGTCAACGTGCAGGGTGACGAGCCGCTGATTCCGCCGGTGATCATCGACCAGGTGGCCGCCAACCTGGCCGCTCATCCGGAGGCAGGTATCGCTACCCTGGCCGAGCCGATCCATGAGCCGGAAACCGTGTTCAACCCCAACGCGGTCAAGGTGATCAGCGACAAGCAGGGCCTGGCCTTGAGTTTCAGCCGCGCGCCGTTGCCTTGGGCGCGCGATGCATTCGCCAAGGACCGTAGCCAGCTGCCGGAGGGCGTGCCGTATCGTCGCCACATCGGCATGTACGCCTACCGTGTCGGCTTCCTTCAGGACTTCGTCAGCTGGGGCCCGTGCTGGCTCGAGCAAACCGAAGCGCTGGAGCAGCTGCGTGCCCTGTGGCATGGGGTGCGTATCCATGTGGAAGACGCCATCGAGGCGCCAGCCGTGGGCGTGGATACCCCGGAAGACCTGGAGCGCGTTCGGCGCTTGCTGGAGGCCTGATGCGCGTTCTGTTCGTGTGCCTGGGCAATATCTGCCGTTCGCCCACTGCCGAAGGTGTGCTGCGCCATCAACTGCAAGTCGCGGGGTTGGCCGAGCGGGTGCACGTGGCCTCTGCCGGCACTGGCGACTGGCATGTCGGCAAGGCGCCCGACAGCCGCACCTGCAAGGCCGCGCTGGCACGGGGTTACGACCTTTCGGCACAGCGTGCGCAGCAGGTCAAGGCGGCGCATTTTGCCGAGTACGACCTGATCCTGGCCATGGATGAAAGCAACCTGGGCCACCTGCGCACCCTGCGCCCGCACACTGCCAAGGGTGAGCTCGACCTGTTCCTGCGCCGCTATGGCGCCGCCCTCGACGAAGTACCGGACCCTTACTACGGTGGTGCCGACGGTTTCGAGCAAGTGCTGGACCTGATCGAGGCCGCCTGTCGTGAGCTGGTAGTGGAAATCAAGGGGCGGTTATGACTGTGGGATGGCAACGGCAGGTATCGCTCAAGCCCTACAACACCTTCGGCATCGATGTGAGCGCCCGGTATTTCACCCAGGCACACAATGACGACGAAGTGCGTGAAGCGTTGGTACTGGCGCGCCAGTTGGCTGTGCCGGTGCTGGTGATCGGTGGTGGCAGCAACCTGCTGCTGACCCGTGATGTCGACGCGCTGGTGCTGCATATGGCCAGCCAGGGGCGTCGTGTGCTGAGCGATGACGGTGAGCGGGTGGTGGTCGAGGCCGAGGCCGGCGAAGCCTGGCACCCCTTCGTGCAGTGGACGCTGAGCCAAGGGTTCAGTGGCCTTGAAAACCTGAGCCTGATTCCTGGGACAGTGGGCGCCGCACCGATGCAGAACGTCGGTGCCTATGGTGTGGAAATCAAGGATGTATTCGTCGGGCTGACCGCGCTTGACCGGGAGACCGGGGAGCTGCGCGACTTTGGCCTGGACGCATGCGCCTTCGGTTACCGCGACAGCCTGTTCAAGCACAACCCTGGCCGTTGGTTGATCCTGCGGGTGCGTTTTGCCTTGAGTCGTGTCCTGCAGGCGCACCTGGATTACGGCCCGGTGCGTCAGCGTTTGCTGGAGCAGGGTGTCGAGCAGCCGACTGCGCAGGCGATCAGTGATGCCATCTGCAGCATTCGTCGCGAGAAATTGCCTGATCCGGCCGAGCTGGGTAATGCGGGGAGCTTCTTCAAGAACCCGGTGGTGACAGTTGAGCTTGTGGATCGTATTCGCGCTCAGTATCCAGGTGTGGTGGCCTATCCCCAGGCCGATGGGCAGGTGAAGCTGGCCGCGGGCTGGTTGATCGAAGGGGCGGGGTGGAAGGGCTATCGCGAGGGCGATGCCGGCGTGCATCGGCTGCAGTCGTTGGTGCTGGTCAATTATGGCCAGGCGAGTGGTGGGCAGATGCATGACCTGGCGCGGCGTATCCAGGCGGATATCCTGGAGCGGTTTGGGGTTGAGCTGGAGATGGAGCCTAACCTCTACTGATTGGCGGGCCTGCGCCGGCCTCATCGCCGGCAAGCCGGCTCCCACAGCTACTGCACTGGCCTCATTGCTGGCAAGCCAGCCCCCACAGGTTATTGCACTGCTCTCAAGCAAGCCTCTGTACATGGGGGAGCTGGCTTGCCAGCGATGAGGCCACCCCAGTCAGCACAAAACAGCCAGCCAAGAAAAAGCCCCGCCAGTTCGCACTGGCGGGGCTTTTTCTTTCAGCCGTTGCTATCAACCGTGATGAGGTTTGTGCTCATCGGCGGTTTCCAACGCGGGCTCAGCAGCGACTTCCTGAGCAGCCTTGGCGGCCGCTTCGGCTTCACGCTTGCGGCGACGCACTTCACGAGGGTCGTTCGGTGCGCGGCCGTTTGGCAGCATGACGGTAGCGGCTTCGACCACTGCCGGAGCTTCTTCCGGGGCAGCCTCTGCAACCACGGGCGCCACTTCGGCAGCGACCGGGGCTGGCTCGATTGCCACCTCTGGTTGGGCTTCGAAGACCGGCGCAGGCAGGGCGGCAGGCGCGGCTTCGAATGCAACCGGGGCCTTCTCGACTTCACCGGCCTCTACGGCAGGGGCTTCGACAGGCGCTTCGGCGACTACAACCGGCTTGGCGGCAGGTGCAGCTTCGGCTTCGACTACTGGCTGTTGTGCGACTTCGACCACTGGCTCGGCACTGGCTTCGACCACGACAGCCGGTTCAAAGGCAGGTTGCTCGACCACTGGCGCGATCGCGGCTTCCTCGACCTGAGCAGCGACTTCGACCTGCTCGGCCGGCTGAGCGACTTCGCTATTGTCGGTCACAGCGGTTTCGGCGCTGGCGCGTTCGGCCTGCTGGTTGGCTTCAGCCTCGGCATCGGCGCTGATGTTGCTGCTGGCGACAGCGGCGGTGACGGCCAGGCCGGCAGCCAGTTCGGCACCCAGCTCGGTGGCCTGGTGCTGTTGCGGCTGCTCTTCGCTACCTTCGTCTTCGCTGCCCTCGATCAGTTCGCCATTGGCATTGCGCTGGCGTTCACGACGGTTGCTGCGACGACGCTGACCGCGGGAGCGGCGACGTGGACGCTCGCCATCGGCGCCTTCCTGCTCATCCTGCAGCAGCTCTTCGTTCGGCAGTTGCTCTTCGGCAAGCTCGTCAGCCTGTTCGGCTGCGCGCGGCGGGCGCGGTTGACGTTCTTCGCGTGGAGCACGCTCTTCACGTGGGGCGCGTTCTTCGCGAGGCGCACGCTCTTCGCGTGGAGCGCGTTCTTCGCGAGGTGCACGTTCTTCACGTGGTTCGCGTTCTTCGCGAGGTGCACGCTCTTCACGTGGTGCACGTTCTTCGCGAGGTGCACGTTCTTCACGTGGGGCGCGCTCTTCGCGGGCTACACGTTCTTCACGCGGGGCTCGCTCTTCACGCGGCTGACGCTCTTCGCGAGCGGCCGGTGCAGCGTCCAGTGGTTCACGCAGTTCGCGTACCGGGCGCTCTTCGCGGTTGCCGCGGCGGTCTTCGCGTGGCTGGCGTGGAGCACGCTCTTCGCGCGGGGCACGCTCTTCACGTGGCGCACGTTCTTCGCGCGGAGCACGCTCTTCACGTGGCGCACGTTCTTCGCGAGGCTGGCGCTCTTCGCGCGGGGCGCGCTCGGCACGCTCTTCGCGCGGCTTGCGCTCTTCGTCACGACGGCCGTTGCGGTTGCGGCTCTGCTGGCGACCGTTGCGACGCTCTTCGTTGCGCGGCGTGCGATCGGTGGCAGGCTTCTCGGCGGCCACGGCCGGGGCGGCGACAGGCTCGTCCTTGCCGGCGAACAGGCTCACCAGGGACTTGACCAGACCTTTGAACAGGCTCGGCTCCGGCACGCTCGGGGCAGGGACTACCGGCGCGGCAGGCTGAGGCTCTTCGGCGGTTGGTACGGGTGCATTGGCGCGAGCTGGAGCCGTCTTCACCGCGGCTTCCTGGCGTACCAGGGTGCGAGTGGCGGTCGGTACCGGCGCTTCTTCGGTTTCGCTGGCAGCGATCTCGTAGCTGGACTGGTTGCTCAGCACTTCCGGGTTGTCGTCGCGCAGGCGCTGGACTTCGAAGTGCGGGGTTTCCAGGTGATCGTTCGGCAGAATGATGATGCGTGCACGGGTGCGCAGTTCGATCTTGGTGATCGAGTTGCGTTTCTCGTTGAGCAGGAAGGCAGCTACCGGGATCGGCACCTGGGCGCGCACCTCGGCGGTGCGGTCCTTCAGGGCTTCTTCCTCGATCAGGCGCAGGATGGCCAGGGACAGCGATTCGACGTCGCGGATGATGCCGGTGCCGGAGCAGCGTGGGCAAACGATGCCGCTGCTTTCGCCAAGCGACGGGCGCAGGCGCTGACGGGACATTTCCAGCAGGCCGAAGCGCGAGATGCGGCCAACCTGCACACGGGCACGGTCGGCCTCCAGGCATTCGCGCACACGTTCTTCCACGGCGCGCTGGTTCTTCGCCGGGGTCATGTCGATGAAGTCGATGACGATCAGGCCGCCGATGTCACGCAGGCGCAACTGGCGGGCGATTTCCTCAGCCGCTTCCAGGTTGGTCTGCAGGGCGGTTTCCTCGATGTCGCTGCCCTTGGTGGCGCGCGCCGAGTTGATGTCGATGGAGACCAGGGCCTCGGTCGGGTCGATCACGATCGAGCCGCCGGACGGCAGGTCGACCACGCGCTGGAAGGCGGTCTCGATCTGGCTTTCGATCTGGAAGCGGTTGAACAGCGGCACGCTGTCTTCGTACAGCTTGACCTTGCTGGCGTACTGCGGCATCACCTGGCGGATGAAGGTCAGGGCTTCTTCCTGGGCATCGATGCTGTCGATCAGTACTTCGCCGATGTCCTGGCGCAGGTAGTCGCGGATGGCGCGGATGATGACGTTGCTTTCCTGGTAGATCAGGAACGGCGCGGCACGGTCCAGCGAGGCTTCCTTGATGGCAGTCCACAGCTGCAGCAGGTAGTCGAGGTCCCACTGCATTTCTTCGCTGCTGCGGCCCAGGCCTGCGGTGCGCACGATCAGGCCCATGTCGCCCGGTACGGTCAGGCCGTTCAAGGCTTCGCGCAGCTCGTTGCGCTCTTCGCCTTCGATGCGACGGGAGATACCGCCGGCACGCGGGTTGTTCGGCATCAGCACCAGGTAGCGGCCTGCCAGGCTGATGAAGGTGGTGAGGGCGGCGCCTTTGTTGCCGCGCTCTTCCTTCTCGACCTGAACGATGACTTCCTGGCCTTCGCTCAGGACTTCCTTGATGTTGACGCGGCCTTCAGGGGCTTTCTTGAAGTACTCGCGGGAGATTTCCTTCAGCGGCAGGAAGCCGTGACGTTCGGAGCCGAAGTCGACGAAGGCCGCTTCGAGGCTGGGCTCGATCCGGGTGATCTTGCCTTTGTAGATGTTGGCCTTTTTCTGCTCGCGCGCGCCGGACTCGATGTCCAGGTCGTAGAGACGTTGGCCGTCCACCAGGGCTACACGCAACTCTTCGGGTTGAGTTGCGTTAATCAGCATTCTTTTCATGTTGTACCGTCGGTTTCCGGGCTGCCGGAAACGGCGTTCGGCACACACGACTTCTCATGGTCGGTGCCAAGGTGCGCAAAGGGTGGCCGGGCCACCCCCGTGTCGAGCAACGTTCGGCACCAGCCGGTAACCCAGCCTGCCGTTGTCGCGACGACGCGTCCTGTTTGCTGCGGTGCCAAGAGGCCCCTGCGGTTTCTGCAGAGATATCCGAATCGATATCCGAATCAACCCAGCAGGCCTCGTGCACTCAGTCAGGAGGAGGAATCAACCGTCAGCCGTGGACGCCCGGAGGCATCTGTTCAGGACCTTATCCGCTCGCCGGCCATTCAGTGGGCCGGTGGCCGGACGCGGTGCTACACGGTCCGAGGGCTGTGCATCTCCACCCTGCACGTATCCCTGATAATTCGGGTGCTGCCGCGCGCTGAATCCGCAACGGGTTGCATTTTTCGCCAGCGCAGTTTCTGGGCTGACGCCATTCATGTCCAAGGCAGGTATTTCCGAAGCATTCGCCGGGCGTTGCGTGGAAGCGACGGGCGGGCAGAGGTGCGGCGAAAAGAAGCGGGTAAGCAGGTGAAACACGGCGCTTGTCGTTTTTTTTCGGTCTTCTCTACACGGCGCTGGTGGCGATTCCAGGCAATTCGGTAAACTGGCGAAAACCCCGTAGGACGGCCTCGCGTCCTGCAGAATTGCGTTGGTCAGGGACCGGCTAAGGGCCTGGTGCCGCTGGCCTGCCGCTTTTGGCGGCGTTCGCGACTATAGCAGTAATGATTAAGTGCTTCAATTCCATAAAAAATTGTTATGATCCCGCAATGACGACCAATACCCCTCCGACTTCCGGCGTAAAGCTGATCGAAGTCGCGCCGGAGCTTGCCGGCCAACGCATCGACAATTTCCTCATCACGGCGCTCAAGGGCGTGCCCAAGACGCTGGTGTACCGCATCCTGCGCAAAGGCGAGGTGAGGGTCAACAAGGGCCGCGTCAAGCCAGAGTACAAGCTCCAGGCCGGTGACATCGTGCGCGTGCCGCCGGTCCGCCTGCCTGAGCGTGACGAGCCGGCACCGGTCGCCCCGGGGCTGCTGCAGCGCCTGGAGGCGGCCATCGTCTACGAAGACAAGGCGCTGATCGTGATGAACAAGCCAGCCGGCATCGCCGTGCATGGCGGTAGCGGCCTGAGCTTCGGGGTGATCGAGGCGCTGCGCCAGCTGCGCCCGGACGCCAAGGAGCTGGAGCTGGTGCATCGCCTGGATCGCGACACCTCGGGCCTGCTGATGATCGCCAAGAAGCGCAGCATGCTGCGTCACCTGCATGCCGCCTTGCGCGGTGATGGTGTCGACAAGCGCTACATGGCGCTGGTGCGCGGCCACTGGCCGACTTCGAAGAAGCAGGTCAACGCGCCGTTGCTCAAGAGCAATCTGCGCTCTGGCGAGCGCATGGTCGAGGTGAATGACGAAGGCAAGGAAGCATTGACCCTGTTCCGTGTGCTGCGCCGCTTCGGCGAGTTCGCCACCATCGTCGAGGCGCGGCCGATCACCGGGCGTACCCACCAGATCCGCGTGCATACCCTGCATGCCGGGCACATGATTGCCGGTGACAGCAAGTATGGTGACGAAGATTTCAGTCGCGAGATCCGCGAGCTGGGCGGCAAGCGCCTGTTCCTGCATGCCTACGCCCTGACCGTGCCGCTGCCCGATGGTGGTGAACTCAAGCTGGAGGCGCCGGTGGACGAGGTGTGGGCGAAAACGGTGGAGCGTCTGAGTGCGTCGTGATCTATGAGAAAAGCGTATGAACTGCTGATCTTCGATTGGGATGGCACCCTGGCCGACTCGATCGGTCGTATCGTCGAGGCCATGAATGCCGCAGCCGAGCGTGCCGGTGAGGCGCAGAGCGATGAGTCGGCGATCAAGGGCATCATCGGGCTGGCGCTCGGTGAGGCCATTTCGACGCTCTATCCGCACCTCGAGCCGGTGCAGGTGGAAGCTTTCCGTCAGCACTACGCCGATATCTACATGGCGCTCGATCAGCAGCCTTCGCCGTTGTTCGAAGGGGTGGTCGAGTCGCTGGATGGCTTTCGTGCCGAGGGGTATCGTCTGGCGGTGGCAACCGGCAAGGCGCGTCGCGGCCTCGATCGGGTTCTCAAGGCCAACGGCTGGGAGCAGTTTTTCGACATCACCCGCGCTGCCGACGAGACGCGAGGCAAACCACATCCGTTGATGCTCGAAGAGATTCTCGATCACTGTGGTGTCGAACCCGGCCGCGCGCTGATGGTCGGAGATTCGGCGTTCGACCTGCAGATGGCCAGCAATGCTGGCATGCATTCTGCGGCAGTCGGCTATGGTGCCATGTCGCTGCAGGCGCTGGCAGAGTTCGGCCCGCAAGTGTGTATCGATCATTTCTCCCAGCTGCGCGAGTGGCTGGCGGGTTCCAAGCAATTCCAATTCCAAGGTAGGTGAGCATGACTGACGAGTGGAAAGCACCTGAGTCCGAGCCTGAGGAGCGCGAAGAGCGCAAAAGCTGGAAACTGTTGGAAAAGACCCTGCTGGCGGGGGTTCAGGAGCAGCGTCGTGCGCGGCGCTGGGGGATTTTCTTCAAGCTGCTGACCTTCGTCTATCTGTTCGGCCTGCTGGCTCTGTTCCTGCCATTCATGGATGTGGACAAGGCTGCGTCGCGCAGCGGCAGTCATACGGCGTTGGTGGAAGTGCGCGGGGTAATCGCCGATCAGGAGGCGGCCAGCGCCGACAACATCGTCAAGAGCCTGCGTGAGGCGTTCAAGGACTCCGGCACCAAAGCGGTGGTGATGCGCATCAACAGCCCGGGCGGCAGTCCGGTGCAGGCGGGTTATGTGTATGACGAGATTCGTCGCCTGCGCGGAGAGTATCCCGATATCAAGCTGTATGCGGTCATTGCTGACCTGGGGGCTTCCGGCGCCTATTACATTGCCAGTGCGGCGGACGAGATCTATGCCGACAAGGCCAGCCTGGTCGGCTCCATTGGTGTGACGGCGGCCGGCTACGGCTTCGTCGGTTCGATGGAGAAGCTGGGGGTCGAGCGGCGTACCTACACCGCTGGCGAGCACAAGGCTTTCCTCGACCCATTCTCGCCAGAGAAGCCTGAAGAGCGGGTGTTCTGGCAGGGCGTGCTGAATACCACGCACCAGCAGTTCATCGCCATGGTCAAGCAGGGTCGCGGCGACCGCTTGAAGGACAAGGATCATCCCGAGCTGTTCAGTGGCCTGGTGTGGTCAGGCGAGCAGGCCAAGGTGCTGGGTCTCGTGGATGGCTTGGGCAGTGCCAGCTACGTGGCGCGTGAAATCGTCGGCGAGAAGGATCTGGTGGACTTCACTGTCCAGGAGTCGCCGTTCGATCGCTTCTCCAAGCGCATTGGTGCCAGTGTGGCTGAGCACCTGGCCATGTGGATGGGCTTCCAGGGGCCTGTTCTGCGCTGATCTGTTTCGGCTCCATCGCCGGCAAGCCGGCTCCCACAATGCCTGTGGGAGCCGGCTTGCCGGCGATGGGGCCGACGCATTCTCTCAGGGGATCACCACCCCTTCCTTGGTCAGCATATCCACCAGTCGAATCAATGGCAGCCCGATCAGGCTGGTGGCATCGCACCCGTGCGTGCTCTGGAACAAGCTCACCCCCAACCCCTCCGCCTTGAAGCTGCCTGCGCAATCCAGCGGCTGCTCCGCTGTCACATAGCGCTCCACGCGCTCCCGGTCCAGCTCCCGCATCGTTACGGTAAATGGCACGCAATCGACCTGGCATTGCCCTGTGGCGCTGTTCAGCAGTGCCAGCCCGGTGAGGAAGGTGACGTGCTGCCCGCTCGCTTCCAGTAGCTGTTCGCAGGCGCGCTCGAAGCTATGTGGCTTGCCCAGGATCTGTTCGCCCAGCACGGCAACCTGATCGGAGCCGATGATCAGGTGTCCGGGGTGGCTGCCGGCAAGCGCTTCCGCCTTCTGTCTGGCCAGGCGCCGCACCAGTGCCGTGGCGGGCTCGTCATCCAGGCGCCGCTCGTCTAGATCGGGGCTTGCCCAGGTGAAGGGCAGGCGCAGGCGCGCGAGCAGTTCGCGTCGGTAGGCAGAGCTGGAAGCCAGCAACAGAGGCAGCATGGTAGACTCCTGGTCAGTTGAACCCGATTCTAACATGCGAGATGCCGCCGAATTTCCTTTGACAGAGGCGGGGGGCATCCCTAGAATGCTGCGCCTATGTTGAATGACCCGATTCCACCTCACGTTGACCCGCGCAAATTAGCCGATCGTGGCGTAACCCTTAACGGTTCGCTGCAACTCGCTGATTTGGAAAGACTCTGCGACCCGCTTTCCGACAATGTCGGTACGGTGCAGGCGAAGTTCGATTTTGAACGAGATGAACAGCACGTGGTGGTTATCCACACCGAGCTGGACGTCGAGGTCAAAATGGTTTGCCAGCGTTGTCTTGAGCTGGTCACCCTGCCGATCCACAGCGAGTGTACGTACGCTGTGGTGAAGGAGGGTGCGAATACCCAGTCGTTGCCGAAAGGCTATGACGTGCTGGAACTGGGCGAAGATCCTTTGGATCTGCAGGCCTTGATCGAGGAGGAGCTTCTGCTCGCCTTGCCCATCGTGCCTGCTCATCATCCGGAAGAATGCCAGCAGCCGGCGGGCGCAGACGAGCCCGATTCGAGCAAGGACGAGGTATCGCGGTCCAACCCGTTCAGTGTTTTGGCGCAGTTAAAGCGTGACCCAAACGTTTAGGAGTTAATCAATTATGGCTGTTCAGCAGAACAAAAAATCCCGCTCTGCCCGTGACATGCGCCGTTCGCACGACGCCCTGTCGGAAAACGCGCTGTCGGTAGAGAAATCCACCGGTGAAGTACACCTGCGTCACCACGTTTCGCCAGAAGGCGTATACCGTGGTCGCAAAGTGATCGACAAGGGCGCTGACGAGTAATCCTTGTCCGCTCAGATCATCGCGATCGACGCAATGGGCGGGGACTTCGGTCCCCGCAGCATTGTCCAGGCTAGTATCGCCTGCCTTTCGGCTACTCCCTCGCTGCACCTGACCCTCGTCGGTCAACCCTCCCTCCTTGAAGATCTTGTCAGCGGCCTAGCGGCTGCGGATCGCGCGCGCCTGCAGATTGTCGCCGCCAGCGAGGTGATCGGTATGGACGAGCGTCCCTCTCAGGCATTGCGGGGCAAGCCGGATTCGTCGATGCGCATCGCCCTTGAACTGGTGCGTGACGGCAAGGCGCAGGCCTGCGTGAGTGCCGGCAACACGGGAGCGCTGATGGCGCTGTCGCGTTTCGTGCTCAAGACGTTGCCCGGCATCGATCGGCCAGCCATGGTCGCGGCGATTCCTACCCAGGCGGGTTACTGTCAGTTGCTCGACCTCGGCGCCAACGTCGACTGCAGTGCAGAAAACCTCTATCAGTTTGCCGTAATGGGTTCGGTGGCTGCCCAGGCCCTGGGTATTCATCGGCCGCGCGTTGCGCTGCTGAACATCGGTACCGAGGACATCAAGGGTAATCAGCAGGTCAAGCTGGCGGCTACGTTGCTGCAGGGCGCCCGCGGCCTCAATTACGTCGGTTTCGTCGAAGGTGACGGGCTGTATCGTGGCGAGGCAGATGTGGTGGTGTGCGACGGCTTTGTCGGCAACATCCTGCTCAAGTCCAGCGAAGGCCTGGCGACCATGATCGGGGTTCGCATCGAGCGGCTGTTCAAGGGGGGAGCCTTGTCGAGGTTGGCTGGGGCCATGGCCATGCCCTTGCTCAAGCGCCTGAAAGCCGACCTGGCGCCGGCGCGGCACAATGGTGCGAGTTTCCTTGGCCTTCAGGGTATCGTCATCAAAAGCCATGGCTCAGCGGGTGTGGAAGGGTTCCAGAGTGCGATCCAGCGGGCCTTGATCGAGATTCAGGAAAACCTGCCGCAGCGCCTGCATGGTCGCCTTGAAGATTTGTTGCCTTAGGCATTTCGCCGATGAAGTGCTTAAATGTGACCGCTTGGTCTGCGTATTCATCCAAGTTTTCAGATTCTGCGTCCAGCCCATGGCTCGGCGCACCCCATTCGACGACAAGATCATAAGGGCTTGTTCAATGTCTGCATCCCTCGCATTCGTCTTCCCCGGTCAAGGTTCCCAGTCGCTGGGCATGCTCAAGGAACTGGGCGCCGAAAAGCCGGTGATCGTTGAGACCTTCAAGGAAGCCTCCGACGCTCTGGGTTACGACCTGTGGAAGCTGGTCCAGGAAGGCCCGGAAGAACAACTCAATCAAACCGACAAGACTCAGCCTGCGATCCTCACCGCTTCCATCGCGCTGTGGCGCCTGTGGCTGGAGGAGGGCGGCGCCAAGCCGGCTTTCGTTTCCGGTCACAGCCTGGGTGAATACAGCGCCCTGGTTGCCGCTGGCAGCCTGTCGCTGAAAGATGCCGTGCGCCTGGTCGAGCGTCGCGGTCAGCTGATGCAGGAAGCCGTCCCGGCCGGCCATGGCGCCATGGCCGCGATCCTCGGCCTGGATGACGCCGTGGTGGTCGAGATCTGTGCCAAGGCGGCCGAAGATGAAGTGGTCAGCGCGGTGAACTTCAATTCGCCTGGCCAGGTTGTGATTGCTGGCAACAAGGCTGCGGTGGATCGTGCCATGGAGCTGTGCAAAGAGGCGGGTGCCAAGCGCGCCCTGCCACTGGCGGTCAGCGTGCCGTCGCACTGTGCCCTGATGAAGCCGGCTGCCGAGCGTTTCGCCGAGAACGTCAACGCCATCGAATGGAAGGCCCCGCAGATCCCGGTGGTGCAGAACGTCACCGCCGCCGTCGCCGCCGACCTCGACGCGCTCAAGCACGACTTGCTGGCGCAGCTGTACCAGCCGGTGCGCTGGGTCGAATGCGTGCAGACCCTCGCCGCAAACGGCGCGGTCAACCTGGTCGAGTGCGGCCCGGGCAAAGTGCTGGCTGGCCTGAACAAGCGTTGCGCCGACGGCGTCACCACCTACAACCTCAATACCCCTGACGCTGTCGCCGCCACCCGCGCGGCGCTGGCCTGAATTTGGAGAAGCTTGCATGAGCCTGCAAGGTAAAGTTGCACTGGTTACCGGCGCCAGCCGTGGTATCGGCCAGGCCATCGCCCTCGAGCTGGGCCGCCAGGGCGCGACCGTGATCGGCACCGCCACCTCGGCCTCCGGCGCCGAGCGCATCGCTGCCACCCTGAAGGAACACGGCATCACCGGCACCGGCATGGAGCTGAACGTGACCAGCGCCGAATCCGTGGAAGCGGTACTGGGCGCCATTGGCGAGCAGTTCGGCGCACCGGCCATCCTGGTCAACAACGCCGGCATCACCCGCGACAACCTCATGCTGCGCATGAAGGACGACGAGTGGTTCGACGTGATCGACACCAACCTGAACAGCCTCTACCGTTTGTCCAAGGGCGTGCTGCGTGGCATGACCAAGGCGCGTTGGGGTCGTATCATCAGCATCGGCTCGGTCGTTGGTGCCATGGGTAACGCTGGCCAGGCCAACTACGCGGCCGCCAAGGCCGGCCTCGAAGGCTTCAGCCGCGCCCTGGCGCGTGAAGTGGGCTCGCGCGGTATCACCGTCAACTCGGTGACCCCGGGCTTCATCGACACCGACATGACCCGCGAGCTGCCAGAAGCGCAGCGCGAAGCCCTGCAGACCCAGATTCCGCTGGGCCGCCTGGGCCAGGCCGAGGAGATCGCCAAGGTGGTTTCCTTCCTGGCATCTGACGGCGCAGCCTATGTCACCGGCGCCACTGTGCCGGTGAACGGCGGGATGTACATGTAATACTGCAACTCAATGTGACGGATTGCTTAAAAAAAGAGTCATACTCCGAGCCTAAAATCCGTTATAAAGCTGCAACCAGATTCCAGGCAGGGGGTCGGGTGACTAACGCGAAGGTGCGTTCCGCTTGAAAAGCGAACGTCTTTCTATAAAATTGGTCACCGGCCAGCTGCCTGACATATGTCCATTAGGAGTGAAAACTAGGTATGAGCACCATCGAAGAACGCGTCAAGAAAATCGTCGCCGAGCAACTGGGCGTCAAGGAAGAGGAAGTGACCAACGAGAAGTCCTTCGTCGATGACCTGGGTGCCGATTCGCTTGACACCGTTGAGCTGGTGATGGCTCTGGAAGAGGAATTCGAGACCGAAATCCCTGACGAAGAAGCCGAGAAGATCACTACCGTTCAAGCTGCCATCGACTACGTCAACAGCCACAAGGCCTAAGACGCTGTAGTCGTCGCTTCTTGACGAGAAAAACCGCACTGCCTTTGCCGGCGTGCGGTTTTTTCTTTGCGAAACGCTGGCGTCGATCCGCTCGCACCGAGAGCCTGTTGCCATTTCATTCCATTGCCTGAATGCAATGGCAAGAGACTCTAGTTATTAGAAAAGGAGAGTACTGTGTCGCGTAGACGCGTCGTGGTCACCGGTATGGGTATGCTGTCGCCACTGGGTACCGATGTACCGAGCACCTGGCAGGGCATTCTGGCTGGCCGCAGTGGCATTGGTCCGATCGAACATACGGATCTGTCTGCCTACTCCACCCGTTTTGGCGGCTCGGTGAAGGGCTTCGAAGTCGAGCAGTACCTGTCGGCCAAGGAAGCTCGCAAGCTTGACCTGTTCATTCAATACGGCCTGGCGGCTGGTTTCCAGGCAGTTCGCAATGCCGGCCTGGAAGTCACCGATGCCAACCGCGAGCGCATCGGCGTGGCCATGGGCTCGGGCATCGGCGGCCTGACCAACATCGAAGAAACCAGCCGTACCCTGCACGAGCAGGGGCCGCGCCGCATTTCGCCGTTCTTCGTGCCGGGTTCGATCATCAACATGATCTCCGGTTTCCTGTCGATCCACCTGGGTCTGCAGGGGCCGAACTACGCCATCGCCACGGCGTGCACCACCGGCACCCACTGCATCGGCATGGCCGCGCGTAACATCGCCTACGGTGAAGCCGACGTGATGATCGCCGGTGGCGCCGAAATGGCAGCCTGTGGCCTGGGCATGGGCGGCTTCGGTGCCTCGCGCGCGCTGTCGACCCGCAACGACGAGCCGACCCGGGCCAGCCGCCCGTGGGACAAGGGTCGTGACGGCTTCGTGCTTTCCGACGGTGCCGGCGCCCTGGTGCTCGAAGAGCTGGAGCACGCTCAGGCGCGTGGTGCGACCATCTATGCCGAACTGGTCGGTTTCGGCATGAGCGGCGACGCTTACCACATGACCTCGCCGCCTGACAGCGGTGAAGGTGCGGCCCGCTGCATGGCCAATGCCTTGCGCGACGCCGGCATCCAGCCGGAAGCCGTCAGCTACATCAACGCCCACGGCACCTCGACGCCCGCCGGCGACGTAGCCGAAGTGGCGGCCATCAAGCGGGTATTCGGCGACCACGCCTACAAGGTGGCCGTCAGCTCGACCAAGTCGATGACCGGTCACCTGCTGGGTGCTGCGGGTGCTGTCGAGGCGATCTTCAGTGTGCTGGCAATCAACAGCCAGATGGCACCGCCGACCATCAACCTGGATGAGCCGGACGAAGGCTGCGATCTCGACTTCGTGCCACACGTGGCGCGCAGCATGGCGATCGACGTGGTGCTGTCCAACTCGTTCGGCTTTGGTGGCACCAACGGCTCGCTGGTGTTCCGCCGGTTCGCCGGTTGATGCACAGCTGGGTCGACGGCCTGCCTGCGACCACGGTCAACTTGCAGAACCGTGGCCTGGCCTACGGCGATGGCCTGTTCGAGACCATCGCCGTGCGCGCGGGCCGGCCCAGCTTGCTGGACGGCCACCTGGCCCGCCTGGCGCTGGGTTGTCAGCGCCTGGGGCTCGACGCCGACCTGGCGCTGTTGCGTGATGAAATCCAGCGCTATGCCTGCCAGTTGGGTGACGGTGTAGCCAAACTCATCCTCACCCGTGGTGACAGCCAGCGTGGCTATGCACCGGCGGCGGGTGTCGCACCGCGGCGAATTCTGCAAGGCAGCCCGCTGCCCAGCTATCCTGTCGAACATGCCGAGCTCGGCGTGCGCTTGTTTCCCTGCCAGACCCGGCTAGGGGAACAACCGTTGCTGGCCGGCCTCAAACACCTCAACCGCCTGGAGCAGGTGCTGGCCCGTGCCGAATGGCAGGACAGCGAACATGCCGAAGGCCTGATGCGTGACGGGCAGGGCAGGGTGATCGAAGGTGTGTACAGCAACCTGTTTCTGGTACGCGACGGCGTGTTGCTTACCGCCGACCTCAGCCGCTGTGGGGTCGCGGGTGTGATGCGCGGCGCGTTGCTGGAACAGGCGCAGGCACTGGCGATACCGGTGCAGGTAGGCGACCTGCCATTCGAGGCGCTGGAGCAGGCCGATGAAGTGTTCGTCTGCAACAGTGTCTACGGAGTTTGGCCGGTGCGTGCAATTGCCGCGCTGAACTGGTCGCCGGGCCCGCTCACCCTTAAACTGCAGGCCGTTGCCCGTACGTTACTGGATACCTGAATTCGTGAGACGCAAATTCCTGCTGCTGCTGGAAATGGGTTTGATCCTCGCCGGCTTGGCATTGGGCTGGTCGGCATGGAAGATCAACTCGGTCCTGGAGCAGCCCTTGCACGTGACGCAGGAGCGCCTGCTCGACGTGCCCAATGGCACCAACCCCAATCGCATGTTCTACAGCATGGAGCGCGAGGGGCTGCTCGATGACGCCGTTTGGCTGCGCCTGTACTGGCGCTTCAATATGGCAGGCACCCCGCTGAAAACCGGCGAGTACCGCCTCACCCCAGGCATGACCGTCGAAGATCTGTTCGACGCCTGGCGCCGGGCTGACGTGGTGCAGTACAACCTGACCCTGGTCGAAGGTTGGACCTTCCGCCAGGTTCGTTCGGCAATCGCCAAGCATGAGAAGCTCAAGCACACCCTCGATGGCCTGTCCGACGCCGAGGTGATGGACCAGCTTGGCCATACCGGTGTGTTCCCCGAGGGGCGCTTCTTCCCGGATACCTACCGCTTCGTTCGCGGCATGAGCGACGCGGAGCTGCTGCAGCAGGCCTACATGCGCCTGGATGACGTGCTGGCCAAGGAATGGGCCGAGCGCACCACCGATTTGCCTTACCGTGACCCTTACCAGGCGTTGATCATGGCCTCGCTGGTGGAAAAGGAAACCGGGATTCCCCAGGAGCGTGGGCAGATCGCTGGCGTGTTCGTCCGGCGCCTGCGCCTGGGGATGATGCTGCAGACCGACCCGACGGTGATCTACGGCATGGGGGAGCGCTATAACGGCAGGATTACCCGCGCCGACCTGCGCGAGCCGACGCCCTACAACACCTACACCATGACCGGGTTGCCGCCGACACCGATTGCCATGGTCGGGCGCGAGGCGATCCACGCCGCGCTCAACCCGTCCGATGGCACCAGCCTGTACTTCGTCGCCCGTGGCGATGGCAGCCATGTGTTCTCCGACGACCTGGACGATCACAACTCGGCAGTGCGCGAGTTCCAGCTCAAGCGGCGCGCAGATTACCGCTCAAGCCCCGGGCCGCAGGCAGCTCCAGAGGCTCAGCCCGAGCCGGACGAGCCGGACGAGCCATCGCCGCAGGAGTCGGCCCCGGTCAGCGAGCCTGAGACCGCCAGCGAACCTGCCCCGGCCGATGCGCCGGCACCTGACGAACAACATTAAGGACTGCCTGTGAGCGGCTTGTTTATTACCCTGGAAGGCCCCGAAGGCGCGGGCAAGAGCACCAATCGCGACTACCTGGCCGCGCGACTGCGTGAACACGGTCTGGATGTGGTGTTGACCCGCGAACCCGGCGGTACCCCGCTGGCCGAGAAGGTTCGTGAGCTCTTGCTGGCACCCAGCGATGAAGTGATGGCTGCCGACACCGAGCTGCTGCTGGTATTCGCTGCACGTGCCCAACACCTGGCCCAGGTGATCCGCCCGGCGCTGGCCAAGGGCTCGGTGGTGCTGTGCGACCGCTTCACGGACGCAACCTACGCCTACCAAGGGGGCGGTCGTGGTCTGTCGGTGGCGCGCATCGCCGCCCTGGAGCAGTTCGTCCAGGGCGATCTGCGCCCGGACCTGACACTGGTTTTCGATCTGCCTGTTGAAGTCGGCTTGGCCCGTGCCGCCGCCCGCGGTCGTCTGGACCGTTTCGAGCAGGAAGGTCAGGCCTTCTTCGAAGCTGTGCGCCAGGCCTATCTGCAGCGCGCCCAGGGCGAACCGCAGCGCTACAACCTGCTGGATGCCGCGCAGCCGCTGGATGTGGTGCAGCGCGCCATCGACGCGCTGTTGCCCGCTATCGTGGAGCGCTGCCGTGGCTGAAGCCTACCCCTGGCAGCAGGCGCTGTGGCAGCAGTTGGCCGGGCGTGCCCAGCATGCCCACGCCTACCTGTTGCACGGCCCCCAGGGGATCGGCAAGCGCGCCTTGGCCGAGCGCCTGATGGCCCGCCTGCTGTGCCAGCACCCGCAGGGGCTGGATGCCTGTGGTCAGTGCAAGGCCTGCCTGTTGCTCAAGGCCGGTAGCCATCCAGACAACTTCGTGCTGGAGCCGGAAGAGGCCGACAAGCCGATCAAGGTCGACCAGGTGCGCGAGCTGGTGTCCTTCATCGTCCAGACCGCTCAGTTGGGCGGGCGCAAGGTGGTGCTGATCGAGCCGGTCGAGGCGATGAACATCAATGCTTCCAACGCCTTGCTCAAAAGCCTGGAAGAGCCCTCCGGGGATACCGTGCTGCTGCTCGTCAGCCATCAACCCAGCCGCTTGCTGCCCACCATCAAGAGCCGATGCCAGCAGGTCACCTGCCCGCAGCCCAGCCTGGCCCAGAGCCAGGCCTGGCTGACGACGGCGCTGCCAGACAGCGACGAGGTGGAGCGCGATGAACTGCTGACCCTGGCTGCCGGCTCGCCGTTGATGGCCGTGAGCCTGCAGGCACAGGGTGTGCGCGAGCAGCGTGCGCTGGTCACCGAGGGTGTGAAAAAGCTGCTCAAGCAACAGCAATCGCCCAGCCAGCTGGCCGATGCCTGGAGCAATGTGCCATTGTTGTTGCTGTTCGACTGGTTCTTCGACTGGTCGCACCTGATCCTGCGCTATCAATTGAGCCAGGACGAAGCGGGGCTAGGCTTGGCCGATATGCGCAAGGTGGTGCAATACCTGGCGCAAAAGAGCCGGCAGGCCAAGGTGCTCGAGGTTCAGGCATGGATCCTCGAACAGCGCCAGAAGGTGCTGGGCAAGGCCAACCTCAACCGCGTGCTGCTGCTGGAAGCGTTGCTGGCCCATTGGCTGCAACTGCCCGGTGCTCGCTGATCTCTCATTTTTTCATGTGTGTCATATCCCATGCTCGTAGATTCCCATTGCCACCTCGACCGTCTTGACCTGAGCGCCCACCAGGGCTCCCTCGATGCCGCCCTGCAGGCAGCGCGTGAGCGGGGTGTCGGTCATTTTCTGTGCATTGGCGTGAGCGCCGAGAATGCCGGGGCGGTCAAGGCCCTCAGCGAGCAGTACGCCGATGTCGATTGCTCGGTAGGGGTACATCCGCTGGACCTCGCCCCGGGCGAAACTCCGGCCCTGGAGTGGCTGATGGGCGAGCTGGCGCATCCGCATGTGGTTGCCATCGGCGAAACCGGGCTGGACTACCACTACGAGCCTGAAGCTGCCGAATTGCAGCAGGCCTCGTTCCGCCTGCACCTGGAGGCCTCGCGCCAGACCGGCAAGCCGGTGATCGTGCATACTCGTGGGGCCAGGGCCGATACCTTGGCGCTGCTGCGCGAGGCGAACTTGCCCCAGGCCGGTGTATTGCACTGCTTCACCGAGGACTGGGACATGGCCAAGGCAGCCCTGGACCTGGGCTACTACATTTCGTTGTCGGGCATCGTGACCTTCCGTAACGCCGAGGCCTTGCGCGAGGTTGCCCGGCAGGTGCCGTTCGATCGCTTGCTGGTGGAAACCGATTCTCCCTACCTGGCGCCCATTCCGCACCGTGGCAAGCCAAACCTGCCGCAGTACGTGCGCGAGGTGGCCGAGTACGTGGCCTCCTTGCGTGGCGTCAGCTACGAGCAGCTGGCCAGCCAGACCACCGCCAACTTCAAGCGGTTGTTCCCGCTGGCCCGAGTGTAGGGTTTTGGTTGGGCGGTGTTGTTGATATCGAGCGCCGCCCGCGCGGCGCTCGATCGTCCAGGCGACAAAGATTCCACGTCTGGCACCCGGACAAAAAAAACCCGGGTTCTGGGGGGGGAATCCGGGTTAAGACCATTAGGAGTAAAACAAAGGTACGCGGTCCCTGAGCACCTTTATTGGCGCGCCACTTGGGGGGGATGCGCCGCGCCAACACTTCAAGTATTGGTCAGGTTTGGCGCAGTGCCAGTGCCTGCTGATCGTTTTTTAAACAGATTTGGAATACGTCTGCCTTCCATTCCTTCTTCAGCGTATGGCCAGGCGCCGCACTTGCTGGATAGCTTCGTCGATCAGTTGTTCTTTGGTGTAGAAATGCGGCGAAAAGCGCACGCCGGGGCCGCGTAGGGCGCAGATCGTCCGCTCAGCCGACAGCGCTCGATAAACATCGGCACTGGCGCGTCCCTGAATACTGAAAGTCACGATGCCGCCCCGTCTTTGCAGGGCCGCCGGGCTGTGCAGGTGCACCCCGGGAATGCTGGCCAGCCCCTGGTGCAACTGGTCGATCCGTTGTTGCAGTTGCCGCGCCACCTCATCCATGCCGATTTCTTCCAGCAACGACAGGCTTGCCTCCAGTGCGCAGGCGCCCAGCATGTTGGGGCTGCCACACTCGAAGCGTCGCGCGCTGCGCGCCGGCTGCCACTGTCGGCGCTCGAAGTCACCCAAGTGTTCGAGCATATGCCAGCCATAGGCGTTGAGCCTGAGGCGCGGACGTAATGCCGCGCGGCAATAGAACACGCCCAGGCCTTCCGGGCCCAGCATCCACTTGTGGCCATCGGCCATGGCGAAATCGCATTGATAGTGCTGCACGTCGAAGGGCAGGGCGCCGATATGCTGGATGGCATCGACACAGAACAGCACATCGCGCGCCTGGCAGCCCTGGCCCAGTCGCGCCAGGTCCAGGCGCAGGCCACTGCCGAACTGCACGGCGCTGACCGCCAGCAAGCGCGTGCGCGGGCTGCAGGCGTCCAGCAGCGAAGACTCCGGGTCGGCCCCGGCAAGGCTTGCCTGAATCACCTCCACGCCGCGATCGGCCAACGCCTCCCAAACGACCCTGTTGGAGGGAAACTCCTCGTCGCTGATCACGACCTGGTCGCCCGCCTGCCAGTCGAGGCCGAAAGCAACCAGCGAAAGGGCTTCCGAGGTGTTCTTGACCAGGGCAATGTCACCACGCGATGGGGCGTTGATCAGGCGGGCCAGGCGTTCGCGCAGGCGCCGCTCGGTGGCCAGCCATGCCGGGTACTCGCTGGCGCCCAGGTTGACGTTGTCACGCGCGAAGCGTGCCACTGCTTCACTGGCCCGACGCGGCCAGGGCGCAATGGCCGCATGGTTCAGGTAGCGCAGTCCCGGGGCCTGTTCGAACTCATCGTGAAACATAGACATGGTTGGAAGATCCGTGCAATTTGCTGCAAGTTAGGCATAATAAACCGCTTCGATTGTCATCCAGTCCTTCCTATGCAGAAAGAACCTCGTAAGGTCCGTGAGTTTCGCCGTCGCGAACAGGAAATCCTCGACACTGCACTCAAGCTGTTTCTCGAACAGGGTGAAGATAGCGTCACCGTCGAGATGATCGCTGATGCCGTGGGTATCGGCAAAGGCACGATCTACAAGCATTTCAAGTCCAAGGCGGAGATTTACCTGCGCCTGATGCTCGACTACGAGCGTGATTTGAACGCGCTGTTGCATTCGGCCGATGTCGACCGCGACAAGGAGGCGCTGTCGCGCGCCTACTTCGAGTTCCGCATGCGCGATCCGCAACGGTATCGGTTGTTCGACCGCCTGGAGGAAAAGGTGGTCAAGGGCAATCAGGTACCCGAGATGGTCGAGGAGTTGCACAGCATTCGCGCCTCCAACTTCGACCGCCTGACCCAGCTGATCAAGGGCCGCATCAGCGAAGGCAAGCTCGAAGACGTGCCGCCGTACTTCCACTACTGCGCCGCCTGGGCACTGGTTCACGGCGCCGTGGCGCTGTACCACTCGCCGTTCTGGAGCAATGTGCTGGAGGACCAGGAAGGATTCTTCCAGTTCCTCATGGACATCGGCGTGCGCATGGGCAACAAGCGCAAGCGCGACCCGGAAGCGACCAACTGAAGGCTTTCATTGCCTCGAATTGAGGCCGGCATCGAGCAGGGGCTTGCAAAAACCTGAATTTTGAGTCAGGTTTTGCCGGCCCCGTTTCATCCATGCCGGAGTCATTCATGATCGTCGATCGCCAAGGCAGACGTTTTCGCAACCTGCGCGTCAGCCTGACGGCTGCTTGCAACTATGCCTGCAGCTATTGCGTGCCTGACGGCAAGCGCCTGGTGGCGGCCCAGGATGAACTGACGGCCGAGGCGTTGACCCGCGGTGTGGCCTACCTGATCGAAACCGCCGGTATCGAGCGCCTGCGCATTACCGGCGGGGAG
>NZ_AKJC01000204.1 GCF_000282535.1 Pseudomonas sp. GM84 | reverse complement strand
CTTCGCGGGGCAAGCCCGCTCCCACAGGTTCGGTGTTGCCCTGTGGGAGCGGGCTTGCCCCGCGAAGAAGGCACCTCGGATTTAGAGCTGATCGAAGTCGAGCACCACCTTGTCGCTCACCGGGTAGGTCTGGCACGACAGCACATAGCCAGCCGCCACCTCGTAGTCCTCCAGCGCATGGTTGCTGTCCATCTCCACCTCGCCTTCGATCACCCGGCACTTGCAGGTCGAGCACACGCCGGCCTTGCACGAGTAGGGCAGTTCGGCGCCGATGGCATTGCCGGCGTCCAGCACGTTCTGGGTGTTGCGCGGCAGGTCGAAGCTCAGGGCACGGCCGTCGCTGATCACGGTGATGTGGCTCAGCGCCGAATCCACCTGACGCGCGGCCTCGCGGGCTTCACGGCGGGCTTCGCTGCCGGCGGCGGCGAACAGTTCGAAGTGGATGCGCTCCTTGGCCATGCCGTTGGCCTGCAGGCTGTCACGCACGGTTTCGGTCATGGCCTGCGGGCCGCAGATGAACGCCGCGTCGAGGCTGGCCACGTCCATCCAGCGGGAGAACAGCTGGCCGCACTTGTCGGCATCGATGCGACCGTTGTACAGGTCGACATCCTGCTGCTCGCGGCTGAACACGAAGATCAGGTTCAGGCGGTCGAGGTAGCGGTTCTTCAGGTCTTCGAGCTTGTCGCGGAACAAGGCGCCGGAGCTCGAACGGTTGCCGTACAACAGGGTGAAGCGGCTGTGCGGCTCGCAGGCCAAGGTGGTGGCGATGATCGACAGGATCGGCGTGATGCCACTGCCGGCCGCCACGCCCAGGTAGTTACCCTGGCGCGCCGGGTCCAGCGGCACGAAGAAGCTGCCGGACGGCGGCATCACTTCCAGTTGCTGGCCGGCCTTGAGCACTTCGTTGGCAAAGGCCGAAAAACGCCCGCCCGGCACACGCTTTACCGCCACTCGCAACTCGCCATCCTGCACGGCGCTGCAGATGGAGTAGGAGCGGCGAACTTCTTCGTCGTCCAACTGGGTGCGCATCACCAGGTACTGGCCCTGGGTGAAACGGAAGGCGTCCTGCAGGTGCGCCGGCACGTCGAAGGCAATCGATACCGCGTCGCGGGTCTCAGGACGCACTTGCTTGATGGTCAGGCTGTGAAACTGGCTCATGGTGTTCTCCACGGCTCAAATGCATTTGAAATAGTCGAACGGCTCCAGGCACTCGCGGCAGCGATACAGCGCCTTGCAGGCCGTGGAGCCGAACTGGCTGAGCAGTTCGGTGTTGTCGCTGGCGCACTGCGGGCAGCACACCTGGGGCGCTTCGCCGAGCAGGCTGCGCTTGCTGGCGCTGCCTTGCGGCGGGGCGATGCCATAGACCCGCAGGCGTTCGCGGCCAAGGTCGCTGATCCAGTCGGTGCTCCAGGCTGGGGTCAGCCGGCGCTCGAGGTCTGGCGCGGCAAACCCGGCCTGTTCCAGCGCCTGGCGGATATCGCCCTCGATCACCTCGGTGGCGGGGCAGCCGGAGTAGGTCGGCGTGACCACCAGGTGCAGGTGCCCGGCGCGCCAATCGAGGTCGCGGACAATCCCAAGGTCGACCACGCTGACCACCGGCACTTCCGGGTCCATGACCTGACCCAGCACCTCCCAGGCGCGGGCCAGGTCGTCGCCACGTGGCGCGCGGGCGCCACGGTCACCGACGATCAGCTCACCAGGTTGCATCGGGGTAGGCCCTTGGCAGGAACTGCATTTCGGCCAGCAACAGGCCCAGGTGCTCGGTGTGCAGGCCTTGGCGACCACTGAGGTAGAAGTGGCTGGCCGCCTTGGGCAGCGGCAGGTCGACCGTGGCGAACAGGGTGCTTACCTGCTGCAGCCAGGCCGCGCCGACCTGGGCAGGGTCGGCAGCGATACCGGCCTCGGCCAGGGCCACTTCGCTGTCGCTGCCTGCCACGAGCTCCACGGTGAAACGCCACAGGGCGGGAATCGCTTCGAGCATGCGCCGGCGGCTTTCGTCGGTGCCGCCACCCAGGCGCTGCACCCACTCGGCGGAGCGGCGCAGGTGGTAGGTGACTTCCTTGAGGGCCTTGGCGGCGATGCCGGCGATACGTTCGTCGCTGGAGTCGGCCAGGCGCTGCAGCACGGCATGGTGCCAGGCGTCATAGAAGAACTGCTTGGCCATGGTCACGGCGAAATCGCCGTTGGGCTGTTCGACCAGCAACAGGTTGCGGTACGCCCGCTCGTCGCGACGAAACGCCAGGGCGTCGGCGTCGCGGCCGTCATCGAGCAGTTCGGCGGCGTATTCCAGCCAGTTGCGGGCCTGGCCGACCAGGTCCAGGCCCACGTTCATCAGGGCCAGTTCTTCTTCCAGTGCCGGTGCGTGACCGCACCATTCGCACAGGCGTTGGCCCTGGATCAGGGCGCTGTCGCCGAGCAGCAACAGGTAAGGGATGAGCGCTTGCTTGTGCATGGCCAACCTCACATGTGTCCGACTTCGTCGGGCAGTTCATAGAAGCTGGCGTGGCGGTAGACCTTGTCGTCCGAGGGCACGAACAGTGGGTCTTTCTCGTCAGGCGAAGAGGCGGTGATCAGCGCCGAAGGCACGACCCACAGGCTCACGCCTTCGCTGCGGCGGGTGTACAGCTCGCGGGCATTTTCGATGGCCATGGCGGCGTCGGCGGCATGCACGCTGCCGACATGCTTGTGGTTAAGGCCGTGCTTGCTGCGCACGAACACTTCGTAGAGGGTCCAGACAGACATTTTCAATCTCCGCATCAATCGCCGTCAGGCGGCGTTCTTGTTCTGTTGTTTGCGTGCGTAGGCCACGGCCGCTTCACGGACCCAGGCGCCATCCTCGATGGCCTTGCGCCGGGTGGCGACGCGCTCCAGGTTGCAGGGACCATTGCCCTTGATGACTTCGTAGAACTCGTCCCACTGGATCTCGCCGAAGTCGTAGTGGCCGCGGGCTTCGTTCCATTTGAGGTCCGGGTCGGGGGCGGTGCAGCCGAGCAGTTCGAGCTGCGGCACGGTCTGGTCGATGAAGCGTTGGCGCAGTTCGTCGTTGGTCTGGCGCTTGATCTTCCAGGCCATGGACTGGGCGCTGTTGGGCGAGTGTTCGTCGCTTGGGCCGAACATCATCAGGGCCGGCCACCACAGGCGGTTGATGGCGTCCTGGACCATGTCCTTCTGCGCCTGGGTGCCCTCGCGCATCATGGTCAGCAGCAGCTCGTAGCCCTGGCGCTGGTGGAAGCTCTCTTCCTTGCAGATGCGGATCATGGCGCGGGAGTAGGGGCCGTAGGAGGTGCGCTGCAGCACCACCTGGTTGACGATGGCGGCGCCGTCGACCAGCCAGCCCACGGCGCCCATGTCGGCCCAGCTCAGGGTCGGGTAGTTGAAGATGCTCGAATACTTGGCCTTGCCGCTGTGCAGCTTGGCGATCTCTTCGTCGCGGTCGGCGCCGAGGGTTTCCATCGCGCTGTACAGGTACAGGCCGTGGCCGGCTTCGTCCTGGATCTTGGCCATCAGCTGCAGCTTGCGTTTGAGGCTCGGGGCACGGGTGACCCAGTTGCCTTCGGGCAGCATGCCGACGATTTCCGAATGGGCGTGCTGGGAGATCTGCCGGATCAGGGTCTGGCGGTAGGCCTCGGGCATCCAGTTCTTGGCTTCGATCTTGATTTCGGCGTCGATCTTCTCCTGGAAGTTGCGCTCTTCGGGCGACATCTCCTCCAGCGACTTGACGCGTTTGACTCCGGTTTCCACTAGCTGTGCGTACATGTTCCGACTCCTGCTAAGGCATGAGTCATTTGTAAGCGATACAAAACATAACGTCAAACGATTTTATGTGTATCAAATAAGATTTGTGTATCGATTTGCCTGGGTTGGGTTTTGCGGGGGTGCGTAAAACGAGCGCCGCCCGCGCGGCGCATCGCGGCTAAAGCCGCTCCTACATTTGTTGCAACGTGCCATGGTCTGTCAGGCCATGGTTGTCCGCCTTTGGCACCCGCCGAGAAAGCGCGTCGAGCCAACAAGGCAGGCAACCATGGCCTATCTGACATAGGTACGTTGCAACAAATGTAGGAGCGGCTTTAGCCGCGATGCGCCGCGCGGGCGGCGCTCGATCTCACCAACGATAAATGACTTTCGGCGAACGCCTCAGCCGGCCAACCGTTTGTCGAACACATGGCACGCCTTGCCCTCGGAGCGCTTCAGCGTCCCGCAGGGCTGCAGCCGCACCAGGCTGCTGATGCCGATGTAGGTCTTGATCTGCTTGGTCAATTCAGCCGCGATCAGCTTGCGTTGGCCTTCGTCCAGGTTCTGGCATTCCGCACGCAGTTCCACATGCACCTCGACACTGTCCAGGTTGCCATTGCGATACAGATGAATCTCATAAAGCTCGGAAAGCTGTTTTATTTTCAGCACCTGCTCCTCGATCTGTGTCGGGAACACGTTGACCCCACGAATGATCAGCATGTCGTCGCTGCGCCCGGTGATCTTGCCGATACGCCGCATCGGCCGCGCCGTGCCCGGCAACAGGCGGGTCAGGTCACGGGTGCGGTAGCGCACCATCGGCAGCGCCTCCTTGCTCAGCGAAGTGAACACCAGCTCGCCGAGCTGGCCGTCGGGCAGCACCGCGCCGGTGACCGGGTCGATGATCTCGGGGTAGAAGTGGTCTTCCCAGATGGTCGGGCCGTCCTTGGTCTCGATGCACTCCATGGCCACGCCCGGGCCCATGATTTCCGACAGACCGTAGATGTCCAGGGCATCGATGCCCAGGCGCTGTTCGATGGAGCGGCGCAACTCGTCGGTCCACGGTTCGGCACCGAAGATGCCCAGGCGCAGCTTGAGGTCGTTGGGGTCGATGCCCTGGCGCTCGATCTCGTCGGCCAGGTTGAGCATGTAGGACGGGGTGACCATGATGATGTCGGGCTGGAAGTCACGAATCAGCTGCACCTGCTTCTCGGTCTGGCCGCCGGACATGGGGATCACCGTGCAACCCAGGCGCTCGGCGCCGTAGTGGGCGCCCAGGCCGCCGGTGAACAGGCCATAGCCGTAGGACACATGCACCTTGTCGCCCTTGCGGCCGCCGGCGGCGCGAATGGAGCGGGCGACCACGTTGGCCCAGGTGTCGATGTCGTTCTGGGTGTAGCCCACCACGGTCGGCTTGCCGGTGGTGCCGCTGGAGGCGTGCAGGCGCACCACTTCCTGCTGGGGCACGGCGAACATGCCGTAGGGGTAGTTGTCGCGCAGGTCGTTCTTGCCGGTGAAGGGGAACTTCGCCAGGTCGTCGAGTGATTTCAGGTCATCAGGGTGGGCGCCGCTTTCGTCGAAGCGCTTGCGGTACAGCGGCACGTTGTCGTAGGCGTGCTTGAGGCTCCAGCGCAACCGTTCCAGCTGGTGTTGACGCAGCTCATCGACACTGGCGGTTTCCATCGGGTCCAGCAGGGCACGATCGGCTTTATGGTACATATTCATGGCATCACTCGAATTGTTCTTGTAGACCGGTCCTGCCGAGCGAACAGCAGGGCCGTGAGTGTCATGGACGCAGCATAACCGGCGGCGTCGCGTTCAGTAACACGCCATTGGTCAGAGGCGTTCAATGACCATGGCGATGCCTTGGCCGACGCCGATGCACATGGTGCACAGGGCGTAGCGTCCGGCGGTTTCTTCCAGTTCGTGCAGGGCGGTGGTGACCAGGCGTGCGCCGCTCATGCCCAGCGGGTGGCCAAGGGCGATGGCGCCGCCATTGGGGTTGACCCGTGGGTCGTCGTCCTGCAGGCCCAGCTCGCGCAATACGGCGAGGCCCTGGGCGGCGAAGGCCTCGTTGAGTTCGATCACATCCATGTCGTCCAGCGACAGGCCGGTCAGGGCCAGCACCTTGCGGGTCGCCGGCACCGGGCCGATGCCCATGATGCGCGGCTCGACCCCGGCCACCGCCATGCCGACGATGCGCCCGCGCGCCTTCAGGCCATGGCGACGGGCTGCTTCGCTGCTGGCCAGCAGCACTGCGCAGGCACCGTCGTTGACGCCCGAGGCGTTGCCGGCAGTGACGCTGCCGCCCTGGCGGAACGGCGTGCCGAGCTTGGCGAGCTGTTCGAGGGTGGTGTCAGCGCGCGGGTGTTCGTCGTGCTCGACACGCAGGGCCGGGCCTTTGCGCTGGGTGATCTCCACCGGCACGATCTCCCGCGCCAGGCGACCGCGCGCCTGGGCGGCCGCGGCCTTGTGCTGGCTGCGCAGGGCGAAGGCGTCCTGGTCGGCGCGGGAAATGGCAAACTGTTCGGCGACGTTTTCCGCGGTTTCCGGCATCGAGTCGATGCCGTATTCGGCCTGCATCAGCTTGTTGACGAAACGCCAGCCGATGGTGGTGTCGTACAGTTCGGCGCTGCGGCCAAAGGCCTGCTCGGACTTGCCCATGACGAACGGCGCCCGCGACATCGACTCGACGCCGCCGGCCAGCATCAGGCCGGCTTCGCCGCAGCGCAGGGCACGGGCGGCATTGCCGATGGCGTCCATGCCCGAGCCGCACAGGCGGTTGATCGTGGTGCCCGGCACGTCGATCGGCAGCCCCGCCAGCAGCGTGGCCATGTGCGCGACGTTGCGGTTGTCTTCACCGGCCTGGTTGGCGCAGCCGAGGATCACGTCGTCGATGGCCTGCCAGTCCAGTTCCGGGTGGCGTGCGACCAGCGCCTTGATCGGCACCGCGGCCAGGTCGTCGGCGCGCACACTGCTCAGGGCACCGCCGTAGCGGCCGATTGGCGTGCGCACGGCATCGATGATCAGCGCCTCGGAAAGGGTGTGTTCAGTCATCTTGCTTCTCCTGCGCGAGCACGGTGCCGCGCACTTTGTAGGATTTGCCATGGAACAGGGCGATCAGCTCGCCACGCTGGTTTTCGATGCGCACGTCGTACAGGCCGGTGCGGCCCTTGCGGCTCTGTTCGCTGGCGGTGGCAGTGAGCAGGTCGCCGCACAGCGCCGGGGCGACATAGTCGATGCTGCAGCCCAGGGCGACGGTGGCTTCGTCATAGCTGTTGCAGGCGAAGGCGAACGCCGAGTCGGCCAGGGCGAACAGGAAGCCGCCGTGGCAGGTGCCGTGGCCCTGGATCATGTCGGCACGTACCGGCATGCTCAGGCGCGCGCGGCCAGCACCGGCGTCGAGCAAGTGGATGCCTAGTGCCTGGGTGGCCTGGTCGCGGGAAAACATGGCATCGGCGCAGGCCTGGGCCAGTTCGTCAGGGGTGCGTTGCAATTCAGTCATGCAGGCGAGCTCCTTGGGCCTCTTTGCGGCGCAGCAACAGGGACGGGCGGTAGCGGCTTTCGCCGTAGCTGCGCTGCAGGTTGTCGAGCACGCGCAGGGTGTAGCCGATGCCGATCTGCTCGGCCCAGGCCAGCGGGCCGCGTGGGTAATTGACCCCGGCGCGCATGGCCAGGTCGATGTCGGCCGCACTGCCGACGCCCTGCAACACGGCGTCTGCCGCTTCGTTGGCGAGCATGGCCACGGTACGCAATACCACCAGACCAGGCAGGTCGGCCACGGCCGCTACTTGCAGGCCGGCACGTTGCAGCAGCGCCACGGCCTGATCGCGGGCTTCGAGGGTGGTATCGGCCGACCAGCTGATGGCGATGCGCGAGGCGCTGCGGTAATCCAGCGCCAGGTCGACCAGCACCAGGTTGCGCAGGCCTTCTTCGCGGGCCCGCTGGCTGGCCAGGCGGCCATCGGACAACGCCAGGGTCGCATCGCCGACCTGGATCAGGCCGCGGCCATCGCGCTGGGTGATGTCCAGCCCGTTGTCACGCAAGCGTTCGACCAGTGGTTGCATTACGCCCAGGTCACCCTCGATCACGCAGTGCTCGACTGCCAGCGGGCTGTGCAGGGTAGCGGCTGGCGGGCGTTGCGCGCCTTCGGCGTAGTTGTAGAAGCCATGGCCGCTCTTGCGCCCCAGGCGACCGGCATCGACCAGCTCCTTCTGCACCAGCGAGGGCTGAAAGCGGAAGTCGCCATAAAAGGCATCGAACACCGAGCAGGTGACGGCGTAGTTGACGTCGTGGCCGATCAGGTCGGTGAGCTCGAAGGCGCCCATGCGGAAACCCCCGGCGTCGCGCAGCAGGGCATCCAGGGTGGCGCAATCCGCCGCACCTTCCTGTAGCAGGCGCAGGCTTTCGGCATAGAACGGCCGGGCCACGCGGTTGACGATGAAGCCCGGGGTGGAGCGGGCATGTACCGGCTGCTTGCCCCAGGCCTTGGCCGTTTCATAAAGGCAGGCAGCCAGGGTGGGCTCGGTAGCAAGGCCGGAGACGATTTCAACCAGGGCCATCAATGGCGCCGGGTTGAAGAAGTGCATGCCAATGACTTGCTGGGGTCGCTTGAGGCCTGCGGCCAAACTGGTAATGGACAGCGACGAGGTATTGCTGGCGAGGATGCAATCCTCCGCGCACAGCGCTTCGAGCTGACGCAGCAGGCCTTGCTTGACCTGCAGGTTCTCGACGATGGCCTCGATCACCAGCCGGGCATCGGCCAGGGTTTCGATGGCCTCCACCGGCTGCAGGCGGTCGATGATGGCTTGCCGGGCATCGGCCTGCAGCTTGCCTTTCTCCACCAGGCGCCCGAGCTGCTGGTCGATGCCAGCCACGGCCTGGGCCGCCGCACCGGGGCGGTTGTCGTAGAGTTTTACCGGGTGCCCGGCCTGGGCCGCGACCTGGGCGATGCCGGCACCCATGGCGCCGGCACCGATCACGGCCACCAGGGCGCTAGTGTCCAATGCGTTCATGTTCAGCGGCCCTTGAATTCAGGTGTGCGCTTGTTCATGAAGGCGCTGACGCCTTCACGGTAGTCCTCGCTGCGCCCGGCCAGGCGCTGCAGGTCGCGTTCCATCTCCAGCTGCTGGTCGAAGCTGTTGTCGAAGCTGGCATTGAGGCTGCGCTTGATCAACGCCAGGCCGTAGGTGGGCTGGCTGGCCAGATGGCGCGCCAGGGCCAGGGCTTCGTCGCGCAGCTCGGCATCGTCGACCACGCGGTGAATCAATCCCCAGCGCTCGGCCTGTTCGGCGCTCAGGCGCTCACCCAGCATGGCCAGCGCCTTGGCCCGGGCCATGCCGACCAGCCGCGGCAGCAACCAGGTGCCGCCGGAATCCGGCACCAGGCCGATCTTGCAGAAGGCCTGGATGAAGCTGGCCGAACGCGCTGCCAGCACCAGATCACAGGCCAGCGGGATGTTCGCCCCGGCGCCTGCGGCCACGCCGTTGACGGCGCAGATCACCGGCAGCGGCAGGTCGCGCAGGGTGCGCACCATCGGGTTGTAGAAGCGCTCGATGGACTCGCCCAGGTCGGGCATCGCCGCGCCCGGCGCGACATTGCGGTCGGACAGGTCTTGGCCTGCGCAGAAGCCGCGGCCTTCGCCGGTCAGCAGCAGCACCCGGGCCTGGTCGCTCTGGCGTACCTGCTTGAGGGCTTCGCGCACCTCCAGGTGCATTTGCGTATTGAAGCTGTTCAGCTGCTCGGGCCGGTTCAGCGAGAGGAGGGCGACGCCGTCCTCGATGGAAAACAGGATGTGCTCGAAAGTCATCTCAGACTCGCTCCGTCAGGCGGTGAAAAGGGCAGGTCATCGGCCTTTGAACTGGGCCGGGCGTTTTTCCTGGAAGGCGCGGATGCCCTCGTCGCGGTCGGCGGTGCCGGCCAGCAGGGTGAAGGCGTGGCGTTCGAAACGCAGGCCGCTGGCAAGGTCGGTGTCGCCCGCCTTGAGCAGCGCTTCCTTGGCCAGGCGTACCGCCAGCGGCGCCTTGGCGGCGATGCTGCGGGCCACCTGCAGGGCACGTTCGACGGTCAGTTCAGGTTGGGTGATCTCGCTGACCAGGCCGGCCTGCAGGGCGTGTCGGGCAGTAATGGCTTCGCCGGTCAGCACCATCTGCATCGCCAGGGGTTTGCCGACTGCGCGCAGCAGGCGCTGGGTGCCGCCTGCGCCGGGCATGATGCCAAGGTTGATTTCCGGCTGGCCGAAACGGGCATCGTCACCGGCGATGACGATGTCGGCGCACATCACCAGCTCGCAGCCGCCGCCCAGGGCGTAGCCGTTGACGGCGGCGATCAGTGGCTTGGCAAACGCGGCGATGCGTTGCCAGTGGCCAACGCGCGGGTCATTGAGGATGCCGACCAGGTCGCGTTCGGCCATTTCGCCAATGTCGGCACCGGCGGCAAAGGCCTTGCGGCTGCCGGTGATGACCACGGCGCGGGTCTGCTCGTCGCGTTCGGCGCTGTCCAGTTCGCTGGCGAGTTCGGCCAGCAGTTCGGTGCACAAGGCATTGAGTGCCTCTGGCCGTTGCAGGGTGACCAGGCGCACTCCGTGTTCAGGCGCTTGCACGTGGAGATAACGCGGCATGTGGGGTTCCTCAGGCTGCTCGCACGGCGCATCGAATGGCCGGCGTTTCTTGGAATTGTCTGCAGGGGCGACGGCTGACCGTGCCCAGGTGGAACCAGTATAAGCACTATGCGATACATTAACGCAATAGCATGCTGTCGTTTGTGTATCTTATAAGTGCTTGCCAGTCGTCAGTGAATCCCTTGAAACCTGCTAATCAAGCCGAATGAATAGGGTTTGACGAAAAACCAATTTACGATACAAGATCTGCAAACGTTGCGAATCATTTCAGGATAAACGACATGCCTTGCTACCGCCTCGATGGCTTGACCCCAGTGATCGACCCGACTGCCTATGTCCACCCCAGTGCCGTGCTGATCGGTGACGTGATCGTGGGCCCGCGTTGCTACGTAGGGCCATTGGCTTCCCTGCGCGGTGATTTCGGCCGTATCGTCCTGGAGGAAGGTGCCAACCTGCAGGACACCTGCGTCATGCATGGTTTCCCGGGCGGCGACACGGTCATCGAGCGCAACGGCCACGTTGGTCATGGCGCGGTGTTGCACGGCTGCCGGGTGGGCGAGGACGCGTTGATCGGCATGAATGCCGTGGTCATGGATGGCGCCCATGTCGCGCCGCGCTGCATCGTCGCGGCCACGGCATTCGTCAAGGCCGGCTTCGCCTGCCCCGAACAGAGCCTGGTGATGGGCGCGCCGGCGCAGGTCAAGCGCCCGCTGACCGAGCAGGAACTGGCCTGGAAACAGCGCGGCACCGCCGAGTACCACCGGCTGAGCCAACGCTGCATGGCCAGCATGGTCGAATGCCCACCGCTGACCGAGGCCGAGGCGCAGCGCCCGCGCATGGGTGACGATGGCTTCCGGCCCAAAGGCGAGGCGGGTGCATGAACCTTCCTGCGCCGCGCCATGGCCAGGCAGCCCGCCGCACAGGTATAGTCGGTGCTTTCTCCGCGCACAGTTCCTCCATGAGCAACCTCGCCCCGCTGAACACCCTGATCACCCGCTTCCAGGAGCAGACGCCGATCCGCGCCAGTTCGCTGATCATCACCCTGTACGGCGATGCCATCGAACCCCATGGCGGCACGGTCTGGCTTGGCAGCCTGATCAACCTGCTGGAGCCGATCGGCATCAATGAACGGCTGATCCGCACCTCGATCTTCCGCCTGACCAAGGAAGGCTGGCTGACCGCCGAAAAAGTCGGCCGGCGCAGCTACTACAGCCTGACCGGCACCGGCCGGCGGCGTTTTGAAAAGGCCTTCAAGCGGGTCTACAGCCCCAGCCAGCCGGCCTGGGATGGCGCCTGGACCCTGGTGCTGCTGTCGCAGCTCGACGCAGGCAAGCGCAAGGCCGTGCGTGAAGAGCTGGAATGGCAGGGCTTTGGCGTGATGGCGCCGAACGTGCTGGGTTGCCCACGGGCTGATCGCGGCGACCTGGCGGCTACCCTGCGCGAGCTGGAGGCGAGCGACGACAGCATCGTCTTCGAAACCCACACCCAGGAGGTGCTGGCGTCCAAGGCCATGCGCGCGCAAGTACGGGAAAGCTGGCGTATCGACGAGCTGGGGCAGCAGTACAGCGAGTTCATCCAGCTGTTCCGCCCCCTGTGGCAGAGCCTGAAAGAGCAGGCCGAGCTCAATGCCCAGGATTGCTTCCTGGCGCGCACCTTGCTCATTCACGAATACCGCAGGTTGCTGCTGCGCGATCCCCAGTTGCCGGACGAACTACTGCCAGGTGACTGGGAGGGCAGGGCCGCGCGGCAGCTGTGCCGTAACCTGTATCGGCTGATCTTCGCCAAGAGCGAGGAGCTGCTCAATGCGGCGCTGGAAACGGCGGACGGCCCCTTGCCGGATGTCAACGAGAGCTTCTACAAGCGTTTCGGCGGCCTGGTCTGAGGCCGCTGTCAAGCAGCGCCCACTTGGGCAAATGGCATCTGCAGGGGTTGTTGCTTGCCTAGCAACCAGTCGCAGTACCGCGCAACGCCTTGCTCAACGGTCGCTGTAGCGTCCTTGAAGCCCGCGTTGCGCAGCTGTTGCAGGTCGGCGCAGGTGTAGCACTGGTACTTGCCACGCAGGTGCTCGGGAAACGCGCTGTATTCCAGCACACCTTCACGCAAGGCCGCCTGCAGCGACAACGGCGTGCGGCCTTGCTGGCCCCGCAAGCGATTGATCACGGCCAGGGCCACGTCGTTGAAAGGCTGGGCGCGCCCGCTGCCGACATTGAAGATGCCGCTCTGGTGCGGGTGATCGAGGAAGAACAGGTTGACCTTGACCACGTCGTCCACCGAGACGAAGTCGCGCAGGTGGCCACCGCTTGGGTATTGGCCGTAACGGCCGAACAGGCTGACCTTGCCGTGGGCCTGGTACTGGTTGAAGCAGTGCAGGGCTACCGATGCCATCGCACCTTTGTGCTGTTCGCGAGGGCCGTAGACGTTGAAGTAGCGCAGCCCGACGATCTGGCTGCGTGCATCCGGCAGTTGCCGCCGCACATATTGATCGAACAGGAACTTGGAATAGCCGTAGACGTTCAGCGGCTGCTCGTGTTCGCGTTGTTCACGAAAGTCCTGCCCCGCGCCATAGACTGCAGCCGAAGAGGCGTACAGCAGCGGAATCTGCTGCGCTTGAGCAGCGCCAAGCAGATCGCAGCTGTAGCGGTAGTTGTTTTCCATCATGAAACGCCCGTCACCTTCGACGGTGCTGGAGCAGGCGCCCTGGTGCAATACCGCGCGAACCTTGAAGAACTGGCCCTGGCGCAAGCGGTCGAGGAAGTCGTCCTTGTCCAGGTAATCAGCGATGTCGCAGTCGGCCAGGTTGCGAAACTTGTCGCCATCGGTCAGGTCGTCGACGGCGATGATCTGGGTTTCGTTGCGGCGGTTGAGCGCCTTGACCAGATTGCTGCCAATGAAACCGGCGGCGCCGGTCACGATAATCGTCATGCCTAATCCCCCAGTGAGGGTGCGGAGCTCATAGTCTGGGGGAGGTGAGGGGCACGATCCTTAATCTGGATCAAACAATCTGCGCGATTTTCAACCAAACCGAATCCATTTGGCATGCTCGGATTGTCTGCTAGCCTCAGGCGTCAACGGAATGAAGGAATATACCCGTGAGCGTGGTCAGGGATGCAGTGAAACGCTTAGTTGTGCTTTCCCTTGTCTATCGAGCGCGTGGCTATTGGTCACTCAAGAAAGGGAAAGCAAATGGAAAACGCCAACGCGCGGTTGGGTGGGGCTAAAGCCTGGTGGGTGTGGGCAATTGCCGTCGCCTTCGTCATCTATCTGTTCAGCGTCCAGACGGGCTATTCGATCGTCAATCCGGACATCCAGAAAAGCGTTTCACTCTCCGTCACGCAGGTAGCGGCAATTGCAGCCACCTACACCTGGGTATTTGCTGTCTGCCAGTTCTTCGGCGGCGCCTTGCTGGACCGCCTGGGCGCACACAAGGTACTTCCGGCATCGGTTGCGCTGGTTACGCTGGGCGTCTTCATCTTCGCCAACGCCACGTCCTATTCCATGCTCCTGGCCTCGCAGTTCGTCATGGCGCTCGGTGCCTGCACGGGGTTCGTCGGCGCGGGCTATATCGGTGGACAGTGGTTCGGCATGGCCAAGTTCAGCCTGATGTTCGGGCTGGTGCAGTTTTGCGCATCCCTGTCTTCGGCATTTTCGGTCAATGCCCTGCAGTACGGCTTGACGGTCCTGGCGTGGCGGGAGCTGTTCAACTACGTGGGGGTGTTCGGCATCGGACTGACGGCCCTGGCCTTCGTCTACCTGCGCAACCCCACACCGCTGGCCGCTAGCGATTCGGGCGGTGTCAAACGCTTCATAGGCTCTGTCGTCGGTGCACTGATCGAGGTGGCCAAGGTGCGTCATGTCTGGATCAGTGCGCTGATCTGCTCTGCGCTGTTCGGTAGCCTGCTGGCAGCGGGTGTGGTGTGGACGCCCAAGCTGATGCTGACCCTCGGTGCCAGTCCCGAAACAGCGGCGTTCAGCTCTTCGTTGCTGTGGCTGGGCCTTGCGGCAGGCTGTCTGGTGTTGCCGTCGCTTTCGGACCGGACGCAAAGGCGCAAGCCGCTGATCGTCGCCGGCTGCCTTGTCCAGCTGCTTTGCGCCCTGGCGCTGCTCTACATTCCAGGTATTCCAGTGCCGGTGGCGATGGCCATCAACTTCGTGTTCGGCTTTGCCAACTCAGCGCACATGCTGACGTTCAGTTCCGCAGCCGACGTAGTGCCACCCCAGTTGATCGGCACTTCGGCGGCCTTCGTCAATGGCTTGGCCTTCATTGCAGGCGGAATCATGATCGCGGCGCCCGGCGCCAGGGTGGTGTCCGGGCAGGCTGCCGGGCTGCCGGAGCACACGCTGGCGCTGGCCGAGTACGCGGCAGAGCCGCTGCTGATCGCGCTGGCCATCGCCCTGGCGCTGTCGTTGCTCCTGCGCGAAAGCTATCCCCGCACCAGCTTGCCAACCAAGGAGGGTAAACAGAATGAACATCAAAGCGCTGCGAGCTGATCTGGTCACATTTACCGGTGATCCGTTTCTCCAGGCCCCAGAGCGGTGCCTGCGTTACATCCCGGATGCCATTGTCGTCATCGAGGACGGGCGCATTGCCGATCTGGGCCCGGCAAGCGACCTGCTTGCACGGCTGCCCCAGGGGATCGTGCCTGAACATTATCCGGACGGGATCATCTCGGCGGGTTTCATCGATACCCACGTGCACTACCCGCAGACCGAAATGATCGGCGCGTATGGCGAGCAACTGCTCGAGTGGCTGAACACCTACACCTTTGTCGCCGAGCAGAACTTCGCCAGTGCCGAGCATGCCAGCCGTATTGCCGGTGTATTCCTGCGCGAGCTGCTGCGCGCAGGGACCACCACTGCGGTGGTCTATTGCACGGTGCACCCCCAATCGGTCGATGCGTTCTTCAACGAGTCGGCGCGGTTCAATACCCGAATGATCGCGGGCAAGGTGCTGATGGACCGCAACGCACCGCAAGCCTTGCTCGACTCCGCACAGCTTGGTTATGACCAGAGCAAGGCATTGATCGAGCGCTGGCATAACCATGGGCGACAGCACTATTGCATCACGCCACGTTTCGCGCCCACCAGCAGCGATGCGCAGCTGGAGGTCTGTGGTGTGCTGGCAAGGGAGCATCCGGACGCATTCATCCAGACCCACCTGTGCGAGAACCGGGATGAGATCAAATGGGTGCTGGAGCTGTTTCCGCAGCGCAAGAGCTATCTGGACGTCTACGCCAACGCCGGCATCGTCCGCGATCGGTCGGTGTTCGGGCATGGTATCCACCTCACCGAGGAGGATTTCTGTACCTGCCACCAAACGGGAGCTGCCCTGGCCCATTGCCCGACGTCCAACCTGTTCCTGGGCAGCGGTTTGTTCCGTCTTTTCGAGGCCAAGGATCCGAAGCGGCCGGTGCGCGTGGGGTTGGGTACCGACCTTGGCGCAGGCACCAGTTTCAGTCAGCTCCAGAGCCTGAATGAAGCGTACAAAGTGGCCCAGTTGAACCAGACCCGGCTCAATGCCATTCAGGCGTTCTACCTGGCGACCCGGGGCAGTGCCGAAGCGCTGTGCCTGGATGACCGGATCGGCACCATTGCCAAGGGGTTCGATGCGGACCTGGTGATTCTGGACAAGAAGGCGACGCCGCTGATGGCCTTGCGCAGCGAGTTCTGCAAGGACATCGTCGAGCAACTCTTCGTGTTGATGATCCTGGGGGATGACAGGGCGGTGCGCGCCACCTATGTAGCGGGGGAGCAGGTGTACGACCGCGAAGCCGAGGGTGAAAAATTCAGCTACCCGGACTGAAGCGCAACATTGCCAGGGCGAATGCTCACAGCGAGCATTCGCCCTGGCGGCTTTAGAAGAGCTTGAGGAAGTTGATGTACAACCGCGGTGCCTTGCCGTTATCGCCATCGAGTTCTTCGGCCGACACCGTGCGCGTTAGCGGGAAGGCGATTTCCGGGGATACGAAGGTGTCCTTGAAGACTTGCAGATGGGCGCCGATACCCGCCGAAGACAGACTTTGCGTCGATTCCCAACTGGGGTCTTCGCTCCAGACCTTGCCGAAGTCCCAGAAGGCGTAGTACTGGGTCGGAATGGCATAGCCCTTCATTGCATGGACGCGGTTGTACTGCAGTTCGGTCTTCGCCGCAAAGCCGCGGTCGCCGGTGATTTCCGAGGGGTCGTAGCCACGGCCAAACTCGCTGCCACCGACGCCGAACTGTTCCGGCGACAGCAGTGCCTGACCAAAGGACGTCTGCGCCGTAGCGGCCAGGTACAGGTTCAGGCCGTCCATCATGGCGCTCAGGTCCTGCAGGCGCTGGGCATCGACCTGCAACTTGGTGAAGTCCGTTTCACCGCCTTCGCGTGACGGGTTCTGCCGGCTTTCGTTGCTGGCGCCCATGATCGCAAGGCCTTTGCTCAGCTCGGCCTTGAACAGGTTCTTGCCGCCATATCCGTCCGTGAAGTCATAGCTCGCGCCCAGGCGCACGGCCCGTATGCGGTCGTCGCTGGAGGGCGCGTGGTGCGGGTCGTCGAAGTATTCGGACTTGCCGTTGAAGTAGGTAAAGGCCGCCGAGGTCTTGAATGTCTGGTCGCGCTGGCGTATCCACGGCCGGGTGATACGCACCGCCAGCGTGTCACCGGAGCTGTTGGCGTTGAGGAACGAGTAGGTATCGGCGTTACCGTCGTTGTGCTGGGCGAGCACGCTGAGGACATCGCCTTGGCTGCCCACTGGCAAATCATACTGGCCTTCGTAGAAGGTCATCTTGTCGCCTTCGATGGACTTGCCGGCGCGGATGCCAAGGTGGTCGCCACGTCCGGTCAGGTCGTTGACACCGATGCCGCCATACACCTGCCAGGGCCCGAAGTAGCGGCTGTCGCGGTTGTCGAAGCCGATGAAGCCTTCGTATTTGCGCTGCTCGTTGGCCACCGCGAGGTCGGTGCCGGTTTCCACGGGCGAGGCCTTGAGGGTGGCGCGGCTGTCATTGCCCGAGAGGTCATTCATCAGCAGCAGGTTGCGTTCGAGCGTGGCGCTGGTCGGCGGAACCTCCTCGCGGATATTGTCGGCGTAACGCTCCAGGGCCTGGTTGCTCGGGCCGTTGAATTCAACCTGGTTGATCTTGCCTTCGAACACCTGAATCGTCAGGTTGCCGCCTTCCAGACGCTGCTGCGGAACGAAGGCCTTGGCCAGCAGGAAGCCTGCCTTGCGGTAGCGTTGGGTGATGGTATCGACCACCGCGTTGATCTCGGCGAGGTTGACGCGGTTGCCTTCAAGGCGCGCCAGTGCCGGCTCGAACGTCCCTGCAGGGTAGCTGGTGGCGCCTATCAGGGTGACCTTGTCGACCTTGAAGCGTGGCATGTCGGCGGGTAACGCCGTCATTTCCTTGGGCATGTCCTCGGGTTGTGGGGTAACCGAGGTTTCTGGCAACTGCAGCGTTTCAGGCATCTGCGTTGGGGAGGTGCGCGCGCCGCTGCGGTCAGGCACTTCGACCCGACCCGGGTTTAGTTGCCCCAGCGGGGCGGCCTGTACCTGTGCCATGAGCAGCAAGCCGGACAGGACTGCCACCGCCAGGTGGGTCAAGCGTGAGGGATGAGTGTTCATGACTATTTACCTCCCTGTTGTGGCACCTGCAGGTCATGCGGGATGACACTGCGATTCCAGTCCGGGACGATGAACTTGCCGTCTTTGAAGTGGCTGTTGGCGTACTCCAGTACGTCGCGGATGTCCGGGACGGTGCTGCTGTTGTCGCCATAGGCGCGGGGTTTGCAGATCAGTTGCACGGCATAGGTGCGGGCCACCGCCGGGGTTACCGAGTAGTTGGCCGACACGGCCGAGGGGGACTCCAGCGCCGTGCAGCGGGTATTGCCGGGTGATTGGGCGGTGACAGGCACGACATGGCGCACCGCGTTGGGCACCGGCTCGATGGGCACAGGATCGATAGGCGTAGGATCGATTGGAGCAGGCCCGATAGGCGCAGGATCGATGGGTACAGGCTCGACCGGCGCCAGCGGGCCGGTGATGGTCAACGTGCCGTCATGGAAGGTCACGGTATAGTTGGTGCCCGCCTGATAGGCCTGGTCCTGACCAATGCCATAGGCGCCAATGGACTCACCGGGGGCACGCACCAGCGAACCTTGGGCGAGATCGGCAGTGTCCCCGTTTTTCAGGCCGCTGACCTGGTAGGTCAACTGCGGGTCGGCAGCGCCAAGGGCCTTGGATTTGTCGTCAGCCCGAACGTCAAGTGGCGCCGGGGTGACCTGCAAGTTGCCGTCCCTGAACACCATCGTGTAATTGCCACTGCTCAGCACGACATTGCCCTGGGTGATGGCATAGCCGCCATCCCTGACGTTCTCTCCCGCCTGACGATCCAGCGAGCCCGTCACGACGGCCGATGCGCTGTCACCGTGCTTGAGACCCTGCACCGAATAGGTCAGCGCGGGGTCGAGGTCGCCGTAGACCTTGCTCTGGTGATCCGCCGTCACGGTCAGCTCGGCAGGGGTAATGGTCAGGTGGCCATCGACATACTTCAGCGTGTAGTTGCCGCCCAAACCGTTGTTCAGCCCCAGGCCGCCCTGGTTGATGCCGTATTGGCCGACATTCTCGCCTGCTTGACGGGCGAGCGGCCCCTGCAGCAGGTCGACGCCGCTGTGACCGAGTTTTGCGCCAGACACGCTGTAGTCGAGCTGGGGATCGCGGTCGCCGTAGACCTTGGCCTTGTCGTTGGCGGTCACGGTCAACTCTGCCGGCGTGACCGTAAGGGTGGCGGCGTTGTTCTGCAGGGTGTAACGCTGCTGGGCAAACGCGTCACCGCTCACACCGCCCTGGATCGCGTAGTCGCCGACATTCGATTGCGCGTTGGCCAGCGTCGAGGGCGATTGTTGAGTGACGCCCGCTCTGCCGAGCCTGGCGTCGACGTATTGGTCGATCCCACGCACTTGATCGGTGGTAGCACCACTGTGCTGGATTTTCTGGGAGAGGGCCGGGTTCTGCTCGCCATACTCACGGCTGACGTTGTCTGGCGTGGCGATGATTCGCGCCTTGTTGCTGGCGATCGTGACGTTGCTGTCGGTCTTGTCCTGGGTGGACAAAAACTGTATCCGTGCCGTCTCGAACAGGTTTTTCTGACTGACCGGCTTGCCATCGGTGGTTTGCACCCAGGGTTTGTCGTCGGCAAGCCAACCCAGCCTGGCCAGCACCGCGTCGGTTTGGCTTTGCAGCTTGAAGATCAACTGCTCGGACGTGTCGGTGGCGGGTTTGTACTGAATCTCGTTCTGGTTGGAAGCGCCAGGGACGTACTCGCTGTCGACGCCCCAGTAGTTGTCGAAGTACTGGTTCTTGACGCCGACGGCGATCTTCCCGCCAACCGGGCTCAGGGAGAAGCCCACGGGAACATCGACTGCAACACCGTCCTTGCTGACAAGGGGCGCATTGACGTCGGCGGGGTTCGGTTTGAACTGCCAGAGGGCACCGTCGGTGTCGAGGAAGCTGATGCCGTAAATCAGATAGTCCGAGCTGTCCAGGTAGCGCAGAACATCTGCCTGGGGAATCTCGTTACCGTTCTCGTCGCGGAAATTCAGCGCTTCGAACACCACGTAATCGAAACTCTGGCCATTGCCAGGGCTCAGGCTCACGGTGCGGTCTGTTTCTTGGTTGCCAATGACCACCTGGGTACCGACATGGGTCAGCGCATAGGCTTTGACACCGCTGAGGGTTTCGCCGGTCAAGGGCGCGGTGATGGTCTTACCGGTATCGGGCCCGTAGCCACTGGCGTTGGTCTGACTGAACGTGAAGATGCCGTTGCTGGCCAGGCCCGCCAGCTCACCGGCGAAGTTGAGCCCACTGTCCATTCTTACGCTGGCGCCTTCCAGCGCCACCTTGCTACCGATCAAGGCGGTGTTGGCCTGCTGGAAGATCGATGCCGTATTGGTGGTCTTGAGCCACGCGATGCCTGACCCGACATCAATGATGGCGCGCTTGCCATAGGCCGCATCGCCACTCGCGCCCGCGGGGGCATTGTCGATCAGGCGGATGTCACCGGTCGCACTGATATAGAGGTTGCCGTCCTTAAGCAGAATCGGTGCCTTGATGTTGACCGCACCGTTGGCGTGGCTCTTGTCGTTGCCATCGAAGGTGCTGATCAAGCCGGCATTGCCCGCGCTGATCAGGGCCAGCGTCGATGTGCTGACGCGACCGTCGTTGTTCACCGTTGCCAGGTTGGTGGCAACGATCGGCGCGTTGACGTTGAGGGTATCGGTGGCTTGAATCACCACATTGCCTTGCGCCAGGCCGTTGACCACGGCACTGGCCGCCACAGAACCGCTGCTCAGGTCATCGGCGCCGGTGGCGTCGATGTTCACGGTTTCCGGATCGAGCAACCAGGTGCCGTTGGCCTTTGCACCTCGGGTGTTCACATTGGCATCGGCGGTGACGGTCAGGTGCTTGCCCGAAGTCTCGACCACGCCGCCGTTGACGTTGCCGGTCGCAGAGGCGGTACCCGCAAAGTGCGTCGCGCCATCGCTCCAGGCAACGATCTGCCCGCCAGCGGTTTTGCCATCAGCGCGCAGTTCGGCACCCTTGGCAACATGGGTGGTCTTCGCGGCAGGCTCTGAACCCTTGCCTTGAAAACTGCCGCCCACCAGCACTTTACCGCCCGCACCCTGGGTACCCGAGGCATCGATCCTGGCGCTGCCGGCCACGTTCACGGCATCGCCCAGCACCTTGATCGAGCCGCCGTTGCGGCCTTTGGCGCTGAGGTTGCCGGTGACATTGGTCTGTGCCGAGCTGCCCAGGACAATGGTGCCGCCCTCCTGGCTGACCGAATCGGCGCTGACATTGCCGCCCAGGTTGATGACCGAGTCCAGGTGCTTGGCGGCGCGTTGCGCGCTCATGCTCACCACGCCGTCGGCGACCTCGATTTCACCACTGTTGTGCACGCCACCGGTGACGTCGGCATTGACGCTGCCGGGCTCTGCCGGGGTGCCACCGACGGCGATGTTGAGCAGCCCATCGCCATGGAAATCTAGGGTTGCCTGTGGGCCGGTGGCCAGTTGTACGGTGCCTTTCCTGGCCTGGATGAAACCGGCGTTGGCAACCTGTGCGCCCAGTAGCGCCACCATGCCGTTGTCGTGGACGGTGATGCGACCCTGGTTGGTAACTGACCCTGTCAGTTGAATGTCCAGCTTGCCGGTGGCCGCGAACTGCCTGGCCTGCTCTTCGGTGAGAAAGCCGGCACTGGCGACCAGGGCGCTGGAGGAGATATGGGATTTGGGGCCGAGCCAGACGCCATTGGGGTTGACCAGGATCAGCTGGCCGTTGGAGGTCACCGTGCCGTAGATCTTCGACGGGTCGCTGCCAATGACGCGGTTGAGGGTGACCGATTTACCGTCCGGCTGATTGAAGGTGATCTTGTGGTCGGGGCCTACGTTGAAGCTCTGCCAGTTGATTGCGGTACGTGCGCCGGAGGTGTTCACCTCCATCTGCTTGTCTTGCTGCCTGATCGTCGCCTGGCCGCCGATGACCTGTCCGGCCTGGGGCAAGTCCGCAGCGAAGGCAATGCTCAATGGCGCGGTGATACCGGCTGTAGCGAGGGCAATTGAAACACAGAGCGCGGTGAGGGTACCGCAGGGGTGTCCTTGCCCCGGTCTCGCATACGTTTGCATGGTGTTTCTCCTAGAGATAGCAACCAGGAGAAATGATCGAACCGTCCAGCAAGCCGGGTAAGCGTGGGTTTACGCAACCCCTCGTAGTGCGTCCCTGATGCTAAAGGGGCGGATGGGAGGTGGAGACAGGCACTTTCAACGTGACCTGTGCCTTGAAGCGCTGATCGTTATCTTCTGAAATGAGCAGCTCGCCCTGCAGCAGGGCGCTGATCTTTGTGGCCATGGCCAGATAGATCACCGGCGTAGTCCGGTTCACGTTCGGGGCGAACGTGCCGCTCAGCTTCAGCGTCCAGTCAAGGAGTCCGGCGTCGCGTTCATTCGCGCTGGCTTGGATCGACACGTGATCCGCACCTTCGTGCTGGAGATGAAGCATCAAGGTCTTGAGCAGGTTGGCGTAAGGGGTGGCGTCTATCCAGCCCCAAGGGTCGCGGGAGGCCTTGCGGAATGTGCTGGAGGGCAGGGCGCCGTCGGTCAGCGAGTCGAGGATGGTCTCGGTCAGGGCGTTCAGGCTTTGTGGGAACGGCGTATACCTGACGTTGCCTTGTTCCAGGTCGACCATCTCGCTGACCATCCGCACGCTTTCGCTGACGCGGTCAAGCAGGCCGAGGAGGGCGTGCCTGTCGTCATCCTCCTTGCCGCGGGCAACGATTTGCCTGGCAGTGTCGACGTAGGCCGTTACTTCCTGCCCTTGCTGCATGAGGTATGCGCCTCGACGTCTGTAGATGGACGACACATACGCTATCTGGTCGCGAAGGGCCTGGATCTGGTGCTCTTCTTCGCCAATGTCGATGAACGAGCAGAGCATCCCGACCAGTTTGCCGTCTTCATCCAGCACAGGACAGCCGCTGTGCTTGAGGACCCGACGTTCGCCACGCAGGCTGACGACAACCACCATCATGTAGGGAATGCGGTTTTCTACCGCAGCGTTGTAGGTCTTGCGTGCGTAGTCCAGGTGTTCGGTATCGATCACGCCGATATCACATTGCCGGGCATTGATCACCGCTTCCAAGGTCAGCCCGAGGTAGTCGAGAAAAGCCTGGTTGGCTGCCAGTATTCGGGCGTCCGGCGCTCTGAGGCATACCGGAAAGGGAATTTTGTCGAGCAGGGTATTGAAGTCCAGTTCTGCGCCTGACAATAGGGCTTCGGTGGCGCTCGGCGCGAATGCCTTTTTATCGAGCAGTCCTCTTTTGGCAGCGACTTGAAGCAGGTCCACCAGGGAGTGGGTGCCGGTTTTCTCCAGCAGTCTCGACTTGTAGGTGCTGACAGTGCGATCGCTGATCGCCAGTTCACCGGCAATCTGTTTGACCCGGTAACCCTCCGCCAGGTAGTGCAATACCGTGATCTCTCTGGCCGTCAACGGCTGCGGCCTGTTGTCGGTCGAGGTGTTGGTGCGCAATGCCGATGCCTGAAAGTAACTCTTGCCACGCAGCACCTTGGCGACAGCATCGCTGAACGATGTCGACGAATCTGTTTTATCGACGAACCCCGCGGCGCCAGCGGCGATGCAAAGTGGCTCGTAGACTTCGGCGGGGAGGGCGGTGAACACCAGCAAACGGGTTGCGCCATTGCGCGCGAGGATTCGCTTGATCAGATCCAGCCCGCCAAGCCTTGGCACTTCCAGGTCGAGGACAATCAGGTCCGGCGACTCTTTGCGACCCAGATCCAGCCCCTCGAGCCCATTGTGCGCCACGCCCACCACCTTGTGACCGGCTTGGGTCAAGGTAGACGCGATGCCTTGAGCGGTGAGCGGATGCGGATCGATGATGAGCACTGTTGCCATATCCCTGGCCACCTCGGTTGTAGGGCTACAGCGTAGATAATAGACGCTTGAGTAGCACTCACGGAGAAGCGGTACATGGCCTTGGCGCAGCGTTTAACTGTGTTTGTGCTGTTGAGTTGCCGAACGGTCATGAGCCTGCATGACCCACGAGAGGTTCTCTGTTTCAAGCGCTTCCAGCGCCTGCGACAAACCGGCATCCGCCGCACGACCGCCATAGCGGGAGAGCCCGGTGCGAGGCATGGCCTTGCGGGCGAGAGTCCAGACATGGCGAGCCCTGCAACTGATCGTATAGAGATACTTGTTCATGGAGACGCTCCTGGGCGAAAAAGCCATTTCTATGGCCCATGATCCCGCCAGGCAGGCCGCAACATAATCGGAGGATCATGAAATTTCTGTAGTAGAAGCACTACAAACTTGGGAGCGCGTCGAAGCCTTGGCCGAAATGCTGGGCGTGCATCCGCGCTGACGCGCCGGCAGCCATGATCAGAGGCAATAGTATTCGCTGACCTCTGCCACCACCTCGCGCTTGGTATCGTACAAGCGTGCCTCCGGTGTCAGCGCCATCGAGCGAGCCTCCAGCAAGTAACGCTCGCCCGCTTTGAAATGCGCGTATGGAATGGTCAGGTAGCACTCGCGAACAGTGGTGCCGCCCATCATAGTCATGCCACCGCCACCGCCCACTTCATAGTCGAAGCGGACGAGCAGCACATGGCTACCTGGGCTGACCTGGAAAAAGCGCCCGTCGCGCAAACGCTGATTATCCAGGCGGTCGGCCATCAATACCCTGTCATTGGGGAATGGCACCGAGAGATCGACCCAGGCCATTTGTGGGTTGGCGGTTGGCATGGGCGCCTGACAACCAGCAACTGCCGTGATTGCGAGCATCAGCATCGACCTGAGCATGATCTGTGTCCCGAGCGAGAGTGGCTTCAGGATACCGCCAACTCGCCCCGTTGGCGCCCGTCACAGAGGCCCGTTCTTCCATTTCACATGCAAAGCCTGTCAGGTTCTGGCGTTGAATCATCTGCGAAACAAGTGAAATATATGACTAATCAATTTCTCAAGGCATTTCAAAAAGTATTTCAAGGGCAGCAAGGAGATCAACAAGCGAACTCTCTACACGGCCAAGGGGTTAGCCGACTTGTGCCGCAACCAATAAGGGATGCGATTCATGGGGCAAGGGCAGGGGAGTCAAGCCGAGTCTGCACATAGTCGTTGTGGACACTGATAGTTCAGTTCCAGGAAGCGTCGGTAACTTTCGAAGAGCGACTGAGGAATCGACGGAATGGAGCTACCTACTATAATAGGAAAACTATCAGTGCTTACGGATATCCGGCAGCCGTTATCGGCTAAT
>NZ_AKJC01000203.1 GCF_000282535.1 Pseudomonas sp. GM84 | reverse complement strand
CTCCGGGGAGCCGGCTCCCACGGGGGATTTGTGGGAGCCGGCTTGCCGGCGACAGGGCCAACTCGATCTTTGCGGTTCAGCCTCGGTTAAGCGATTCGTTGCTATCATCCGCGCCTTCATCCTGACGAAACGCCAGCATGCCAGATACAGCCCCCTGCCCTGCCCGCGCCTTGCCCGACAGTTTCTTCGACCAGGACGCCCAAGCCCTGGCCAAGGCCCTGCTGGGCAAGGTCATCCGTCACCGCCACGGTGACCTGTGGCTGGCCGCGCGGATCATCGAGACCGAGGCCTACTACCTGACCGACAAGGGCAGCCACGCCTCCCTCGGCTACACGGAGAAGCGCAAGGCGCTGTTTCTCGATGGCGGGCATATCTACATGTACTACGCACGCGGCGGCGATTCGCTCAACTTCAGTGCCCAGGGCCCAGGCAACGCGGTGTTGATCAAGTCCGCCTACCCTTGGGTAGACGCCGTCTCCTCGGCCAACAGCCTGGCACAGATGCAACTGAACAACCCCGACGCCAGCGGCAACCTGCGCCCACCGGAGCGCCTGTGCGCCGGGCAGACCTTGCTGTGCCGGGCCATGGGCCTGAAGGTGCCGCAATGGGATGCCCAGCGCTTCGACCCCGAGCGCCTCTACGTCGAGGACTGCGGCATCGCCGTGCCCAAGGTGATCCAGGCGGCCCGCCTGGGCATCCCCCATGGCCGCGACGAGCACCTGCCGTACCGCTTCGTCGACGCCGAATACGCCCGCTTCTGCACCCGGAACCCGCTGCGCCGGGGGCAAGTCGAAGGGCAAGACTTCTTCATTCTCCAACAAGGAAGCTAAAACATGGGCCAATGGCTCGACAGCCTGACCGGCTGGCTCAGCGCCAACCCACAGTGGCTGGGCGTGGCGATTTTCCTGGTAGCCTGCATCGAGTGCCTGGCCATCGCCGGCATCATCGTGCCCGGTACCGTGTTGCTGTTCGCGGTGGCGGTGCTGGCCGGCAGTGGCGCCTTCACCCTCGGCGAAACCTTGCTGCTGGGGTTCCTTGGCGGCCTGCTCGGCGACGCTATGTCCTACACGATCGGCAAGTACTTCCACCAGAACATCCGACGCCTGCCGCTGCTGCGTCACCACCCGGAATGGATCGGCAGCGCCGAAACCTACTTCCATCGCTATGGCATCGCCAGTTTGCTGGTAGGCCGTTTCATCGGCCCGCTACGGCCGATGCTGCCGATGGTGGCGGGGATGTTCGACATGCCGCTACCTCGGTTCATCGCGGTAAGCCTGGTGGCCGGCGCGGGCTGGTCGGTAGCGTATCTGCTGCCCGGCTGGGCCACCGGCGCGGCCATGCGCCTGCCGCTGCCGGAAGGCTTCTGGCTGGATGCAGGCATCATCGCCGGCACCCTGGCGGTGGTGATCGGCCTGAGCCTGAACAGCAGCATTCGCGACCAGCGCCACGGTACGCGGCTGATCGCCGGCCTGAGTTTCCTGGCCTTGGCCGGGGTATTCCTGGGTTGGCCGTATCTGCACGAGTTCGATCAAGGGGTGATGACACTGGTGCAGGAACATCGCAGCCAGGCCCTCGACGGCAGTGTTGTGGTGGTGACGCGCTTGGGCGACTTCCGCACGCAACTGTTCCTCGGCGGGCTGCTGACCGGCCTGCTGCTGCTCGCACGCCAATGGCGCCATGCGTTGTTCGCGGGCGGTGCGCTGATGGGCACGGCGATCGCCAATGGCACGTTGAAATGGTTGTTCGCCCGCGCCCGGCCCGAAGTACTGAGCGACCCGCTGACCAGCTACAGCATGCCCAGCGGGCACAGCTCGGCGTCGTTTGCGTTCTTTCTGGTGATGGCGGTACTGGCGGGGCGCGGTCAGCCACCGCGCATGCGCCTGACGTGGATACTGCTGGGATGCATACCGGCGCTGGCGATCGCCTTGTCGCGGGTTTACCTGGGGGCGCACTGGCCGACTGACATCATGGCGGGGGCCTTGCTGGCCTGCTGCGTGTGTGCGCTCAGCCTGACGCTGGTGCAGCATCGTCAGCCGCTCAATGCACTGCCGCAGCGGGCCTGGTGGCTGGTGTTGCCGGCCTGCATCGCCTTGCTGGCGTTCTTTGCCATGCATGCGTTGCCGCAGGCGCTGTTGCGTTATCAGTATTGACCTGTAGCGGCCCTATCGCCGGCA
>NZ_AKJC01000202.1 GCF_000282535.1 Pseudomonas sp. GM84 | reverse complement strand
CCGGCGAAGCCGGTGCCATACACCGAGTTGCCTGCTTCGCGGGGCAAGCCCGCTCCCACAGGCAGGCCTCACGGCTGTTGCCGGGTCGCGCACACCACAATCTCGCGCACGCACACCGACTGCGGCTGGCCGTAGGCGAAGTCGATCACTTCGGCGATGTGCTCGGCGCTGAGCACCCCGCCCATCTCCTGCTTCCAGTCGTCGTAGCCGGCCTTGATGGCGTTGTCGGTGGTGTGGCTGAGCAGCTCGGTATCCACGGCCCCCGGCTCGATGGTGATCACCCGCACATTGCTCGGCGACAGTTCTTCGCGCAGGTTCTCGGACAAACCGGTGACCGCGAACTTGGTGCCGACATAGGCGACATGGTTGGGGAACGTCTTGCGCCCGGCCACGGAACTGACGTTGATGATGGTGCCGTGCTTGCGCGCGACCATGCCGCCGGCTACCGCGTGGATGCCATTGAGCAGCCCGCGCACGTTGACGTCGAGCATGCGATCCCATTCGCCCGGGTCTTGCGTGGCGATGCTGCCCAGCAGCATGACGCCGGCATTGTTGATGATCGCGTCCACCGGGCCGAACTGCGCCTCGGCCTCGGCAACGGCGGCCAGCACGGCCGCCCGGTCGGTGATGTCGACCGCCAGTGCCAGGGTGTTGGGCAGTTGCAGCTGCTGCATCGGCGCCAGCCGACGGGCCAGCAGCAACAGCGCGTGGCCACGGCCGGACAGCCGCTTGGCGGTGGCCAGGCCGATACCCGAGCTGGCACCGGTAATGACGACCAGGGGTTTGTGGGTAGTGGTCATGGTAAGCGTCCTGATATCCGAATTGTCTATGGGTAAGCAGCGCAGCGAGTATAGAAGCCGGTTTCAGGCACGAAAAATGGGATATTCTTTTGGCAGCCATCGGCATCACTTATGGGTAACCCATGGATTATCGTCAGCTCCGCGCCTTCATCGCCGTCTTCGAAGAGCGCAACATCACCGCCGCCGCGCGCTCCATACACCTTAGCCAACCGGCCCTGTCCGGTAGCATCAAGGCACTGGAGGAAGCCCTGGGCACCACCCTGTTCGTGCGCCAGGCCAGGGGCGTCGAGGTCACCGAGGATGCCCGCGCGCTGTACCCCGAAGCCCGGCGCATGGTGGCCGATGCCGGCCGCCTGCTGAGCCGCTTCAAGCGCGACCGGGAACGTGCGCCGCTGCAGATCGGCGTCGAGAAGGACGTGGGCGCGGCGGCGGTGCGTCAGGTGGTGCGGGCGGCGGCCACCCTCAGCCCCACGGTGCATCTGCAACTGGTAACCGGCTGCGCGGGCGCGGCGCGCTTGGCCAGCGAAGAACTGCGCTGCGAGGATGAACTGTTCCTGCCCCTGCACAGCGACCCCTTCGTGCTGGCGACGCTGCAGGCTGAAGACCAGAGGCGCTGGATTACCTGCCCCGCGCAACCCAGCCACCAGCGCCTGCTGCCGTTCTACGACAGCAGCCCGGTAGCCGAAGCCGAGACCTTCAGCCTGGCCCTGGAGATGGTCGCCGCCGGGCTGGGCAGCGCCATCGTGCCGGCGTCGCTGGCCGCCGAGCATCGCGAAGTGCGCAGCGAGCCATTGCCGCAGCTGGACCTGCGCCGGCGCATCGGGCTGTGTTATTCGGCCCAGGCACTGGCCCTCGAAGGGGTGATTCAACTGCGCGATGCCCTGCAGGAGAAAATTGTACAAAACAATTTTGCTGTATAGATTTATCCAGGCACCTGCACTATACCTTGTACAGTGACTAATTTTTGTACAGGTATTGTGCATGTCCGCCTTCCTGCCACGCTTCGCCGAACGCTTTGCCACGCTGGATACACACAACCTCGACCTGCTTGGCGACCTGTACAGCGAGGACGTGGCGTTCCGCGACCCCCTGCACCAGATCAGCGGCCTCCCGGCGCTGCGCGCCTACTTCGCGCAGCTGTATGCCAACGTGCCCGATGTTCACTACCGCTTCGAGGGCACAGACGAACTGGAGCCCGGCCACGGCTACATCCGCTGGACCCTGCACTTCCGTCACCCGCGCCTGGCCCGTGGCGAGCTGATCAGCCTGCAGGGATGCAGCCATCTGCGCTGGCACGAGCGGGTGCACTTTCACCAGGACTACTTCGACGCAGGCGCCCTGCTCTACGAGCATGTGCCGGTGATGGGCGGCGCGATCCGCTGGCTCAAGGGCAGGCTGGCATGAGCCGTTGCTGGCTGACCGGTGCCAGCAGCGGTATCGGCGCGGCCCTGGCGCTGCGCTTGCTGGAGCAAGGTCACCAGGTCGCCCTGGGCGCACGCAGGGCTGACAGCCTGGCGGCACTGTCCGCACGGTTTCCTGACCAGGTGTTGCTGGCGGTGGGTGATCTCGACCAACCCGGGCAGGTGGCACAGATTGCCGAGCAGATCGAACAGGCATGGGGCGCGCTGGACCAGGTGATTCTCAACGCCGGCACCTGCGAGTACCTGGAGCCGGGGCACTTCGACCCGGCCCTGGTGGAACGGGTGATGCGCACCAACCTGAACGGCACCAGCCTCTGCCTGGCCGCCGCCCTGCCCCTGCTGCGCCGCGGCCGGCAGCCGCACCTGGTGGTGATGGGCAGCTCGGTCAGCTGGCTGGCGCTGCCGCGCGCGGGGGCCTATGGCGCCTCCAAGGCGGCGCTGCGCTACCTGGTCGAATCGCTGCGCATCGACCTGGTGGGCGAAGGTATCGACGTCACCCTGGTCAGCCCCGGCTTCGTCGACACACCGCTGACCCGCCGCAATGACTTCCCAATGCCTCAGCTGTGGAGCGTCGAACGCGCCGCCGACCATATCATCGCGCGCCTGCCCCGCCGCCCGCTGGAAATCGCCTTCCCCGGCACCTTCACCCGCATCCTGCGCCTGCTCGGCGCCCTGCCGCCACGCTGGCGTCTGGCACTGGGCCGGCGCATGGCGCGCAAACCGCAGAGTTAGCACAGCATGGACATCGCCATCATCGGCTCGGGTATCGCCGGCCTGACCTGTGCCCACCTCCTGTCACGCCGGCACCAGGTGACGGTGTTCGAGGCCGAGCAGTGGCTCGGCGGGCATACCCATACCGTCGATGTGCAATGGCACGGGCAGTCATACGCGGTGGACACCGGCTTCATCGTCTACAACGACTGGACCTACCCGCACTTCATCCGCCTGCTGCAACGGCTGGGCGTGGCCAGCCGGCCGACCGAAATGAGCTTCTCGGTGCATGACCCGAACACAGGTTTCGAGTACAACGGCCACAACCTGGACACGTTGTTCGCCCAGCGCCGCAACCTGCTGCGCCCTGGCTTCTGGGGGATGCTGCGCGACGTACTGCGCTTCAACCGCCAGGCCCTGGCCGACCTCGACCAGCAGCGGATCGTCAGCGACACCACCCTTGGCGCCTATCTCCACCAGCACCGCTACGGGCAGCGCTTCATCGAGCAGTACATCGTGCCCATGGGCTCGGCGATCTGGTCGATGTCACCGGTCGACATGCTCACGTTTCCCTTGCAGTTCTTCGTGCGCTTCTGCCGCAACCATGGCCTGCTGTCGATCAGCCAGCGCCCGCAATGGCGGGTGATCGAAGGCGGCTCGCGCCGTTACCTGGCGCCGCTGTGCCAGCCCTTTGCCGAACGCATCCGACTCGGCTGCCCGGTGCACCGGGTTAGCCGTGACCCGCAAGGCGTGGAACTGAGCAGCGCGGCCGGCTGTGAGCGTTTCGACAAGGTGGTGTTCGCCTGCCACAGCGACCAGGCCATGGCTTTACTGGCTGCGCCCAGCGAGCCGGAGCGGGCAATCCTCGGCGCCATCCGCTACGCCCCCAACGATGTACTGCTGCACACCGACCAGCGCCTGCTGCCACGTCGGCGCAAGGCCTGGGCCAGCTGGAACTATCGGCTGGGCGCCAGCGCGCAGGCCCCTGCCGCGCTCACCTACAACATGAATATCCTGCAGGGCATCGAGGCGCCGGTCACCTTCTGCGTCAGCCTCAACCAGACCGCCCTGGTGGACCCGCAGCAGGTACTGGCCCGCTTCCAGTATGCACACCCGCAGTACAGCCTCGCCGCCCTTGCCGCCCAGGCCCGCCACGGCGAGCTGCAGGGCCCGCTGCACAGCTACTACTGCGGCGCCTACTGGGCCAACGGCTTTCACGAGGATGGCGTGCTCAGCGCACTGAAGGTGGCCGAACACTTTGGAGAACAGCTGTGAACAGCAGCCTTTGCCATGGCTGGGTCAGCCACCGGCGCCTGGCCCCGAGGCCCCATGCGTTTCGCTACCGCATCGGCATGTTCTACCTCGACCTGGCTGAACAAGCGCAACTCTCGGGCCTGTGCCGCTGGCTTGGGCGCTCGCGGTTCGCCCCCCTGTGCTGGCGGGAAACCGACTACCTGCCGGCCCTGACCCGCCGCGGCCAGCCGTTGGCCGAGGCCGCGCGCCTGCTGGTCGGCCAGGCCACCGGGCAGGTGCCCGAAGGTGCCGTGCACCTGCTTGCCCAACCGCGCAGCTGGGGCCTGTCGTTCAACCCGGTGAGCGTGTTCTTCTGCCATGACCGGCACGGCCAGGTCGCCGCCGTGCTGCTGGAGGTGCGCAACACGCCCTGGCGCGAGCGTTTCCACTATGTGCTGCCGGTGCAAGGCGAGCTGGACCAGCCGTTCAGCATGGCCAAGGCCTTCCACGTGTCGCCGTTCCTGCCACGGGACATGGATTACCGCTTGCGCTTCGCCCTGGACGCGCAGCGCGTGCGCATCCACATGGAAAACTGGCGCGCCGGGCAAAAACTGTTTGAGGCCGACCTGGCGCTGCAACGCCAGCCGCTCGACCGCGCCAGCCTGCAACGCTACATCCTGGCCTTCCCGTGGATGAGCCTGCGCACCGTGACCGCCATCTACTGGCAAGCCCTGCGCCTGCTGCTCAAGCGCACCCCCGTGCACGCCCACTTCGCCAGCCCGCACGACCTGGCGCTCGGCCAACCTGCCCGCGAGGAACCCGACCATGCCCGAACCGACCTTGAGCGTTAGCAAATCGGCCGGCCTCGCGCCCCTGCTTGGCGGCCTGGCCAGGCGCGCCGTGCTGGCGCAGCTACGCCAGTTGCGCCACGGCCACCTGCGCCTGATCAGCCGGGAGCAGCAGTGGACCTTCGGCGACGTCGCGAGCCCGCTGTACGCGGAAGTGGATATCGTCGACGACGCGGCCTGGGGCCTGGTTGCCGGCAATGGCTCGATCGGTGCCGGCGAAGGTTACATCCACGGCTACTGGCGCAGCCCCGACCTGGCTGCGGTGACGCGCCTGTTCGTGGCCAACCTGGACGTGCTCGATGCCATGGAGGGCGGCCTGGCACGCCTGGCGCGCCCGCCCCTGCGCCTGCTGCACCGGCTCAATCGCAACAGCCGGGACGGGGCGCGGCGCAATATCCTGGCCCATTATGACCTGGGCAATGAACTGTTCGAACGGCTGCTCGACCCCAGCATGATGTACTCTGCCGCGCAGTTCGACAGCCCCGGGCAAACCTTGGAACAGGCCCAGCGACGCAAGCTGCAGCGCATCTGCCAGCGGCTCGAACTCAAGCCAGACGAACACCTGCTGGAAATCGGCAGCGGATGGGGCAGCCTGGCCATCCACGCCGCCCTCGAGCACGGTTGCCGGGTCACCACCACTACCCTCTCCGCGGCGCAGCATGCCTACACCTTGCAACGGGTCAAGGCCCTGGGCCTGGAACACCGGGTCACGGTGCTGCTCGAGGACTACCGCGACCTGCGCGGACGCTTCGACAAGCTGGTGTCGATCGAAATGATCGAAGCCGTCGGCCACCGCTACCTGCCGACCTACTTCCGCCAGTGCGCCGCACTGCTCAAGGACGACGGCCTGATGCTGCTGCAGGCCATCACCATCCGCGACCAGCGCTACGCCCAGGCCCGCCGCTCAGTGGACTTCATCCAGCGCTACATCTTCCCCGGCGGCGCCCTGCCCTCGCTGAGCGTGCTGCTCGACACCGCCAGCCGCCAGACCGGGCTCAACCTGGTACACCTGGAAGATTTCGGCCAGGACTACACGCGTACCCTGCGCCATTGGCGCGACAACCTGCGCCTGGCGCGCTCGGAGCTGGCGGCGCTGGGGTATGACGACACCTTCCAGCGCTTGTGGGAGTTCTACCTGTGCTATTGCCAGGGCGGTTTTGAGGAGCGGACCATCGGCGTGGCGCAGATGCTCTGGGCCGCGCCACAGGCGCGTCGGGCGCCACTGTCAGGCGCCTGAGCATGGCCCGCGGCTGGCTGATCGGCAATGCCCTGTGGCTGCAGTTCGGCTGGTGGGCCTGCGTGCTGGGCGCGCGACTGCAATGGCTGCTTTGGGTCGCGGTGGCGGGCCTGCTGGTGCACCTGAGCTTGTGCCCGGGGCTGCGCAGTGAGGGGCGGGTATTGCTGTGGGTGACACTGGCCGGCTGCCTGCTCGACAGCGTACTGGGCATGTTGGGCGTATTGCGCTTCGAACACTGGCCCCTGCCCTTTTGGCTGGCGTTGCTGTGGCTGGTGCTGGCCAGCGGGTTGCGCCACAGCCTGGCCTGGGCCGCGCACCCGCTCTGGCGTGGCGCGTTGCTGGGCCTGCTGGGCGGTCCGTTGGCCTACCTGGCCGGGGCCAGGCTGGCGGGCATCGAGTTGCCGTTGGGGCCGCTGTATACCGGGCTGATCCTCGCGCCGACCTGGGCGCTGGTACTGCCGCTGGCCTTGCGCTTCGCGGCGAGATGCTGAGGATTCAAAGCGCTTTTGTCAGTGCCGGCCTCATCGCCGGCAAG
>NZ_AKJC01000201.1 GCF_000282535.1 Pseudomonas sp. GM84 | reverse complement strand
CGGCTTGCCGGCGACAGGGCCGGTACTGACACCATCAACCCTGGCGGAATACCAAAGCCTTCAACCCCCCCGCCGGATCAGCATCAGGAAACTCCGGCGGGTTCTCCAACCGCTCGACAAAGGCCAGCGAAGGCGCCTGCTCAGCCATCCCCTCGATCAGAAACTCCGGCCCGATCCCCGGGTCGTTCACACACGCCAGCACAGTCCCCCCCGCGCTCAGCAGCTCTGGCAAACGCCGCAGGATCTTCGCGTAGTCCTGGGTCAGCACGAAACTGCCCTTCTGGAACGTCGGCGGATCGATGATGATCAAGTCGTACGGCCCGTACTTGCGCACCTTGCCCCACGACTTGAACAGTTCATGCCCCAGGTACGCCACCCGCGACGCATCGTGGCCATTGAGCCGATGGTTGTCGCGGCCACGCGACAGCGCCGACTTGGCCATGTCCAGGTTGACCACCTGCTCGGCACCGCCGGCAATCGCCGCCACCGAGAAGCCACAGGTGTAGGCGAACAGGTTGAGCACCCGCTTGCCTGCGGCCTGTTCGCGTACCCAGCGGCGGCCATAGCGCATGTCGAGGAACAGGCCATTGTTCTGCCGCACACCGAGGTCGAGCAGGTAGCTCAGGCCGTCCTCGACCACTTCCCGTTGCTGGCACGGCTCGCCCCACACCCATTGGCCAGGGCTGTCGGGCAAGTAACGGTGCTGGATCAGCATGGCCTGGCCGGCCCATTGCGGGTGCGCTGCAAGGCGGCCGAGCAGGGCTTCGAGCTCCGCCAGCTGGCCTGGCGGCGGTTCGCGAAACAGCGCCACCGACAGCACGCCCTGCAGCCAGTCGACCGTCACCTGCTCCAACCCCGGCCAGCAACGGCCGCGGCCATGGAACAGGCGGCGGGTTTCCTGCGGGGCGGGGTCGAGGGCAGTGAGCAGGAGCTGTTCGAGGGTCTGGATCGGCGAAGTCATGGCGGGTCGCAAGCAAGTAAAAAAGGGCATTCTACCCTTTGGCTACCACCTGCGCCGAACGGAACCACCAACCCTGCTGCATGCCCGCCGCCGCCAGCAGGATCAACGCAACGCCCAGCCACTGCAACGGCGCCAGGCGGTGCCCGAACGCCACCCAGTCGACCAGGATCGCCGCGATCGGGTAGACGAACGACAAGGCCCCGGTCAGCGCCGTGGGCAAGCGCTGGATGGCGCTGTACAACAGCACGTACATCAACCCCGTGTGCACCATGCCCAGGGTCACCAGGCTGGCCAGAGCCGAGGGCTCGCCAGGCAGCCCGCTCAGCTTGACCCAAGGCGCCAGCAGCAGCACGCCGGTGACCACCTGGATCAAGGCGATCAGGTGCGGTGGCGTGCCTTTCAGGCGCTTGATGATCAACGCGGCGATGGCATACAGAAACGCCGCCCCCAGGGCCAGGGCAATGCCCAGCAGGTACTCGTCACCACTGGCCTGCCCGGCACCATGGGCGCTGACGATGGCCAACATGCCGAGGAAAGCCACGCTCAACCAGGTGACCTTGGGCAGGGTGATCTTCTCGCCGAGGAACAGCGCCGCCAGCCCCACCAGCATGAACGGCTGCACGTTGTACACCGCCGTGCCAATGGCGATGGACGCCCGCGAATAGGAAGCGAACAGCAATACCCAATTGCCGACGATGGCCACGCCGCTGAGAATCGCCAGCAGCAAGGCGCTGCGACTGATGACGCCAGGCCTGAGGAAGCCGAGCGTTGCGCAGATCGCCAGCAAGGTGCCGGCGCCGAACACGCAGCGCCAGAACACCACCTCCAGCACCGGTTGGCCCGAGACCAGCACGAACCAGCCGATGGTCCCGGAAATCAGCATGGCGGCGACCATTTCCAGCGAGCCACGGCGCATTGAACTGTCCATCTCACACCTCCCGTTGACGATGGGCCTAGTATGCGGAGGGTAGCGGCTTGCCTTCCAGCGGATAACCAAGGCCATGTGACCCGTTCGCCTTTACTATCAAGGCAAATCCGCAAACACGCCTAACGAGGTGCCCATGACCGATGCCATTGACCAACTGCTGATCAATGCCCTGATGGAAGACTCACGCCGTTCGCTCAAGGCACTGGCGCAAATCAGCGGCCTGTCGGCCCCCAGCGTGAGCGAACGGCTGCGGCGCCTGGAAGAGCGAGGCGTGCTGCGGGGCTACACGGTCGATGTCGACCCGCGCAGTTTCGGTTACCAGTTGCAGGCCATCGTGCGTGTCCGCCCGCTGCCAGGGCAGCTGCAGGAGGTGGAGCGACAGATCATCGCCATCCCGGAGTTCACCGAGTGCGACAAGGTGACGGGTGAGGATTGCTTCATTGCCCGACTGCATGTGCGGTCGATGGAACAGCTCGACACCTTGCTGGACCGGATCAATGTGCTGGCCGAGACCAACACGGCGATCATCAAGAAGTCGCCGGTGAAACGGCGGTTGCCGCCGATGGATTGATGTTTTCTGTACTGGCTTGCCAGCGATAGGGCCAGCGCAGAAAAAAGCTGACTAATTTTTGTACACAGGAATGTCACCATAGGTGCCATTTTTGTGTGCACTTTCCCAAGTAACGCCCCAATCCGTTACACATTTCGTTTAACTAATTCTGACCAATCGATCAACTAAATCATCAACTAAAAATTTAAACCTGTTCATTTGGTCAGCTTATATTTTCGCTATTTCATTCACTTATCTTTCAACTCGATAGATTCAGAATAATGGCAACCCGCAGGCCACTTTCCGCCTGGCACGGAACTCGCTTTTGTGTGTTCGTGTTTTGTATACAAGTTCTGCAAAACATAAATACACAATAACTCGCGACGTTGACCCAAAAGTCAGCCGCCGCGCCCAGAACCCAGTGATGCCAACGCTGCACCGACGAGATGGCGAGCCCGTGCGCATGCCCGCTCATCGCAGTCCACGTGCATCAGGAGCCTGCCGGAATGAGTACCAGCCTCGACCTTGCCCCTGAACTATCCGTCGCCAGCACCACCCCCTCTTCCACCCTCGTCGGTGAACTTCCGTTACTTGAACTGAGCCCACGCCTGCACAACCGCGACCTCGCGCCAACCCGTATCGAAGGCCGCCGCTGGGGGCGCTACAGCATCTTCGCGCTATGGACCAACGATGTGCACAACATCGCCAACTACTCCTTCGCCATGGGACTGTTCGCCCTCGGCCTGGGTGGCTGGCAGATCCTCCTGTCGCTGGCGATCGGTGCAGCGCTGGTGTACTTCTTCATGAACCTGTCCGGCTACATGGGCCAGAAGACCGGCGTGCCGTTTCCGGTGATCAGCCGCATCGCCTTCGGCATCCACGGCGCGCAAATCCCGGCGCTGATCCGCGCCGTCATCGCCATCGCCTGGTTCGGTATCCAGACCTACCTGGCCTCGGTGGTGCTGCGCGTGCTGCTCACGGCCGTGTGGCCGCAACTGGCAAGCTTCGACCACGACAGCCTGCTGGGCCTTTCGAGCCTGGGCTGGGTGTGCTTCGTGGCGATCTGGCTGGTGCAGCTGGTGATCCTTGCCTACGGCATGGAGATGGTGCGCCGCTATGAGGCCTTCGCCGGCCCTGTGATCCTGCTGACCGTGGCCAGCCTGGCGCTGTTCATGTACTTCAAGGCCGATGCGCGCATTGCCTGGTCGGTGACCGAGCCGCTGACCGGTGCCGAGATGTGGCGCAACATCTTTGCCGGCGGCGCCCTGTGGCTGGCGATCTACGGCACCTTGGTGCTGAACTTCTGCGACTTCGCCCGCTCTTCGCCGTGCCGCAAGACCATCCGCGTCGGCAACTTCTGGGGCCTGCCGGTGAACATCCTGGTGTTCGCCATGATCACCGTGGTGCTGTGCGGTGCGCAGTTCCAGATCAACGGCCAGATCATCGACAGCCCGACCCAGATCGTCGCCAGTATCCCCAGCACACCGTTCCTGGTGCTCGGTTGCCTGGCCTTCCTGATCGTCACCGTGGCGGTGAACATCATGGCCAACTTCGTCGCCCCGGCGTTCGTGCTCAGCAACCTGGCGCCGCGCCACCTGAACTTCCGCCGCGCAGGGTTGATCAGCGCCACCCTGGCCGTGCTCATCCTGCCGTGGAACCTCTACAACAGCCCGCTGGTGATCGTCTACTTCCTGTCCGGCCTGGGCGCCCTGCTTGGCCCGCTGTACGGGGTGATCATGGCCGACTACTGGCTGCTGCGAAAAGGCTGCATCAACGTGCCGGAGCTGTACAGCGAGCACCCGGCCGGCGCCTACCACTACAGCAAAGGCATCAACCTGCGCGCCGTGTCCGCCTTCGTGCCGGCCGCCCTGCTGGCCATCGTCCTGGCCCTGGTGCCCAACTTCCATGCCATTGCGCCGTTTTCCTGGCTGATCGGTGCCGGCATCGCCGCCGCGCTGTACCTGCTGATCGCCCCGCGCAACCGCCAATACCTCGATGTCAGCGGCGAATGCATCGCCGTCGACCACAGCAGCCACTGAACCAGGGAGGAATGTCCATGCGAATTCTGATCGCCAACGTCAACACCACCGCCGCCATCACCGAGGCCATCGCCGAACAGGCGCGCAGCGTGGCATCGCCCGGTACTGAAATCATCGGCCTGACCCCGTGGTTCGGGGCCGAGTCGGTGGAGGGCAACTTCGAGAGCTACCTGGCCGCGATTGCCGTGATGGACCGCGTGCTGGCCTATGACGGCCCCTACGATGCGGTGATCCAGGCCGGCTATGGCGAGCATGGCCGCGAAGGCCTGCAGGAGCTGCTCGACGTGCCGGTCGTGGACATCACCGATGCCGCCGCCAGCACCGCGATGTACCTGGGCCACGCTTATTCGGTGGTGACTACCCTGGACCGCACCGTGCCATTGATCGAGGACCGACTGAAACTGTCCGGCCTGTATGACCGCTGCGCCTCGGTACGCGCCAGTGGCCTGGCCGTGCTGGAACTGGAGGCCGACCCGCAACGCGCGGTTGAGGCGATCGTCGAGCAGGCCGAACGGGCCGTGCGTGATGACAAGGCCGAAGTGATCTGCCTGGGTTGCGGCGGCATGGCCGGGCTGGATGAGCAGATTCGTCAGCGCACCGGGGTGCCGGTGGTGGATGGCGTGAGTGCGGCGGTGACCATTGCCGAATCGCTGGTGCGCATGGGGTTGAGCACGTCCAAGGTGCGCACTTATGCCACGCCGCGGGCGAAGAAGGTGGTGGGCTGGCCGATGCGCTTCGGGCGCTGAAGGTCGTCTGTCCGTACTGGCCTCTTCGCGGGACAAGCCCGCTCCCACAAGTTCACCACTGAACTCAAGGATGGTGGTGATCCTGTGGGAGCGGGCTTGTCCCGCGAAGAGGCCAGTACTGTCAGCACAACATCCTGGCCAACCGCTCCGCACTGCCACAAGCCAGGGTAAACCCTAAGGCCCCATGCCCCAGATTCACCCAAAGATTCCGATAAGCCGTAGCCCCAATGATCGGCACGCCCGTCGGCGTCGCTGGCCGCATCCCCGCCCACTCCACCGCCTGCCCGTATTCCGCCGCATTGGGCAGTGTCTCCAGCGCCAGCCGGCGCATGCTTTCCAGCCGGCGCGCATCCACCGATTCATCGAAGCCAACGATATCCACCATCGCCGCGACCCGTAGCTGCTGATCGAGCCGTGCATAGACGATCTTGCGTTCATAGTCGGTAATGCTGACTTCCGGCGCCCGCTGCGCCGTGCCGATCGGCGCGGTCAGGCTGTAGCCCTTGAGCGGATAGACCGGCAGTTTCAACCCCGGCAACGCCATCCCGGCGCTGCGGTGCCCGGCGCACAGCACAAGTCGCTGCACCTCGAGCTGCTCTTGCCCCACCTGCAGCGCAACCACCTGGTCATTGCGGCTGAGCAGGCGCGTGACCGATTTGCCGAGCAACCATCGGCATTGCCCGGATGCGCGCAAACGCTCAGCCAGGCGCTCGCAGAAGCGGTAACAGTCGGCCACCTCTTCAGCCGCCGTGAACACCCCGCCAATGAAAGGCGCCTCGGCCAGCGCGGGCTCCAGCGCTTTCAGTTCGAAAGCGCCGAGCACTTGCTGATGGGCAGGGTCGAGCAGCTGTTCACGGCAATGGGCAAAGGCGCGCTCACTGCGAAACGCGACCAGTTTGCCATTGCGCCGCCAGGCGAAGTCCGACAGGCCGTCCTCCTCGCGCCAGCGCGCCAAAGTAGCCTGGCTGTGCAGCGCCAACTCCAGCAACTGGGCACCATTGCGGCGATTGACACTTTTCCGGCAGGCCAGCACGAAGCCCAGCAACCAACGCCACTGCGCCGGGTCCAGGCGCAAGCGCAGCCGCAGCGGCGAATCCCCCTGCAGCAGCCAGCCAAGCGCCTGCCAAGGCACGCCCGCGTCCGCCAACGGCGCCACATAGCGGTATGACAGCTGTCCGCCATTGGCGAAGCTGGTGGCTGACGCCACGCTGTCGCGGGCGTCGATCAGGTCCACCGAAAGCCCCTCGCGCACCAGCGCATAGGCCGTGGTCAGGCCGATCACTCCAGCGCCGATTACCGTTACCCGTTGTTTCATGCTGCTTCCCTGTCACGGCTTCCTGGCCATGACAGTAGCAGCGGATCAGGTCGGGCAGCTATGGGCTCCACCGTTCAAGCCCTGTCGCACGCTGCGGCTGAGCAGGCTGGCCTTGCCGTCATGCCAGGTCAGGGTCAGGACGTAGAGGCTATCGAAATCATCACCGCTCCAGTCCTCGGTGATCACGTGCTCCTCACCCAGGGCCTTGCCGGCCACCGCGTTGATCAGCTCGGGCAGGTAACCGTGGGACCAGGCCGTATAGACCGTGGCGTTGCGGTACTTGTCGCTGAGCAGTTCTTCGGCGAGTTCGTCGGTGTCATTGGCAGCGAAATCGATGTTCACCGGCAATCCCAGGCGAATGGCGCTGGGAGTGATGGTCATCAACGGGCGGATGTAGCTGTAGCTCTGGTCCTGGCTACCTTCCTCGACTTCCCGCGTGGGATTGGCCGCGAACACGTAGTCCGCATTGCCGAAGCGTTCTGGCAGCAGCGTGGCCAGGTCGAGTGCGCGATTGAGGCCTTGGCAGTTCAACTGCCCCAGCCCCTCGCCCGGTTTTTCGGCATGGCGCAGGAAGACCAGGGTCTGGGTACCGTTGACCGGCTGCGCCCGGCTTTCGACCACATCCAGCGCCAGGGGCACCGCGGCGGCGACCAAGGCCAGGCACGTCAGCAGGAGGCGACGACGCCGAAGGAAAGATGGCAACTTCATGAAAAGGCGGGCTCTTGTGGCAAAAAGTATCGGATTGACTCGCCACATTGCCCAACGGCACAAGGCCAAGGCGTCCCTGTAGTGGATGCCGTCCCTGGCAACGAGTAGGGCTCAGAGTGCCATCGCCCCGTTTGGTTCCTTCCTGAGTGTGATGCCGTTCCCTAGGCAATGATCATCATAAGGGGGTTTTGTTGCTGGATTATTTCCTGTGCCGCCAGGACTCATGGCGATGAGGGCCGTTCCTCTGCCCCACCTGCAGCAATCGAGTCGATTATGCGTATATCGAAAACCTGTTCGATCACCTGTTTCGGACCTTGATTCAGGCTCCATGTGAAGAACACAAGAAATCCAAGCAAAAAGACGAAAAGGACTGACCCGACCAGGCTCTGTGCCACACCTAGCCAGAATCCCGGCTTTGCATTTCTGATCTCACTACTGGCCTTGTCTGAGTAATATTGCTCAAGCTCTATCGCCTGTGCAGAGATCGAGGCATCGAGAAAACCTTGAACCAATTGGCTCGCTTGGTTTCGATAGCTTTCGAGCTGTGAGGGGCTGTTGCTCACATCGTGGAAAGGAGCCAGGTCTTCATCCTTGGGCTCCCTCTCATACTTGGCCTTGAACGCCTTGATGAATTCGATTTTTTGCCTTTTGTATAACGAATAGGCAATGATTCCGAGGGTATCCTGCTCATTTTCCACAAGTATCGAGTAAATGTGGTTGTAGCAGCCATCGGCCATCAGACGGTTATTCCTTGCGTAACTGGCAATAGGCCGATTCGAATGCTGCTTTCAACTCCGAACGCGTTTTTCTGGTACTTGAGACCACACCCGCCAGCTCCCGCGGCAACGGTATTTCCATTCGAGCACCTGACGCAACCAGCAAAGCGTTTGCCTCACGAACCACGCGAGAGGAAAAATAGGATTTCGGGGACATATGACCTTCCTCTTTCAAAACAGCTGGAAGGTTAACCGCTCGGATTATCGGTCTCAATCAGACGGTAACCGATACGATGCGTAGTCCAATTCCAACCAGCTGTAGGACTCGGACTACTCAATCATCCCGCGTCAGCACTTCCAGCACCTCGATTTCGAACGTCAGGTCCGAATTCGGCGGAATCGCGCCCACGCTGCGTTCGCCATACCCCAGGTGCGCCGGGACCTGCAGCTTGCGCTTGCCGCCGACGCGCATGCCCATCAGGCCCTGATCCCAGCCTTTGATCACGCGACCCGTGCCAATCACGCACTGGAAGGGTTTGCCCCGCGACCAGGATGAATCGAACTCGCTGCCGTCGGCCAGCCAGCCAGTGTATTGGGTGGTGATCAAAGCGCCCTTGACGACGGCTTTGCCGTCGCCTTCGACGAGGTCGGTGATTTGCAGTTCGCTGCTCATGGGCATGCTCCAACGCTGAATTTCAAGGCCGCCCTTTTCGCAGGAATGCATGGGTTTGGCAAGCCGGTTGGTTCAACCCAGTTGCTCGAAGGCCTGCTGGCCGGTCAGTTCCTTGGTCTGGTTGGCGAAGCAGTACCAGGCAGGTTTCTGCTCGACGAAAATCTGCAGGTCGAAGGCCCAGGCTTCGTCGCCATCGAGCAGGCCCACCGGCACCGCGTAGAAGTCTTTGGCCTTGAGCCGATAGTAGAGGTGCGTGCCGCACTTGCCGCAAAAGCCGCGCTGGGCCCAATCGGACGAGTCGTAGACGCTGGGCTCACGCCCCTCGAAGACGGGAGGCTGGCTGCAATCCACCACCAGCAGCGGACCGCCGGTCCATTTGCGGCACATGCTGCAATGGCAGGCGCTGATATGGGTATTGTCGACAGTGACGCGCAGTCGGGTTTCGCCACAGAGGCAGCTGCCGCGTTTTTCAAGGGTCATGGTGGGGCTCCTTGCAAGGGGTGGGTGCTCAAGTATAGAACGGGCCCCAGCAAGGGCCCGCCGACCCACCCGCAGGCTCAGATGAATACGCTACCGCGCAGGTACAACGCCGCTCGTCCGCTGATGATGACCCGGCCATTGTCCGGCACCTGGCAGTGCAGCTGGCCCTTTCGTGCACCGCCCTGCTCGCAACTCAGCGCGTGCTTGCCCAGCCGCTGCGCCCACAAAGGCGCCAGGGAGGTATGCGCAGAACCTGTGACCGGATCTTCGTTGACGCCTACCCGAGGGCCGAACCAGCGGGTAACGAAATCGTGACCGCGGCCCGGCGCCGTCACCGCGATGCCGCGTACATCGAAAGCGGACAAGGCAACGAAGTCGGGCTTGAGCGGGTCGAGCAAGGCGGCATCGTCGATCATCACCACATAGTCGTCCGAGCGGTAGACCGCGCGGGCAGCACTCAAGCCCAGGGCCTCCAGCAAGCCTGCCGGTGTCTCCACGGCAACCGGCTGCTTGGCCGGGAAGTCCATGGCCAGCAGCCCGTGTGCGTCTCGGCTGACCCGCAGTTCGCCGCTGCGGGTGTTGAAACGCAGCACCGCAGCCTGTTCACCCAACTGCTCGAACAGCACATAGGCCGACGCCAGGGTGGCATGGCCGCACAGGTCGACCTCGACCGTCGGGGTGAACCAGCGCAGGTCGAAGGTTTCGCCGTTGCGCACGAAATAGGCGGTTTCGGAGAGGTTGTTCTCTTCGGCAATGCGCTGCAGCACGGCATCCGGCAGCCAGTTTTCAAGGGGGATCACCGCCGCGGGATTGCCACCGAACGGCTCGGCGGAAAAGGCATCGACCTGGAAGATCTCGAGTTGCATGCACACACTCCTTGAAGCCCGGACAGCGCCGGGCAGTATCGAAAGCGAAGGTTACCCGCGAACCGGGGTCAGCACCGGTTCGCCGGCAAAGAAAGCCTGCAGGTTGCGCAGTACCAGGGTCACCGTGTCACGCGCAGCCTCAGGCGACTGGCCGGCCACATGGGGCGTGAGCACGGTGTTGCCAAGGGCCTTGAGGGCTTCTGGCACGGCGGGTTCATCGTCGAACACGTCAAGCGCCGCGCCAGCGATCCGACCCTGCTGCAACGCTGCGACCAGCGCCTGGGTATCCACCACGCTGGCGCGGGCGATATTCACCAGGTAACCCTCGGCGCCCAGCGCTTCGAGCACCTGGGCGTCGACCAGGTGACGGGTGTGGGCACCGCCGGGGGTGGCCACCACCAGGATGTCGACCGCATCGGCCAGGTGCTGCGGGCTGTCGTACCAGGTGTAAGGCACGTCCTGGCGCGGGGTGCGGCTGTGGTAGCTGACGCTCATGTCGAAGCCCAGGTTGGCACGTTTGGCGATTGCCTGGCCGACTGCACCCAGGCCGAGGAGGCCCAGGCGTTTGCCGCTGACCGAAGGGCTGATGACCCGGTTCCACTCGCCACGGCGGGTGCTGGCATCGGCGTGGGGGATATCGCGCAGCAGCGCCAGCAGCATGGCCAGGGTGTGGTCGGCAACGGCGGCGGCGTTGGCGCCAGCGCCGTTGGTGACGGTGATACCGCGGGCAGCGGCGGCGGGCAGGTCGACCTGCTCGTAACCGGCGCCGATCACGCAGATGATCTGCAGCGCCGGCAGTGCATGGATTTCGGCAGCGGTCAGGCCCAGTGGGCCGCGGGTCAGCACCGCGTCGATCTCGGCGGCATGGCGCTGGATCGCGTCGGCGCGCAGCTGTGGGGACGGCGCGCGAATCAGGCGATAACCGGCCTGTTCGAGCAGTGGCAGGTAATCGTCGACGGTTTCCACCAGCACCAGGACTGTCTTGCGCATGCCACCTCCTTGAATATCAGGGGGGCATTATGCGGAGTCAGTGGGCGGCACAGTCAATCGCAAATACTGGGTCGAACTGTACTGCATGGGTGTTCAGGGATTTGTTTGTCTGTATTGGCCTCTTCGCGGGACAAGCCCGCTCCCACAGATTCATTACTGCACTCAAAGGTGGTAGTGAACCTGGGGGAGCGGGCTTGTCCCGCGAAGAGGCCGGTACAGGCGCTTCGCAAATTACTGGGCGAAGGCCCGCCCCAGACCGCCTGGCACACCACTGCTGTCGGTTTCCTGCCATGGCCCATCGGGGTTCAACGACCAGCTCCAGCCATTGTCATACCGGTAGTAGGTACGCTGCCGGTAGAACGTGTTGGGCTTCTTCTCCAGCACGTAGACGCCAAGCTTGGGGTCCCAGTGGCTGGCACCGCCCGGTGGCGGCGCGAAGCTGGCGGAGGTACGCGGCATCGGTTTGGGGATCGCCGCCGGCTTGCTCGGTTGCGTCGATGGCTGCCCCCCCGGCAAGGGCTTGACCACCGGCCCTGGATGCGACGGCACCGTTTCGATCGGCGGCGAGGGCTGTTCATACGGCTCACGCACCGTACACGCGGACAAACCCAGGGCCAGGGTGATCAAGGTGAGGCGAACGGTACTGTGCATGGCTGGGTTCTCTTACGGGTCGGGGCTGTCGATGATCAGCTGCTGGGTGGCCTGGGTCGAAGTGGCCAAGGGTGCGCCCTTGCCGATCCACTCACCCTGGGTGGGCTTCCCGGCGCGGGACACACGTGCAACCAGTTGGACTTCGGCAAAGTCCGACAGTTTCATCTGCGGCATCATCGCATCGGCGTCGGACAGTTCGACTTCCAGCGGCAACTGCGCCACGGTCACCCGCTTGGCCGCCAGCGGCATGGGCGGCCCGTTGCTGGCGCGGGCGAAGATGAACACGGTGTCGTCGGGCTTGACCTTGTCCTTGAGCGCCGCTGCCAGTTCCACCCGCACCTTCAGGCGCGCGGCGACCGGTTTGCTGACGTTCCCGCCCAGGCGTTCTGCGGCGCGGTCGATACCACCTTGCAAGGCCGCGCGCGAGGCATCGCCTTCAGGCAGCTGCGTCAGCAGGCGCGTCCAGTAATCGATCGCTTCCTGGTAGCGCTCGCCTTCGAACGCGGCGATACCCCGCAGGCCAAGGCTTGTGACCTCATTGGGGTCAGCCTTGAGTGCCTCGTCGGTCAGTGCCTGCACCTGCGCGTTCCATTGCTTGTTGGCAGCGAAGTACAGCGCCTGCGCCCATTGCCCGAGCAACTCGGGCTGGCGGCCGGCCAGTGCCACGGCGCGCTCGTAGGTGCGTGCGGCATCCGCCGGACGTTCCTCGGCCATGTAGGCGCGACCGAGGAAGTACAAGCCTTCGGCGGAATCGGGCTGGGCTTCGACCGCTCGCTCCAGGCGCTGGGTCATTTCTTCCAGGGTTTTCGGTGCATAGCCGAATTCCTGGGTCAGCTGAACCTGGTCGGCCGCACCAAAGTGCAGGTACATGCCCAGCCCCAGCACCGGCACCAGCACCGCTGCCAGCAAAGGCAGGGCCTTGCCCAGGTGCCCCTGGCGCGAGGTGTCGGCACCTTCGGTGTCGGCCAGCAGTTCCCGCGCGGCCTCGTCGCGACCCGCGGTCAGCTGCGCGTCGTCGAGCACGCCGGCGGCCTGCTGGGCCGCCAGCTCGGCGACACGCTCCTGGTACAGGGCCACGTTCAAGGCCGTACGGTCTTCTTCCTGCTGCTGGCGACGGCCGCGCAGGATCGGGATCAGCAGAAAGCCGAGGGCGGCGAGCAGCAGCAGGCCCGCGCTAAGCCAGAATTCAGTCATGGTTCTGTTCTTTTTCCAGCAGTTTGGCGAGACGCTCGCGTTCTTCCACGGACAAGTGCTCCGCGCCCTGGGCAATCGGTGCCCGGCGCCGGCGAACGATCACCGCCAGCACCGTGAAGCCCCCTACCAGCAAGATCCCCGGGCCGAACCACAGCAGCCAGGTACGCCCACTGAGCGCCGGCTTGTAGCGCACGAAGTCACCATAGCGGTCGACCATGAAGTCGACGATCTGCTGGTTGCTCTTGCCCTCGCCGAGCATGCGGAAGATCTCCCGGCGCAGGTCGGCGGCGATCGGTGCATTGGAGTCGGCGATGTCCTGGTTCTGGCATTTCGGGCAGCGCAGTTCCTTGGTCAGTTGCTGATAACGCTCACGCTCGGCGTCATCGCGGAACTGATAGGTATCGATGGCCGCCTTGGCCACACCGGCCAGGCTCATGCCCAGCACGGCGGCTGCAAGCCAGCGCTTCATGGCCGGGCCTCGTCGACCAGGCCCTGGTACAGCGGCGCCAGCTGCTCGCGCCAGACGGTGGCATCGACGACGCCCACGTGCTTGTAGCGGATGATGCCCTTGGCATCGATCAGGAAGGTTTCCGGCGCGCCGTACACGCCCAGGTTCAGCCCAAGACTGCCCTGCTCGTCGCGGATATCCAGCTGGTACGGGTTGTGGAATTCGGCCAGCCACTTCAAGGCAGCGGCATTGTCGTCCTTGTAGTTGATGCCGTAGATCACCACGCCCTGCCCGGCCAACTGGTTGAGGTACGGGTGTTCTACCTTGCACGACGGGCACCAGGTGGCCCATACGTTGACCAGCGCCGGACGCCCCTGCAGGTCGGCCTCGGTGAGGGTGCGATCACCTTGGCTCGAGGCCAGGGAAAATGCCGGGAATGGCTTGCCGATCATTGCCGAGGGCAGCTCGTCGGGCTTGAGGAACAGTCCTTTGTACAGAAAGACCGCCAGCAGCAGGAACACTGCCAGGGGCACTACCATGATCCAACGCTTCATGCAGCTGCTCCAGACACGCCCAGGACATCACGCACCCGGGTCTTGACCTTGACGCGGTAGCGCCGGTCGAGGGCCGCCAGCAAACCGCCCAGGCCGGTCAGCAGACCACCCAGCCAGATCCAGCGAACGTAAGGCTTGATATGCACCCGCACCGCCCAGGCGCCGTTTTCCAGCGGCTCGCCAAGGGCTACGTACAGGTCGCGAGTGAAGCCGGCATCGATTCCCGCTTCGGTCATCATCGACTGCTGCACGGTGTACAGGCGTTTTTCCGGGTGCAGGGTGGTCACTTCACGGCCGTCGCGGCTGACCACGACGGTGCCCTTGTCGGAAATGAAGTTAGGCCCTTCGAAGTGCGTGGCGCCCTGGAACAGGAAGTGATACCCACCAAGCTCCACGCTTTCGCCGGGTGCCATGCGCAGGTCGCGCTCGGCACTGTTGTTGCTCGACAGCACCACGCCCAGGGCGCACACCGCCAGGCCCAGGTGCGCCAGTTGCATGCCCCAGTAGCTGCGGGTCAGGCCGCGCACGCCTTTGGCCAGGCCCTTGTGGCGGGTCTTGTCGAGAATGTCGCGCAGCCCGCTGAGCACCACCCAGGCGGCCAGTGCGAAGGCGGTCAGGGTCGGCCAGTCGAAGTCGTCTACGATGAAGCCGGCCAGCGGCGCCAACACGGCGCTGCCGATCAGCACCGGGGTCATCATGCTCGCCAGCCACGTGCCTGGGGTGTCCTTCCAGCGCACCACCACGCCAATTCCGAGCACCACCATCAGCAGCGCCATCAGTGGCAGGAACAGGGCGTCGAAGTAAGGCGGCCCGACCGACAGCTTGGCCCCGGTCAGGGCATCGAGCACCAGCGGGTAGAGGGTGCCGAGCAGGATCATCGAGGCGGCCACCACCAGCACCAGGTTGTTGGCCAGCAGCAGCGTCTCGCGCGACCACAGGGCAAAGCCCACCTGGCTCTTGACCACCGGTGCGCGCAGGGCGAACAGGGTCAGCGAGCCGCCGACCACGAACAGCAGGAAAATCAGGATGAACACACCGCGCGCCGGGTCGGAGGCAAATGCATGCACCGAGGTCAGCACGCCGGAACGCACCAGGAAGGTGCCCAGCAGGCTCAGCGAGAACGCGGCGATCGCCAGCAGTACCGTCCAGCTCTTGAACACCCCGCGCTTTTCGGTCACCGCCAGCGAGTGGATCAGCGCCGTGCCCACCAGCCACGGCATGAACGAGGCGTTTTCCACCGGGTCCCAGAACCACCAGCCGCCCCAACCGAGCTCGTAGTAGGCCCACCAGGAGCCCAGGGTGATGCCCACCCCGAGAAACGCCCAGGCGACGATCGTCCATGGCCGCGACCAGCGCGCCCAGGCGGCATCCAGGCGCCCGCCGAGCAGTGCGGCGATGGCGAAGGCGAAGGCCACCGAGAAGCCCACATAGCCCATGTACAGCATTGGAGGGTGAACGATCAGGCCGAAATCCTGCAGCAGCGGGTTGAGGTCGCGACCATCCATCGGCACTTGCGGCAGCAGGCGCTCGAACGGGTTGGAGGTAATGATCAGGAAGCTCAGGAAGCCCACGCTGATCATGCCCATCACCGCCAGCACCCGGGCCAGCATCACTTGCGGCAACTGCCGCGAGAACACCGACACGGCGAAGGTCCAGCCGCCGAGGATCAAGGCCCAGAGCAGCAGCGAGCCTTCGTGCGCGCCCCACACGGCACTGAACTTGTAGTACCAGGGCAAGGCGCTGTTGGAGTTGCTGGCCACATAGGCCACCGAGAAGTTGTCGGTCATGAAGGCATGGGTGAGGCAGGCGAAGGCAAAGGCCAGGAAGGCGAACTGCCCCCAGGCTGCCGGGCGCGCCAGGCCCATCCACAGGCTGTCGCCGCGCCAGGCACCGAGCAGCGGCACGGTGGCCTGCACGGCGGCGAAGCAGATGGCGAGGATCATCGCCAACTGGCCGAGTTCGGGAATCACCAGGGCTGCGTTCATGGCTTGGCCTCCGCCTGGCCGCTTTCCTTCAAGGCCTTGGTGACTTCAGGCGGCATGTACTTCTCGTCGTGCTTGGCCAGCACCTCGTCGGCCACCACCACGCCTTCGCCATTGACCTTGCCCAGGGCGACGATGCCCTGCCCTTCACGGAACAGGTCCGGGAGGATGCCGCGGTAGGTGATCGGCACCGACTTGTTGAAGTCGGTGACCACGAAGCGCACGTCGAGCGAGTCGCCCGAGCGCTGCACCGAGCCCTTCTCGACCATGCCGCCAGCGCGAATGCGCGTGTCCAGCGGTGCCTCGCCATTGGCGATCTGGGTGGGGGTGTAGAACAGGTTGATGTTCTGCTGCAGGGCGCTCAAGGCAAAGCCGACGGCCACCGCGACCCCGGCCAGCAGGCCGAGGATCAGGAACAGGCGTTTCTTGCGCTGCGGATTCACAGGTTGTTCTCCCGGCGCAGACGGCGCGCCTCTTCTTGCAGGTAGCGACGGCGGGCCAGCATGGGCGCTGCGACATTGACCGCCAGCACCGTCAGGCAGATGCCATAGGCCGACCAGACGTACAGGCCATGGTGGCCCATGGCGAGAAAATCGCCGAATGAAGAAAAGCTCATCACGCGGCCCTCCGACCCAGGCTGTTCAACACTTCATCCTTGACCCAGCTGGTACGCGCCTCGCGCTTGAGCACTTCAAGGCGCATGCGCAGCAACAGCACCGCGCCGAAGAAGCAATAGAAGCCCAGTGCCGTGCACAGCAGCGGCAGCCACATTTCGACTGGCATGGCGGGCTTTTCGGTGAGGGTGAAGGTGGCACCCTGGTGCAGGGTGTTCCACCACTCCACCGAGTACTTGATGATCGGGATGTTGATCACACCGACGATGGCCAGTACCGCGCAGGCCTTGGCCGCGCTGTCACGGTTGGTGATGGCCTGGCCCAGGGCGATGATGCCGAAATACAGGAACAGCAGGATCAGCATCGAGGTCAGGCGTGCATCCCAGACCCACCAGCTGCCCCAGGTCGGTTTGCCCCAGATCGCCCCGGTAACCAGTGCCACTGCGGTCATCCAGGCGCCGATGGGGGCCGCGCATTGCAGGGCGACGTCGGCCAGCTTCATCTTCCATACCAGCCCGACCACCCCGGCCACTGCCAGCAGCACATAGCACGATTGGGCGAGCATGGCCGCCGGCACGTGGATGTAGATGATGCGGAAACTGTTGCCTTGCTGGTAGTCCTCGGGGGCGAAGGCCAGGCCCCAGATCACGCCGGTGGCCAGCAGCAGGATGGCGGAGACGGTCAGCCACGGCAGCATGCGGCCGCTGATGGCATAGAACCATTTGGGGGAACCCAGTTTGTGGAACCACGTCCAGCTCATTTTCATCAGGGTACATCCAGGGTATTAGCCGGGCTTGAAAGCCCGGGACTCGTTATTCGCCGACGCTGATCTTCAGGCCGGCCGCTATCGCAAAGGGTGCCAGGGTTACCGCCAAGGCAGTCAGGCTCGCCAGCCACAGCAGATGGCCGGTAGCCGGCATATTCTGCAACGCCGCCTGCAACGCACCACTGCCCAGGATCAATACAGGGATATACAACGGCAGAATCAGCAACGCCAGCAGCAAACCACCGCGCTTGAGACCGACCGTCAGCGCCGCGCCGACCGCGCCCAGCAGGCTCAACACCGGCGTACCCAGCAACAGTGAGCCAAGCAACACCGGCAGGCAGTGGCTCGGCAAGCCCAGCATCAGCGCCAGCAGTGGCGCCAACAATACCAGTGCCAGGCCAGAAAAGATCCAGTGCGCCAACACCTTGGCCAGCACCAGCATGGCCAAGGGGTGTGGCGACAGCACCCACTGCTCCAGCGAGCCGTCCTCGAAATCGCTGCGAAACAGGCCATCGAGCGACAGCAGCACGGCCAGCAGCGCCGCGACCCAGACCAGCCCCGGTGACAAGGTTTGCAACAATTGGCTTTCCGGGCCTACCGCCAAGGGGAACAGCGCCACGACGATGGCGAAGAATACCAACGGGTTGGCCAGCTCGGCCGGGCGGCGGAACAGCAGGCGCGCTTCGCGGCGCAACAACAGGATGAATACGCTCATGCTGCCCATTGCCCCAGGTTGAGTTCACGGTAACCGGAGGGCTTGCGCTCCAGGGTGTGGTGGGTGGTCAGCACCACCGTACCGCCCTGCTCGCAATGGGCCGCCAGGTGCGCTTCGAGCTGCGCCACGCCTTGCTTGTCGAGCGCGGTGAAGGGTTCGTCGAGGATCCACAGCGGCGGGCTGGCCAGGTGCAGACGGGCCAGCGCCACGCGGCGCTGCTGGCCGGCCGACAAGGTATGGCAAGGCACATCTTCGAAACCGCGCAGGCCAACGGCTTCAAGCGCCGACCAGATTGCATCGCGGCCGGCCGGCTGGTGCAGGGCGCACAGCCAGGTGAGGTTCTCCTCGGCAGTGAGCAGGTCCTTGATGCCCGCCGCGTGGCCGATCCACAGCAGGATGCTGGCCAGCGCATGGCGCTGCTCGGCCAATGGCTGGCCGCCCAGCAGGATCTGCCCGGCAGTGGGTTGCATCAGCCCGGCCAGCAGGCGCAGCAGGCTGGTCTTGCCGCTGCCGTTGGGGCCGCTGATCTGCAGCATGTCGCCGGGCCGCAGTTCGAAATGCAGGTGCTCGAACAGCAGGCGCCAGTCGCGCTCGCAGGCCAGGCCCACGGCTTGGAGGTGAAAGGTCACGGTTTCGCCTTATGCAGTGTCTCAAGTCGCCCGGCTCGCTGCCGTTACAGTGGCAATGGCGGACGGCCCGCATTATTACATGCGCGGCCTCGCTGCCAAGAGGGCGGGCTCGACAGGTTGTATACAATCATGACTGAAATCAATAGTCTCGGCGCACAAACCGCTGTCAATTCCCAGGCGATCAAGGCGGCGATGACGGGCGAGCTGCTCAACCTGACCCAGGCGCAGCCCGGCCTGCTCAAGCCAGGCGAGACCGCGCAGGCCGAGGTGTTGACGCTGAAACAGAGCGGCAGCGAGTTCCAGCTGGTGCTGCGGCTTCTGCAGGCCAACGGCAACCAGGCCCAGGTGCAGGCCAGTGCCAGCCAACCGCTCGCCCCAGGCAGCCAGGTCACTGTCAGCCAACCGCAAAGCGATCGCCTGGCCGTGATGGTGCAACAGGCCAATGCCAGCAACGTCGCCACCCTGACCCAGCTCGATACCGGCAAAGTCCCGGTCGGCACCCTGCTGCAGGGCAAGGTGCTGACCAGCCAGTGGCTGCAGAACCCAGGCGCAGCGGCCACCTACCGCTCGCTGGTCAGCCTGCTCAACACCGCCCAGGCCGGCGCCACCCTGACCCTCGACAGCCCTCGCCCCCTGGCCGTCGGCAGCCTGCTCAGCGCCTTGGTGCAGGGAGATCAGTCGCTGCGTTTCGTGCCCCTGAGCGGGCGCCAGGAGCAACTGAACATCACCCAGCAACTGGCCAGCCAACAGGGGCGACAAGCCTCCCTCACGGGGCTGCTCGACGCGCTGCAGCAATTGGCCCGCAGCGGCGATGGCGAATTGCGCGGCAGTGCCGAACGCCTGCTGGCCAGCCTGCCGGATGCCCGCCAACTGGGAGAGGCCAAGGGCCTCGCCCAGGCGCTGAACAACAGTGGTGCGTTTCTCGAAGCCAAGTTGCTGGGCGGGCTGGCGACGGGCGCGGACATCAAAGCCCAGTTGCTGCGCCTGGTGGGGCAAGCGTCAGGAGATGGCGCGCCAGCCTTGAACAATCTTTCGACCCTGGCCCAGGTCATGCCGGCAATGGCCCGCAGCGCCCTGGGCATGCTCAGGCGCGCTGCTCCACTGCAACCACCTGGCGCCTTTCCGCTACCCTCACGGCTGCTGCAGGCGATGGAAAACGAAGGGGACCTGCAGCAACTGCTGCGCCTGGCCGCTGCCGCTGTTTCGCGCCTGCAAAGCCACGCACTGAGCAGCCTGCAACAGACCGGCACGCTGGAAAACGGCAACCTGCAGACCACCTGGCAAACCGAAATTCCGGTTCGTCACGGCCAGGAGTTCATCCCGCTGCAAGCCAAACTGCAGCGCGAAGAGACCCCGGAGCAGCAAGCCGACCCCAGGCGCGAACAACGCGACCCGCTGGAATCGCTGTGGCGCATCGAACTGGCCTTCGACCTGCCACCGCTGGGGCCGCTTCAGGTCCAGGCACAGTTGAGCCAGGGCCGCCTCAGCGGCCAGCTGTGGGCAGAAATCCCCAACACCGCGCGCCTGATCGACAGCCAATTGGGCACCCTGCGCGAGCGCCTGCTGGCCCGGGGCCTGGAGGTCGGCGACCTGGCCTGCCACCCTGGCACGCCGCCACAAGGCCCGCGCACTCGCCTCGAACAACGCTGGGTGGACGAAACCGCATGACCGACAGTCTCCCCCTCCAGGCGATTGCCCTGACCTATGACGGCCAACAGGCCCCCACCTTGAGCGCCAAGGGCGACGACGCGCTGGCCGAGGCCATACTCGCCATCGCCCGCGAGCACGAAGTGCCGATCTACGAAAACGCCGAACTGGTGCGCCTGCTGGCGCGCCTGGAGCTGGGCGAGCAGATACCCGAGGCGTTGTACCTGACCATCGCCGAAATCATTGCCTTCGCCTTTCACTTGCGCGGCAAGGTACCCGCCGGCTTCAACGACCAGCCCGGCGACCCGCACGACATCACGCCGGCGCTGCTGCGCCTGCCGCCCGGCTCCAGCACTATGTAGCACCTAGCCCTGGGGTTGGCACTGAACCCTTGCGTTCCCTTTACGCAACAGGTGAACCCCATGCCAACGACTTATGTGAACGCAGCCGGCGTGCAATTCGTGCGCGACTTGCTCGCCCATGTTCCCAGGCCCGACCTCGAAGCCAGCCGCCGCATCGGCGAGTGGGCCCGCAGCAGCCAGGGGCTGGAACTCGACCCCGACAAGACCGATGTGGTAACGCTGCACTACCGCGGTCACCAGGCGGTTGTCGCCAGCAGGATGTCGCTGACCCAGGCCATGCTCGCGAACTGGCAAGGCGAATCGAACAACAATCTGCTCGGTGGATTGATCGGCGCACCCTGGGCCGGCTATTTCCCCGAAGGACAGCTGCAGATCGTCGACGCCCTGCCAGCTGCCGATACGTTGTCCAATGGCGCAGCGTATTCAGTCTTCAATGGCCTGTTCCGCAGGGTCGCCCCCCTTGCCTATGACGCCACGACCCATGTGCCGGTAAACGTAGAAGCCTTGCAGCAGTTCATCTGGAACCTGGATTTCCACACCCGCTTCATCACCCTGCTCGATGACTACTGGGGGCAGCACCTGGCCAAACACCGCCTGGCCGCGAAAATCAGCTTCGTCGCGGCCTGCAACAAGCAGGTCAGCCAAGGCTCGCTAAGCGAAGCGGCGCGCGAGCTGGCCTGGCAGGCCGCAGGGCTGTCGAAACGCTCGCCGGGGCTGAAAATCCGCCCACTGAACATCTATGGCTATGTCGCCACCGATGTGCTGTGTATCGCTGATCGCGCCGGGCCAACGGTGCTGTTGTACCTACCGGGCGGTGCCTCACCGCTGCACGTGTTCGACGGCATGGGCGCGATGAAGGACTGGGTTGCCCAGCAATGCCGAAGCGCTGACACACGAGAAGCGCTACGCAGCCACTTCCGCCTCGCCGACATGCCGGACGGCCTGGATTTCAGCGGCCTGGACACCGCGCTGGATGGCCTGGCAGCCTACCCGGGCATTCACCATCGCTCACCCAACCGGCCGGGCTTCACCACCGATGGCCGCTGGGCACCTGCAGACTACGTGAACTACCGCGCCGACACGTACAGCCCCTCGGTTCGCGGCGACCTGTTCCAGGCGTTGAGCGAGTACCAACGCCAACGCAGCCACGATGACGCCGAGTTCATCATCACCAGCGGCAATGAGGTGACCGAAGCCAGATGGCGCGGCTACCTGAGCACTACCCTCAACCTGCTGGCACCGCTGGCGCTGCTAGTGCCAGAACTGGCACCGCTGTTCGCGCTTGGCGGCATCGCCCAGTTCGGCCTCGGAGTCGACCAGGCCGTCAACGGCAAGTCGCTGGATGCCAAGGCCGACAGCCTGGACAGCATCGAATTCGGCCTGCTCAACGCCGCGCCTCTGGTAACCGCTGCGGGTCTGAAGGCGACCGAGCTCTTCAGCATCAAACGCGACGGCTTCGTGTTCCCCACCTGGATCAACGAACGCTGGGGATACCCGCTGAGCCCGGTTTCACCACCACACTTGCCCGAGCTGGACGTCGCGGACTATTTCGTCATGAACGACGCCATCGCCCCCTTGCCCGGTGGCGATCCTGCAGTGGCCGCATCGGTAATTCGCCAACCGCTGTACAACGGCGAACTGGACCAACTGCAAGCCTCCCGCGGCGGCTATGGCTTCAGCGTGATCTATGACATGGAACGTGATGCATTCATCGCCGAAGACGAAGCCAATGCCGTGATGCCGACCTTCTACATTGCCCGGGACGGCGATATGGACCTCTCTCCTGCCGATGCCATGGCGCGCCCCGTCACCGACCAAATGCGCACCAGAACCCTGCGCTCGCTAGGGGTCGAGTTGCCCCTGCCGGTCGAGATACCCACGCTGGAGACCGAGCGACTGCAAGCGATCCCCAAGCGCATCTCCTCGATCTGGGTGGGCAACAAGGTGATCGACGCCAAGCTGCTCGATAATTTGGCGGCAAACGCACGAAGGCTGACCGGCAGCGAATACCGTTACCGGCTGTTTCTGTCCAATGCGGCGCCAGAGGCGTTCGCCGAGAACACCCGGTTGCTGGCCGAACAGGCGCCGGGCGTGGAAGTGCTTACCCTCGAAGAGCATGCGTTCTATGCATCGTTCAGGGAAAGCCCGTACTTCGCGCAGTACCAGCATGCAATCGACGGCAACGGTGGCGTCGCCAGCAACTTCTCGTCAGCCTCGGATGTATTGCGCTACCCGTTGCTGGACCACGAAGGCGGGCTGTACATGGACATCGACGATACGCTACTGGGCGCCCACGAAGACCCGCGTCGTGATCCGCGGCAACCTGCACCCCAGGACAGGGCGGCCATCGATAACCTGACCCTGGCCACCACACCGGAAGGGCTGTTGCTGCCGCCACCCATGAGCAACCAGAAACTGGGGATGAACTGGGAATACAACACCAGCCTGATCGGCAGCCACCCCAACAACCCTACCCTGCGAGCGATCTCGGCTGAAATGCACGCGCGCTATCTGGCCGAACCCGGGTTCTATGACAGCCGACCGGACATTGCGAGCGATTCGCGCGGGTTCTATCTGTATGCCAACCGCCTGAACCGAATGACCGGTCCGCGCTTGCTCACCGATGTTGTCGAGCAGCAACTGCCTGGGTTGGGCACATTGCGGCAGGTCTCCAACCTCTATGCGATGCGCCGGCTCAACAGCAGGCTGTTCATCCCTCACGAGGCCTTCATGGAGGCCTGGCGCGAGCAGTTGCCGCTGGACCGCATCGCCAGCACCGGCGGCAACAACTCCTGGATCCACACCTGAAAGCTTGCCCAGGCCGTCATGCGGCCCGGGCAATGCTGTCACTCGCTGCGGTGCAGCTTGCTCATCAACTCCGCCTCGGCCCGGGTCAGCCCACAGGTTTCGCTCAGCTCCGCCACGCTCGCACCCATGCCCACCAGCCGGGCGGCCTGGGTGAAGGTGACATTGCTCGGATCGCGCTGCTCCAGCCGTTCCAGGCGGTCAGGCAGGGTCGCTACCGTCGTGCGCAGTTCATGGAGGGCCTCGCCCATGCGCACCGTGCCGTTCTGGTAGTCCTCCAGGCTTTTTGCCAGGTCCTTGATGCGCTGGTCACGCAGCGCATCACCGATCGCCTGCTGGGCAGCCAATTCTCGTTGGCGCTTGCTGTAGTTGAGGAAGAACCACAGGCTCAGCGCCCACAGCAGCGCCAGTAAGATGACAGCAACCTCGAAAATCAACTCAGATGTTCTCCAGCTCGGACCACTCTTCCTCGGTCATCATCTTGTCCAGCTCGACCAGGATCAGCAGCTCGCCGTTCTTGTTGCACACGCCCTGGATGAACTTGGCCGACTCATCGTTACCGACGTTCGGTGCGGTTTCGATCTCCGACTGGCGCAGGTAGACCACCTCGGCCACGCTGTCGACCAGGATGCCGACCACCTGCTTGTCCGCCTCGATGATGACGATGCGGGTGTTGTCGGTCACATCCGAAGGCATCAGGCCGAAGCGCTGGCGGGTGTCGATCACCGTCACCACATTGCCGCGCAGGTTGATGATGCCCAGCACGTAGCTTGGCGCGCCCGGAACCGGGGCGATCTCGGTGTAGCGCAGCACTTCCTGCACCTGCATGACGTTGATGCCGTAGGACTCGTTGTCCAGACGGAAGGTTACCCATTGCAGGATCGGATCTTCGGAACCTTGTGCAGACGACTTTTTCATTCCCCTAGCCCTCAAATGCCGCCATTGGCGGTGTGTTCGCAGTTATTGGTGTTTGCCATGCAGCTGCTTGACCGCGCCGCTGGCGATCAGCTCGGCCAGTTCGGCAACGTCCAGCAGTGCACACATGTGTTCGATGACCGTGCCGGCCAGCCACGGGCGCTGGCCACGCTGGCTGCGCCATTTGATCTCCGACGGGTCCAGGCGCAGCGAGCGGCTGACCTGGTGCACGGCCAGCCCCCATTCGTAGCCCTGCACGGAAATCACGTAGTTCAGGCCCTGGCGGAAGTCGTCGCGGTAGCGGTCGGGCATGACCCAACGCGCGGTGTCCAGTACCTTGAGGTTGCCCGCCTGGCAGGTCAGGATGCCGAGAAACCAGTCCGGCTGGCCGAACAACGGCGTCAGTTCCTGCCCCTCCAGGCTGTAGATCGAGCCCAGGCACACCAGCGGCACCGCCAGGGTCAAGCCGGCGACGTCGAACAGCAGGCACTCGAACGGCTCGGTGGCCCAGGCCGGGCGACCCTCCACCGTGGCAGGCGGCGACGGTACGTCCGCCGCCGGCAGGTGCACCTCGACCAGCGGCGCGACCGGCTCTGGCGCCTGCACCTCGGTCAGTACCGGGATGCTGGCTTCGGCCACCACCTGGGCCTCGACCACGGCCACCACCGGCTCTTCGACGGGCAGCACGGCCGGCAATACCCTCACCTTCGGCTCGGCGAAAGGCTTGGGCGCGATGCTCGCCACTGGTGCCGACGGCTGGGCGTCTCGGGCCTGCTCCTCGCGCACGGCGGCGGCGAATTCGTCGCCCGGCGGCAGTTCAAGCACATCGTCGGCTTCGGTGGCCTCCTGCAGCAGGCCGTCCAGGTAAGACTGCAAGGCCATCTGTGGCCGGGTGCCGCTCTTCAGGGTCATGACACCACCTGCACTGCGCTCTTGTAGGTAAGCAGGTGCTTGAGCAGCGCCCGGTAGGCAATCACGCCACGGCTCTTGCCATCGAACTGCGACGGCGTGAGGCCGTTGCGGCTGGCATCGCGCAGGCGCGTATCGACCGGGATATAGCCCTGCCAAACCTGCTGCTCATAGGCATCGCGCAGCACCTTGAGCGTGCCCAGGGAGGCCTGGGTGCGGCGATCGAACAAGGTCGGCACGATTTGATAAGGCAAGGCCTGCTTGCGCGAGCGGTTGATCATGGCCAGGGTGCCGATCATGCGTTCCAGCCCCTTGACCGCCAGGAACTCGGTCTGAACAGGGATCACCAGTTGCTGGCTGGCCGCCAGGGCATTGACCATCAGCACGCCGAGCAGCGGCGGGCTGTCGATCAAGGCGAAGTCGAAATCCTGCCACAGCTGCGCCAGACTCTTGGCGATCACCAGGCCCAGGCCACTCTGCCCCGGCGACTGGCGCTCCAGCACCGCCAGCGCGGTGCTCGACGGCAGCAGCGAGATACGTTCGTCGCTGGTGGGCAGCAACAACTGCCCGGGCAAGCCCTGCGGCACCTGCCCCTTGTGCAGGAACAGGTCGTAGCAGCTGTGCTCCAGGGTATCGGGGTTGTGCCCGAAGTAGCTGGTCATCGAGCCATGCGGGTCGAGGTCGACGACGACCACGCGCTTGCCCGCCTCGGCCAGCAAACCGGCCAGGGCGATGGTGGTGGTGGTCTTGCCGACCCCGCCTTTTTGATTGGCTACTGCCCAGACTCTCATAAGGACAACTCTTGACTCATTGATTTAGCGCCGACCCTTGTGGGAGCGCGCTTGTCCCGCGAACACGGGCATAGCCCGTGCCATCCACCGCGGTGCCTGCTTCGCGGGACAAGCCCGCTCCCACAGGGACCGCGCTCTTCCAGGCAAGACAGTATGCGGTGACAGAGAATTGACGAGTTATTGCCCCGCCCCCGTTGCTGGCGTTGCCGGTGCACTTTGTGTGCCAGCACGCCGCAGGGCGGCGTCCGGGCTGGCGTTGGCACTGCCGGTTGCGGTCAGGCTGCGGCGCACTTCAAGGTTGCGTGAGATCACCAGCACCACCCGACGGTTACGGGCGCGGCCTTCGGCGGTGTCGTTGCCGGCCACCGGCTGATACTCGCCATAGCCCACCGAGGCCATGCGCGCCGGGCTCACTCCGTTCATGGCCAGCAGGCGGACGATGCTCGCCGCACGCGCCGACGACAGCTCCCAGTTGGTCGGGTACTGCGCCGTGCGAATCGGCAGGTTGTCGGTGAAGCCTTCGACGTGCACCGGGTTGGCGAACGGCTTGAGGATGTTCGCCACCTTCTCGATGATGGCGAACGCCTTGTCGCTGGGCATGGCGTCGCCGCTGCCGAACAGCAACGATGAGTTCAGTTCGATCTCGACCCACAGCTCGTTGCCGCGCACGGTCATCTGGTCGGACTTGATCAAGTCGCCAAAGGCGTCGCGCACATCGTCGCTGATGGACTTGAGCGGGTCGACGCTGGTTTGCGAAAGGCCCGCGTCGGTCTGCTCGCTGTCCTTGATCAGCGGGTCGGCCGGTTTGACGCTGAGCGGCTGTTCATCGCCGATGGGGATCGGCTTCATGCTCCGCTCGGGGTCGTTGAACACCCCCAGCAGCGCTTGCGAGATGACCTTGTACTTGCCCTCGTTGATCGAGGAAATCGAGTACATGACCACGAAGAAGGCGAACAGCAAGGTGATGAAGTCGGCATACGACACCAGCCAGCGCTCATGATTCTCGTGTTCCTCGGTGTGACGACGGCGACGCATGGGTTACTCCATGAAGCCTTGCAGCTTCAGCTCGATCGAGCGCGGGTTCTCGCCTTCGGCAATCGACAGCAGGCCTTCGAGGAGCATTTCTCGGTAGCGCGACTGGCGCAGCACGATGGCCTTGAGCTTGTTGGCGATCGGCAGCAGGATCAGGTTGGCGCTGGCCACACCGTAGATGGTGGCGACGAAGGCCACGGCGATGCCGTTGCCCAGCTGCGACGGGTCGGCCAGGTTGCCCATCACATGGATCAGGCCCATCACCGCGCCGATGATGCCGATGGTCGGCGCATAGCCGCCCATGCTCTCGAACACCTTGGCGGCCTGGATATCGCGGCCTTCCTGGGTCAGGAAGTCGACTTCGAGGATGCTGCGGATCGACTCCGGCTCGGCGCCATCGACCAGCAGTTGCAGGCCCTTGCGCGCATACGGGTCAGGCTCGGCATCGGCCACGCCTTCAAGGCCCAGAAGGCCTTCCTTGCGCGCCGTCAGGCTCCAGTTCACCACCCGGTCGATACCACCGGCCAGGTCCACCCGGGGCGGGAAGATGATCCAGCGCAGGATCTGCAGGGCGCGCTTGAACGACGACAGCGGCGCCTGCAGCAAGGCCGCCGCCAGGGTGCCGCCGAGCACGATCAGCGCCGCCGGGCCATTGAGCAGCGCACCGACGTGGCCACCTTCGAGGAAATTGCCGCCGACGATGGCGACGAAGGCCAGGATCAGGCCAATCAGGCTAAGGACATCCATCAGACACAGGCCTCTACCAGGTGCTTGCCGATTTCGTCCAGGCTGTACACCGCATCGGCCAGGTTGGCCTTGACGATGGCCATGGGCATGCCATAGATCACGCAGCTGGCTTCATCCTGGGCCCACACGGTGCTGCCGCCCTGCTTGAGCAGGCGCGCGCCTTCACGGCCATCGGCGCCCATGCCGGTGAGCACCACCGAGAGCACCTTGTCGCCATACGACTTGGCCGCCGAACCGAAGGTGATGTCCACGCAGGGCTTGTAGTTGAGGCGCTCGTCGCCAGGCAGGATCTTCACCGTGCCGCGGCCGTCGACCATCATCTGCTTGCCACCGGGGGCCAGCAGCGCCAGGCCTGGGCGCAGCACATCGCCGTCCTCGGCTTCCTTGACGTTGATCCTGCACAGCTTGTCGAGGCGCTCGGCGAAGGCCTTGGTGAATGCCGCCGGCATGTGCTGGATCAGCACGATCGGTGCCGGGAAGTTGGCCGGCAGCTGGGTCAGCACCCGCTGCAGGGCCACCGGGCCGCCTGTGGAGGTGCCGATGGCCACCAGTTTGTAGGGCTTGCGCTTGGGAGTTGGCGAGTGCGTCGGCGCCGGTGCCGACGCACGCGCAGGCAACGGCGCGCGCGCAGGTGCCGGGCTGGCCAGGCTGCTGGCCGGCGCAGGGGCGGCAGGTGCTGGCGGGGCGACCGGTGCCGGGCTGGCATAGCTGCCGAAGCGGCGGTTGCTGCGCGAGAGGGTGTGCACCTTCTCGCACAGCAGCTGCTTGACCTTGTCCGGGTTGCGCGAGATGTCCTCGAAGTTCTTCGGCAGGTAATCCACCGCACCGGCATCCAGCGCGTCGAGGGTGACCCGGGCGCCTTCGTGGGTCAGCGAAGAGAACATCAGTACGGGCGTCGGGCAGCGCTGCATGATGTGCCGCACCGCGGTGATGCCATCCATCATGGGCATTTCGTAGTCCATGGTGATGACATCGGGCTTGAGCGCCAGCGCCTGGTCGATCGCTTCCCTGCCGTTGGTCGCGGTGCCCACGACCTGGATCGTCGGATCCGCCGAGAGGATTTCCGAGACGCGGCGGCGGAAGAAACCGGAATCATCCACCACCAGGACCTTGACTGCCATAAACACTCCATTAGGCAGCGCAGCCCGCCAGGGTGCGCCACCGAAAATCAAATACGCCGTGCCGCGTAACGCTTGAGCATGCTCGGCACGTCGAGGATCAGCGCGATGCGACCGTCGCCGGTGATGGTGGCGCCGGACATGCCCGGGGTGCCCTGCAGCATCTTGCCCAGCGGCTTGATCACCACCTCTTCCTGGCCCACCAGCTGGTCGACCACGAAACCGATGCGCTGGGTGCCCACCGACAGGATCACCACATGCCCCTCGCGCTGCTCTTCGTGCACCTGGCCCTGGACCAGCCAGCGCTTGAGGTAGAACAGCGGCAGCGCCTTGTCGCGCACGATCACCACTTCCTGGCCGTCGACCACGTTGGTGCGCGACAGGTCGAGGTGGAAGATCTCGTTGACGTTGACCAGCGGGAAGGCGAACGCCTGGTTGCCCAGCATCACCATCAGGGTCGGCATGATCGCCAGGGTCAGCGGCACCTTGATGACGATCTTCGAACCCTGGCCCTTGGCCGAGAAGATGTTGATCGAGCCGTTGAGCTGGGCAATCTTGGTCTTGACCACGTCCATGCCGACGCCACGGCCGGACACGTCGGAGATTTCGGTTTTGGTCGAGAAACCCGGGGCGAAGATCAGGTTGTAGCAGTCCGACTCGCTCAGGCGCTCGGCGGCGTCCTTGTCCATCAGGCCTTTTTCCACGGCCTTGGCACGCAGGATATTGGGGTCCATGCCCTTGCCGTCGTCGGAGATCGACAGCAGGATGTGGTCGCCTTCCTGCTCGGCCGACAGCACCACGCGGCCGGTGCGGGCCTTGCCGGCGGCTTCGCGTTCATCGGGCATTTCCACGCCGTGGTCGACGGCGTTGCGCACCAGGTGCACCAACGGGTCGGCCAAGGCCTCGACCAGGTTCTTGTCCAGGTCGGTCTCTTCGCCGACCAGCTCCAGGTTGATCTCTTTCTTGAGCTGGCGGGCCAGGTCGCGGACCAGGCGCGGGAAGCGGCCGAAGACTTTCTTGATCGGCTGCATGCGGGTCTTCATCACCGCGGTCTGCAGGTCGGCGGTGACCACGTCGAGGTTGGACACCGCCTTGGACATGGCTTCATCGCCGCTGTTCAGGCCCAGGCGTACCAGGCGGTTACGCACCAGCACCAGCTCGCCGACCATGTTCATGATCTCGTCCAGGCGCGCAGTGTCGACGCGCACTGTGGTTTCCGCTTCGCTGACCGCGTGCTTTTCGGCAGCGGGCGCAGCCGGACGGGGCGCAGCCGCAGGTTTGGCAGCGGCCGCAGGGACAGCGGGAGCCGGAGCCGGCTTGGCCACGGGCTGGCTTTCGGCCTTGGCAGCCACCGGTGCCGCAAGCGCAGCAGGCGCCTCGGCCGCAACACTGTCACCGGAGAACTTGCCCTTGCCATGCAACTGGTCGAGCAGCGCCTCGAACTCGTGGTCGCTGATCTCGTCGCTGCTGGTCGGGGTTTCGCTGGCCACCGGCGCGACGCCGGGCAGCGCATCGGCCTGGAAGGTGCCCTTGCCGTGCAGCTGATCGAGCAGCGACTCGAATTCCTCGTCGGTGATCTCGTCGCTCACCGGCGCACTGGCGGTGGCAACCTGCGGCTCGGCAGCGGCGACTTCGGGCGAGAACTGGCCCTTGCCGTGCAACTGGTCGAGCAGCGATTCGAACTCGGCGTCGGTGATTTCGTCGCCCGAACCACTGAGGGCCTCGCCTTGCAGCTGCTCGGCGGCAGCCTCGGCCTCGGCCTTGACCGCGTCGAGCGAGTCGAGCAGCTGCTCGAACTCACTGTCGGTGATGTCCACCTCGGCAACGGGCGCCTCGACCACCGGCGCGGCCACGGCCGCTGGCGCCTCGGCACCGGCCGGCTCGGCCAGCC
>NZ_AKJC01000200.1 GCF_000282535.1 Pseudomonas sp. GM84 | reverse complement strand
CAAGGCTGACAACCATGGCCTATCAGGCATAGGTACGTTGCAACAAATGTAGGAGCGAGCTTGCTCGCGATGCGCCGCGCGGGCGGCGCTCGATCTTGAGGGCGCCGAAAAACTATCGCCAGGCACCCTCAAGCCATCTCCCAATTTCAAATAGTGCGCGGGCGGGTAACGCGGTCTACCAGGTAGACCAGGCCGTGATAGTCGATCCCGCTATGGCTGGACAACCCAATCTCACACGTCCGGCTGGTAGAAATCCCTTCACTGCAAAACTGCACCGCATCCTTCAGGCTCCGCAGCGAATGCGCATTCAGCTCCGGCGTGGTAAACCCCTTGTCCCCCGCAAACCCACAACAGTGAATCCCTTCCGGAATCACCACCTGCTTGCTGCACCGCCGCGCCAGGTCAATCAGCGCCTGACTCTCGCCAAGGTGCTGGGTACTGCAGGTCACATGCACGGCCACCGGTTCGTCCTGCGGGGTGAACTCCAGCTTGTCCACCAGATGGGTGCGGATGAAGCGCACCGGGTCGTACAGATCCAGCCGAGTGTCGCCCAGATCCTGCACCAACCGCAGGGTACAGGGGCTGGTGTCGCAATAGATCGGATCAAGCCCGCCGCGGCTGGCGTGCAGCAGCGCGTTGATCAGTTCCTGGCGCTTGTGCTCGGCCTGCTCGGGGTAGCCCTTGGACGCGAACGGCTGGCCGCAGCACAGGCTGTCGGCGTTGTCGGGGAACACCACCTGATAGCCGGCTTTCTCCAGCAGGGCGCGGGTCTTGTCGAGCAGTGAGCTTTGCTCGCGGTCGGCATAGGCGGGGCCCATCACCCGCGATACGCAGGCGGCCAGGTACACCACCCGTGGCCGGGCGTCGTTGCTTGCCGGGCCGAAGTCGATGCTGCGCAGGGGCTGCGGCATGGCCGGGGTCCATTGCGGCAGGCGACCTTTGCTGACCTTGCTCAAGGTCGCGCTCACGCGGCCCAGGCGCGGGGCGCCCAGCAATTTGCGGGCGGTGTTGGCGGCAGTGAGGGTCAGGCGAGCGCCGCTCAGTGCGGTGTGGAAGTGCTCGGCCAGCCAGTCGGCGGCCTTGCCATGCTCGGCCGCCTGGCTGCGCAGTTTCTTCACCAGCTCGCCGGTGTTGATGCCCACCGGGCAGCGCTGAGCGCACAGGCCGGTGGCGGCGCAGGTGTCGATGCCTTGGTACTGGTAGGTCTGCAGCAGTTCGCGGGTATCGATGCCGGCGCGTTTCTTGGCCTGGATGTCACGCCACATCACGATGCGCTGGCGGGGGCTGAGGGTCAGGCCCTTGGACGGGCAGACCGGTTCGCAGAAGCCGCATTCGATGCACTTGTCGACGATCTCGTCGGCAGCGGGCAGCGGCTTGAGGTTTTTCAGGTGGATGTCTGGGTCTTCGCTCAGCACCACGTCGGGGTTGAGGATGCCGTTGGGGTCGAGCAGGCGCTTGAGCGCCCACATCAGTTGGTAGGCATCGTGCCCCCACTCCAACTCCACGAACGGCGCCATGTTGCGGCCGGTGCCGTGCTCGGCCTTGAGCGAGCCGCCGAACTCCACGGCCACCAGCTGCGCCACGTCGTCCATGAAGGCCTTGTAACGCGCGACTTCCTCGGCGCTGTTGAAGCCCTGGGTGAAAACGAAGTGCAGGTTGCCCTCCAGGGCATGGCCGAAGATGATCGCTTCGTCATAGTGGTGCTTGTCGAACAGCTGGATCAGGCGATTGACGCCCTCGGCCAGCTGCTCGATGGGGAAGGTCACGTCTTCGATGATCACCGTGGTGCCGGTCTGGCGCACGGCGCCGACCGCGGGGAAGGTGTCCTTGCGGATTTTCCACAGCTGGTTGTACACCACCGGGTCTTCGCTGAAATCGACTTTCTGTTCCAGCGGGTATTCGGCGATGGATGCCATGACCTGGTGCAGTTGCTCGTGCAGCAAACTCTGACTGGCGGCGCGGGACTCGATCAGCAGGGCGCAGGCGTTGTCCGACAGGCCTTTTACCCACAGCGGCATGCCCGGCATGTTCTGCACCGAGCGCAGGCTGCGGCGGTCCAGCAGCTCTACCGCCGACACGGGCTGGCGCTTGAGCACGGTGACGGCGCGGCAGCAGCTTTCCACGCTGGGGAATACCAGCAGCGCGCTGGCCTTGTGCGGGTGATCGGGCACGGTGTCGTAGGTGACGGCACTGATGAAGCCCAAGGTGCCTTCGGAACCGACCAGCAGGTGCTGCAGGATATCCAGCGGCCGGTCGTAGTCCACCAGCGCGTTGAGTGACAGACCTGTGGTGTTCTTCAGCCGGTATTTGTGCCGGATGCGGTCGGCCAGTTGGGTATTGGCGCGGGTTTCACGACCCAGGCGGGCCAGCGATTCGAGCAGGACGGCGTGGCTCTTCTCGAAGGCGGCGACGCTGACCGGGTCTTCACTGTCGAGGCGGGTGCCGTCGGCCAGCACCAGGCGCAGGCCGGCGAGGGTGTGGTAGGTGTTCTGTGCGGTGCCGCAGCACATGCCGCTGGCATTGTTGGCGACAATGCCGCCGATCTTGCAGGCGTTGATCGACGCCGGGTCCGGGCCGATCTTGCGCCCGTAGGGGGCCAGCCAGGCGTTGGCCTGGGCGCCGATCACGCCGGGCTGCAGGCGGATCTGCTCGCCCTCGCCGCGAATCTCTTTACCGCCCCAGTTGTCGCCGAGCACGATCAGCACCGAGTCGCTGATGGCCTGGCCGGAGAGGCTGGTGCCGGCGGCGCGGAAGGTGACCGGCACGCGCTCGCGCTGGGCCAGCTGGATCAGGCCGACCACTTCGTCTTCGGACTCGACGCGCACCACCAGCTTGGGGATCAGCCGGTAGAAACTGGCATCGGTGCCGAAGGCCAATGTCGAGGTCGGGTCGTCGAAGCGGCGTTCGGCGGGAATCAGGTGCTCGACATCACGCAGGAACGCGGCGGGCAGGCTCATGCAATCTCCTCGCGGGGCCACGGCGTCTGGCGCGCCGTGTGCCCCGGTCATTCAGGCGGTGGTGTGGCGGGCGCTCAGGCGCCCAGTTCGCGGACCAGCGAGTCGCGGCTGATCTCGCTGATCGACTTGGCGCCGGTCAGCACCATGGCCACGCGCATTTCCTTCTCGAACAGCTCGAGCAGGTTCTTCACCCCGGCCTGGCCGTGCACGGCCAGGGCCCAGAGGAAGGCGCGGCCGATCAGCACAGTGTCGGCGCCCAGGGCGATCATGCGCACCACGTCGAGGCCGCTGCGGATGCCGGAGTCGGCGAGGATCTTCAGGTCGCCTTTCACCGCGTCGGCAATTGCCGGCAGGGCGCGGGCGCTGGACAGCACGCCGTCGAGCTGGCGGCCGCCGTGGTTGGAGACGACGATGCCGTCGGCACCGAACTTGACCGCGTCACGGGCGTCGTCGGCGTCGAGGATGCCCTTGATGATCATCGGGCCGTCCCAGAATTCGCGGATCCACTCCAGGTCCTTCCAGGAAATCGACGGGTCGAAGTTGTTCCCCAGCCAGCCGATGTAGTCGGCCAGGCCCGTGGGGTTGCCACGGTACTTGGAGATGTTGCCCAGGTCATGCGGGCGGCCCATCACGCCAACGTCCCAGGCCCATTCGGGGTGGGTCATGGCCTGCAGCACGCGGCGCATCGGCCCGTTGGCACCGCTCATGCCGGAGTGGGCGTCGCGGTAGCGGGCGCCGGGCACCGGCATGTCGACGGTGAACACCAGGGTTTTCACGCCGGCGGCCTTGGCTCGCTCAAGGGCATTGCGCATGAAGCCGCGGTCCTTGAGCACGTACAGCTGGAACCACATCGGCCGGTTGATGGCGGGCGCGACTTCTTCGATCGGGCAGACCGAGACGGTCGACATGGTGAACGGAATGCCATGGGCTGCCGCTGCACGCGCCGCCTGCACTTCGCCACGGCGGGCGTACATGCCGGTGAGGCCGACCGGGGCCAGGGCCACGGGCATGCTCAGGGTTTCGTCGAACAGCTTGGTTTCCAGGCTCAGCTCGGACATGTTCTTCAGCACGCGCTGGCGCAGGGCGATGCTGGCCAGGTCCGAGACGTTGTGGCGCAGGGTGTGCTCGGCGTAGGCGCCGCCGTCGGCGTAGTGGAAGAGGAACGGGGGCAGCTTGCGTTGGGCCGCGGCGCGATAGTCGGTGGAGGCGGAAATGATCATGGATTCTCGCAGCGTGGGTTGAAGGAGATGCCAGGCGCGCTCGGGCGCCCGGCCCCTTTCACTTTAGTGATGAACCAGCATGCCGGTCAGCCAGTAAGCCTGGACCAGGGTGATCAGGCCGACGATGGTGGCGAAGAACAGGCTGTGCTTGACGGTGAAGCGGAACAGGTCCGATTCCTTGCCGACCAGGCCGGTGGCGGCGCAGGCCACGGCGATGGACTGTGGCGAAATCATCTTGCCGGTCACGCCGCCGCTGGTGTTGGCGGCCACCAGCAGGGTGTCGTTGACCCCGATCTGGTGCGCGGTGGTGGCCTGCAGCGAGCTGAACAGGGCGTTGGACGAGGTGTCCGAGCCGGTCAGGAACACGCCCAGCCAGCCGAGGAACGGCGAGAAGAACGGGAACGCGGCGCCGGTGCCGGCCAGTACCAGGGCCATGGTCGAAGACATGCCCGAGTAGTTGGTGACGAAGGCGAACGCCAACACCATGCCGATCGACAGGATTGGCCAGCGCAGCTCCCAGAAGGTTTCCTTGAAAGTGGTCAGACCAGTTTTGAAGTTGATCTTCAACACCGCCATGGAGATCAGCGCGGAGAGGAAGATCGCGGTGCCGGTGGCGGAGATCGGGTCGAGCTTGAACACCGCTGGCATGGCGGTCGGCGCGGTGACGATCGGGGCGGTCTTGATCACCAGTTGGTCAAGGTGCGGGATGGCGAAGTTGAACACGAAGTTGTACATCGCGCCGCCTGGCGCGAAGGCCGCCTTGAACGGTTTCAGGGTCCAGATGGTGACCAGTACGGTGAGGATCAGGAATGGCGACCAGGCCTTGAAGATCTCGCCGAAGCTGTACGGGGTCGGCTGGCTGCCGCTCGGTTGCACGACGGCGGCGCCGACGCTGCCCTTGGCTTCGGCGAACGAGCGCTTGGGCTGCCACACTTTCAGGAACAGGGTGAGGCAGATGAGGCTGGCCAGGGCCGAGGTGATGTCCGGCAGCTCAGGGCCGATGAAGTTGGACGTGAAGTACTGGGTCACGGCGAAGCTCAGGCCGGCGACCAGCGCTGCGGGCCAGGTTTCCTTGACGCCGCGCAGGCCGTCCATCATGAACACCAGCCAGAACGGCACGAACAGCGACAGCAGTGGCAGCTGGCGGCCGGTCATGGCGCCGATGTGGAAGGCGTCGATGCCGGTGACCTGGCCGGCCACGATGATCGGGATGCCCAGGGCGCCGAAGGCCACCGGTGCGGTGTTGGCGATCAGGCACAGGCCGGCGGCGTACAGCGGGTTGAAGCCCAGGCCCACCAGCAGTGCAGCGGTGATGGCCACCGGGGCGCCGAAGCCGGCAGCGCCTTCGAGGAAGGCACCGAAGCAGAAGCCGATCAGCAGTACCTGCAGGCGCTGGTCGTCGGTGATCGACAGCACCGAGCTGCGGATCACTTCGAACTGGCCGCTCTTGACCGTGAGTTTGTACAGGAACACCGCGGCAACGATGATCCAGGCAATCGGCCAGAGGCCGTAGAGGAAGCCGTAGCCCGCGGCGGCGAGGGCCATGTCGACAGGCATCTGGAAGGCGAAGATCGCCACCAGGATCGACAGGCCCAGGGTGATGCTGCCGGCGACGTGGCCTTTGAGGCGGAACACGGCGAGGGCGAGGAAGAAGAACACGATAGGGATGACCGCCGCCAGTGCGGACAGACCAAGACTACCAAGCGGGGAATAGAGTTGTTGCCAGGTTTGCATATGGGGTGGCCCCTAATTGTTGTTGGTGTTCGCACTGGCATTGGATAATTGGTAAGACCAATTTACAATGTCTGGTCGCTAGGTTAAAAGCGCGCTTGTCGGTGTGTCAATTTGTCCCGCGCAAAACTTTGGTCGCGTGCCGATGAATGGCTGGCTGATCGCCCGGGAAAATCCGTGGCTGATGGGTGCTGGCGTGGGCCGGATCGGCGAGAATAGGCGCCCCCTGAAATCTGCCGGGGGTTTGTGGAGAGCATGTGATGGTTTTTGATCAGGTCCGCCAACGGCGCCTGTCCGACGACATCGTCGATCGGTTGGAAGGGATGATTCTCGAAGGCACGCTGACCTCCGGGCAGCGGCTGCCGGCCGAGCGCGCCCTTGCCGAACAGTTCGGGGTGTCGCGCCCGTCACTGCGCGAGGCGATTCAGAAGCTGGTGGCCAAGGGCTTGCTGGTCAGTCGCCAGGGTGGCGGCAACTATGTGGCCGAGTCGCTGGGCTCGACGTTCAGTGATCCGCTGTTGCAGTTGCTCGAGCACAGCCCCGAGGCGCAGCGTGATCTGCTGGAGTTTCGTCATACCCTCGAAGCTTCCTGCGCTTATTACGCGGCCCAGCGCGCCACCGAGCCCGATCGTGTTCGGCTGAAAGCGGCTTTCGATACCTTGCAGGACTGCTATTCACGGGCGGACGAGGTAACGCGTGCGGAGGAGGGGGCGGCGGATGCGCGGTTTCACCTGGCGATTGCCGAGGCCAGCCACAATGCCGTTTTGCTGCATACCATTCGCGGGTTGTTCGACCTGCTCAAGCGCAATGTGGTGACCAACATTGGTGGCATGTACCAGCAGCGTACCGAGACGCGCGACATGCTGATCAGTCAGCACCGCGAGTTGTACCTGGCGATTGTCGAGGGCAGGGCGGAGGATGCGCGGGAGGTGTCCAGCCGGCACATTCTGTATGTGCAGGAGGTGCTGGAAGAGGCGCAGGACGAGGCGCAGCGGGTGGCGCGGGCGGAGCGGCGCAGCGGGCGCTAGTGTGGTGTTGTATATGTACTGGCCCTTTCGCGGGACAAGCCCGCTCCCACAGGAATAGCGCCGAACCTGTGTTCAACGCTATTCCTGTGGGAGCGGGCTTGCCCCGCGAAGAGGCCCGAGCAGGCTAAGGAAGTCTTACTCTTCCTTGCCCTTGTTGCGCACCGCACGCTGCAGCTCGCGGTTGGAATCGCGTTCGCGCACAGTGTCGCGCTTGTCGAATTCCTTCTTGCCCTTGCCCAGCGCGATCTCGCACTTGATCAGGTGCTTGCTCCAGTACAGCGCCAGGGCCACGCAGGTGTAGCCCTTTTGCGCCACCGCCGCTTCCACGCGCTCGAGCTCGCGCTTGTTCAGCAGCAGCTTGCGACTACGGATCGGGTCGGCGATGACGTGGGTGCTGGCGGTGGTCAGCGGGGTGATGTGGCTGCCGAACAGCCAGGCTTCGCCATCCTTGAGCAGCACGTAGCTGTCGGTCAGGTGCGCCTTGCCGGCCCGCAGGCTTTTTACTTCCCAACCGGACAGGACCAGTCCGGCCTCGAACTTGTGTTCGATGAAGTAATCGTGTCGCGCTTTCTTGTTTTGCGCGATGGTCCCGGTCGGATGTTTCTTTTGCTTAGCCATAGGGGCGGCATTATAGGCAAGTCACAGCGTCGTCGGCTATGGGATTTCGGTGTGCTTGAGCCACTGCATTGAATACCGGACAATACAGCCCTGTCATACGCACAGAACCTGTTTTCGGCACGCTGCGAAGCGCCGCCACCCAGCCTTGGAAGTGACGCCTGGATGACTACCCATATTCAACGCTCCGCCCTGCTGCCGTACCCTGCCCAGGCGCTTTACGATCTGGTCAACGATGTGGCCAGCTACCCGAAATTCCTGCCCTGGTGTTCGGCCTCGACGGTGATCGAAGCCAGCGAAACGCACATGCGCGCCAAGCTGGAGGTGGCCAAGGGCGGCATGAGCCAGCATTTCGTCACGCGCAATGTGCTGGTCCCGGGGCAGTCCATCGAGATGAACCTGGAAGAGGGGCCGTTCACTCAGCTGCATGGCGTGTGGGTGTTCAAGCCACTGGGTGAAAAGGCCTGCAAGATCAGCCTGGACCTGTCCTTCGATTATGCCGGGCCCATCGTGCGGGCCACCCTGGGGCCACTGTTCAACCAGGCGGCCAATACCCTGGTAGACGCGTTCTGCCAGCGGGCCAAGCAGCTCCATGCCTGATCGCCACTAAAACAGGCGCGCACAAAAAAGCCCGGACTCGTCCGGGCTTTTTCATGTCGCCTGCATTTACTGCGGCGAGGTTTCCAGCGGAGCGGGGGTCGGCACCGGAGTGGTCTCGATGGTGTCGATTTCGCGCTGGATGGATTCTTCCACCGAGCCTGGTTTGGCGGGCTTCTCTGGTTGTTCAGGTTGCGGCGCGGGCTGCTCGGACTGGGTCGTCGGGCTGACCGTGGTGTCGCTGCTGCCACCCAGGATTTCCTGGTCGCGGCTCACGCCAGGCATGAAGTCTCCGGACAGGCTGACCAGTTGGTCGCTGTCGTTGAAGAAGATACTCATGCGTTCTTGCTGGCGTTGTCCGCCACCTGGCTGCAAACTGTACAGGTAGTCCCAACGGTTGGTGTTGAACGTATCCTGAATCAGCGGGTTGCCCATGATAAACCTTACTTGCCGGCGGGTCATTCCGGGGCGTAATTGGTCTATCATGTCTTGCGTAACGACATTGCCCTGCTGGATGTCGATTTTGTAAACCCCGGGAAACGAGCAACCGGCGAGTGCGAGCAGTCCCACTAGGGTGAGGCTGGTTAGCAAGAGCTTGGTGTTTTGCATCGGTGGGCGACTTCCACTATCTTGGCTGGACAACGTAAACCCCGATCATACCCGTATTAAGAGAAGCTGCGAAGCAGCATCGGCGAGAAAGCTGACCATGGTTGAAAATAGCGAATTGCGCAAAGCCGGTCTCAAGGTGACCCTGCCTCGAGTCAAGATCCTACAGATGCTCGATTCGACCGAGCAACGTCACATGAGCGCCGAGGATGTCTACAAGGCGCTGATGGAGGCTGGCGAGGATGTCGGTCTGGCAACCGTCTATCGCGTGCTGACCCAGTTCGAAGCGGCGGGTTTGGTAGTGCGTCACAACTTCGATGGCGGTCACGCGGTGTTCGAGCTGGCGGACGGCGGCCACCACGACCATATGGTCAACGTGGAGACCAGCGAAGTGATCGAATTCATGGATGCCGAAATCGAGCGGCGTCAGAAGGAGATCGTGGCCGAGCATGGCTACGAGTTGGTGGACCATAACCTGGTCCTGTATGTGCGTAAGAAAAAGTAACGATTTAGATCGTTATGAATAGCGAAGGCGACCCTAGGGTCGCCTTTGTGCTTTCTGGGCTGACTGGGATGTGTATAGGTTGTAATGGCCCTATCGCTGGCAAGCCAGCTCCTACAGGTACCCCGCAGACTTCAAGGCATGCGCTGTACCTGTAGGAGCTGGCTTGCCAGCGATAGGGCCAGTACAGGCACCCTCAAACCTTGCCAGACACCACCATCTTGCGCGCATGGGCCAACGATTCCTTGGTCAAATCAATGCCACCCAGCATGCGCGCCACTTCCTCGACCCGCTCGCGCTTGCCCAGGCTGGCCACTGCGGTATGGGTGGTGTCGCTCTTGCGCACCTTGTGCACGAATAAATGATGATGCCCTTGCGCGGCCACCTGCGGCAGGTGGGTCACGGTCAGCACCTGTCCGCGCTCGCCCAGCCGGCGCAGCAGCTGTCCGACGATCTCGGCAGTCGGCCCGCCGATGCCGACATCGACCTCGTCGAACACCAGTGTCGGAATACGCGAGGTTTGCGCGGTGATGACCTGGATCGCCAGGCTGATACGTGACAATTCACCACCCGAAGCCACCTTCGCCAGGCCCTTGAGTGGTTGCCCGGGGTTGGCGCTGACCAGCAGCTCGATCTGCTCCAGGCCGTGGGGAGAAAGGTCGCTGCCTTCGTTAGGCGTGAGCTCGATGCAGAAGCGCCCGCCCGGCATGCCCAGGCGCTGGACTTCCTGTTCCACGGCAATCGCCAATTGCTGTGCAGCCTGCTGGCGCAGGGCGCTCAGCTCGATGGCCCGTTGTTGGTAATGCTGCGCGAAGGCCGCCAACTCTTCACCTAGCCGCTCGATCGACTCATCGCTGGCATTCAGACCTTCCAGTTCTTCCATCAGCCGCTGCTGCAGGTGCGGCAGCTCGGTTGGGTGCACCCGGTGTTTGCGCGCCAGGGTATAGATGGTGTCGAGGCGTTCCTCGAGCGCTTGCAGGCGCATCGGGTCGGCATCGAAATTGTCGAGGAAGCGGTTGAGCTCACCCATCGCTTCTTCTATCTGGATCTGTGCGCTGGCGATCAGGTTTGACGCCTCGCCCAGTGCCTTGGGCGAATTGGTCGCAGCGCCCAGGCGGTTGAGGCTGGAGGTCAGGGCGCTGAGCACGTTGCCCGAGTCGCTCTCGCTGCATTGGTCGATGACCTGGCGGCAGATGCCGAACAGGGCTTCGGCGTTGGTCAGGTTCTTGTGCTCCTGCTCCAGCTGCTCCAGCTCGTTTTCGCCCAGGCCGAGGTTGTCCAGTTCTTCCAGCTGGTAGCTCAGCAGCTGGTGGCGGGCGCGCTGTTCGTCACCGGAGTTGGACAGGCGCTCCAGTTCCAGGCGGGTCTGGTTCCAGCGCTTGGCCGCCAGCTGCACCTGGCGAGCCAGGTCGATGGCGCCCGCGTACTCGTCGAGCAGGCGGCGGTGGGTGTCGGTCTTGAGCAGCGACTGGTGCTCATGCTGGCTGTGGATGTCGATCAGCAGCTCGCCGAGCGCCTTCAGGTCGCCAAGGGGGCAGGGCGTGCCGTTGATGTAGCCACGGCTGCGGCCTTCGGCCGTGATGACGCGGCGCAGGATGCACGGCCCGTCGTTGTCCAGGTCGCGCTCGGCCAGCCAGGTGCGTGCTTCGGGAATGTCCAGCAGGTCGAAGGTGGCGAGGATGTCCGCCTTGTCGGCGCCCGGACGCACCACGCCGCTGTCGGCGCGGTCGCCGAGGGCCAGGCCGAGGGCGTCGAGCATGATCGATTTGCCGGCGCCGGTCTCGCCTGTGATGACCGACATGCCACGGGCAAGTTCGAGGTCGAGGTGTTCGACGATGGCGTAGTTGTGAATGGACAGGTGCACCAGCATGGGGGCGGCTCCCGAAGATCAAGTCTGGTTATTTATACAGTACTTTTTTTGACCCTGCCAATGCCCTCCGGCAGATTTTGTGTGTGCCTGGAAAAGCCACTTGCCCCTTGAAGCTGCTTTTTCCGGCCCCATATAGCCGGCAGACACGGCGAGCTTTGCTCGTACAACAGAAATTACGGAGGAGAGACCCCATGGCTGACGAACAGCTGGATCAAGAAAACCTTAACGCCGAAGCGGCTGGTGCAGAGGATCTCGGTACCCGCGTGCAGGTGCTCGAGGAGCAGCTGGCCGCCGCCAAGGATCAGTCCCTGCGTACCGCTGCCGAGGTGCAGAACATCCGCCGCCGCGCCGAACAGGACGTGGAAAAGGCGCACAAGTTCGCCTTGGAGAAGTTCGCTGGCGACCTGCTGCCGGTGATCGACAGCCTGGAACTGGCCCTGGCCCACTCCAGTGCCGAAGACGAGCAGGTCAAGAAGATCCGTGAAGGCGTCGAACTGACCCTGAAGATGTTCCAGGACACCCTCAAGCGTTACAACCTCGAAGCCATCGACCCGCACGGCCAGCCGTTCAACGCCGAGCATCACCAGGCGATGGCCATGCAGGAAAGCGCCGAGCTGGAGCCGAACAGCGTGCTGAACGTGTTCCAGAAGGGCTACCTGCTCAACGGCCGCCTGCTGCGCCCCGCCATGGTGGTGGTCAGCAAGGCGCCGGCCGCTGCGCAACCTTCGATCGATGAGAAGGCTTGAAATCCGCTGGGGCATCCCCATCTAGGTGTCAAGCCTTCAAGTATTTCCGCAGTTGGCCAACGTAGTCGCTGCTACCAAATTCAAGTTTCGGGAGAGTAAACATGGGCAAAATCATCGGTATCGACCTGGGGACCACCAACTCGTGCGTCTCCATTCTGGAAAACGGTAACGTCAAGGTCATCGAAAACGCCGAAGGTGCGCGTACCACCCCTTCGATCGTGGCCTACGCCAATGACGGCGAAATCCTGGTCGGTCAGTCGGCCAAGCGCCAGGCTGTGACCAACCCGCACAACACCCTGTTCGCAGTGAAGCGCCTGATTGGCCGCCGCTTCGAAGAAGATGTCGTGCAGAAAGACATCAAGCTGGTGCCCTACAAGATCGTCAAGGCGAACAACGGTGACGCCTGGGTCGAGGCTGCTGGCAAGGAAATGGCTCCGCCGCAGATCAGCGCCGAAGTCCTGAAGAAAATGAAGAAGACCGCCGAAGACTACCTCGGCGAGCCAGTTACCGAAGCGGTCATCACCGTTCCGGCCTACTTCAACGACAGCCAGCGTCAGGCCACCAAAGACGCCGGCCGCATCGCGGGCCTGGACGTAAAACGTATCATCAACGAGCCGACCGCCGCTGCGCTGGCTTACGGCATGGACAAGGCCAAGGGCGACCACACCGTCATCGTTTATGACCTGGGTGGTGGTACCTTCGACGTCTCGGTCATCGAAATCGCCGAAGTCGACGGTGAGCACCAGTTCGAAGTACTGGCCACCAACGGCGACACCTTCCTGGGTGGCGAAGACTTCGACATGCGCCTGATCGACTACCTCGTCGACGAGTTCAAGAAAGAGTCCGGCATGGACCTGAAGAACGATCCGCTGGCCCTGCAGCGTCTGAAAGAAGCCGCTGAAAAGGCCAAGATCGAGCTGTCGTCCACGCAGTCGACCGACGTCAACCTGCCGTACATCACTGCAGATGCCACCGGTCCTAAGCACCTGAACGTGAAGATCTCCCGCGCCAAGCTGGAGTCGCTGGTCGAAGACCTGGTCAACCGTACCATCGAGCCTTGCCGCATCGCCCTGAAAGATGCCGGCATCGACGCGAGCAAGATCGACGACGTGATCCTGGTCGGCGGTCAGACCCGTATGCCAATGGTGCAGAAAGCCGTTGCCGACTTCTTCGGCAAGGAAGCACGTAAGGACGTCAACCCGGACGAAGCAGTTGCCATGGGTGCTGCCATTCAGGGCGCGGTGCTGGCCGGTGACGTGAAAGACGTACTGCTGCTGGACGTCAGCCCGCTGACCCTGGGTATCGAAACCATGGGCGGCGTGATGACTGCGCTGATCGAGAAGAACACCACCATCCCGACCAAGAAGTCGCAGGTGTTCTCGACTGCCGACGACAACCAGGGCGCCGTGACCATTCACGTGCTGCAAGGTGAGCGTAAGCAGGCTGCGCAGAACAAGTCGCTGGGCAAGTTCGACCTGGCTGACATTCCGCCAGCACCACGTGGTGTTCCGCAGATCGAAGTGACCTTCGACATCGACGCCAACGGCATCCTGCATGTTGGTGCGAAAGACAAGGCTACTGGCAAGACTCAGTCGATCGTGATCAAGGCCAACTCCGGTCTGTCGGACGAAGAGATCGAGCGCATGGTGCGTGACGCCGAGGCCAACGCCGAGGAAGACCGCAAGTTCGAAGAGCTGGCCGCTGCCCGTAACCAGGGTGACGCGCTGGTTCACTCGACCCGCAAGATGGTCGTTGACGCCGGTGACAAGGTCACTGCCGAAGAGAAGACTGCCATCGAGGCTGCCGTGGTTGCCCTGGAAGCCGCTGTCAAAGGCGACGACAAGGCTGCCATCGACGCCAAGGTCGAAGAGCTGTCGAAGGTCTCGGCTCCGGTTGCTCAGAAGATGTACGCCGAGCAGCAGGCTGAACAGCCTCAGGGCGGCGCCCAGCAGGCCGAGCCGGAAGCCAAGCACGATGACGTGGTTGACGCCGAGTTCGAAGAAGTAAAAGACAACAACAAGCAGTAATCCCTGCATGTTGTCGGCCAGCTCACCGCCGTTTGGCGGTGAGCTGGTAGGATGTCGCCGCGCGGGGGCTTGCTCCCGCGTTGGTGTGTCTGGAATACGAGAATTTTTACAGCATCTGTCAAGGCCCACGGGGCGGCAGGTGCTGCGGCACAGCGCATAGCGCAGAGGTATGCCGAACGCCCCTAAGAGTGCAATGACCTATGGCAAAGCGTGATTATTATGAGGTCCTCGGTGTCGAGCGTGGCGCCAGCGAAGGTGATCTCAAAAAGGCCTATCGCCGCCTGGCGATGAAGTACCACCCTGACCGCAACCCAGGTGACAAAGAGTCGGAAGAGCAGTTCAAGGAGGCCAACGAGGCCTACGAAGTGCTGTCCGATGCCAGCAAGCGCGCGGCATACGACCAGTACGGTCATGCCGGCGTCGACCCGAGCATGGGTGGCGGTGGTGCCGGCTTCGGCGGCGCCAACTTCTCCGACATCTTCGGTGATGTCTTCAGTGATTTCTTCGGTGGCGGCCGCGGCGGCTCGCGTGGCGGCGCCCAGCGCGGCAGCGACCTGCGCTACACCCTGGAGTTGAACCTGGAAGAAGCGGTGCGTGGCACCACGGTCAATATCCGCGTTCCCACGCTGGTCAACTGCAAGCCCTGCGATGGCTCCGGCGCCAAGAAGGGCTCGACCCCGTCCACTTGCCCGACCTGTGGCGGTATCGGCCAGGTGCGCATGCAGCAAGGCTTCTTCTCGGTGCAGCAGACCTGCCCGCGCTGCCATGGCCAAGGCAAGATCATCACCGACCCGTGCGGCTCGTGCCACGGCGAAGGTCGCGTCGAGGAATACAAGACCCTGTCGGTCAAGGTGCCGGCTGGCGTCGACACTGGCGACCGCATTCGTCTGTCTGGCGAAGGCGAGGCGGGCACCCACGGTGGCCCGACCGGCGACCTGTATGTAGTGATCAATGTGCGCGAGCACGAGATCTTCCAGCGTGACGGCAAGCACCTGTATTGCGAAGTACCGATCAGCTACACCGATGCTGCCCTGGGTGGTGAGCTGGAAGTGCCGACGCTGGATGGTCGGGTGAAGCTGAAAATCCCGGAAGGCACCCAGACCGGCAAGCAGTTCCGTCTGCGCGGCAAGGGTGTGGCGCCGGTGCGTGGCGGTGGTGCGGGTGACCTGCTGTGCCGCGTCGCGGTCGAGACCCCGGTCAACCTCAGCCGTCGTCAGCGCGAGCTGCTCGAAGAGCTGCGTGATTCGCTCGAGGGCGACAGCTCTCACTCGCCAAAGGCCAGTGGCTGGTTCGATGGCGTGAAGCGCTTCTTCGGCGATCTCTGATAAGGAAATGGCTATGCGACGTATTGCAGTGATGGGCGCGGCTGGGCGGATGGGCAAGACCCTCGTCGAGGCCGTGCAGCAACAGGCACCGCTGGCCGGTTTGACCGCCGCGGTCGATCGCCCCGACAGCTCGCTGGTCGGCGCCGATGCAGGCGAGCTGGCGGCCCTGGGCCGTATCGGTGTGCCGATCTCCGACGACCTGACCAAGGTGGCCGAAGAGTTCGATGTGCTGATCGACTTCACCCATCCTTCGGTAACCCTGAAGAACCTGGCGTTCTGCCGCAAGGCAGGCAAGGCCATGGTGATCGGCACCACGGGCTTCACGCCCGAGGAAAAGCAACTGCTGGTCGAAGCGGGCAAGGAAATCCCGATCGTGTTCGCGGCCAACTTCAGCGTTGGCGTCAACCTGTGCCTGAAGCTGCTGGATACCGCAGCACGGGTGCTGGGTGATGACGTGGACATCGAGATCCTTGAGGCGCATCACCGGCACAAGGTCGATGCGCCGTCGGGTACCGCGCTGCGCATGGGTGAAGTGGTTGCCCAGGCCCTGGGCCGTAACCTGCAGGAAGTGGCCGTTTACGGTCGCGAAGGGCAGACCGGTGCACGCGAGCGCCAGACCATCGGTTTTGCCACGGTGCGTGCCGGTGATGTGGTCGGTGACCATACCGTGCTGTTCGCTGCAGAAGGCGAGCGTGTGGAGATCACCCACAAGGCGTCCAGCCGCATGACCTTTGCCAAGGGTGCGGTGCGTGCGGCGCTGTGGCTGGAGGGTCGCGAGCCGGGCCTGTATGACATGCAGGATGTGCTTGAGCTGCGCTGAGTCTTGTAGCGTTGCTGATGGCCCTGTCGCCGGCAAGCCGGCTCCCACAGGTACGGCGCATGCCTTGAGGTTTGCAGGGTATTCGTGGGAGCTGGCTTGCCAGCGATGGGGTACGAAGCGCCCCTTGTCGCAATCATGTGTTTTAGAGACACATATACGGTAGACCCAAAACGCACTTTTCTGTAAGCTACAGCTTTAGTGTGTCCACTAAAAGCGCGCAGCGAATTGAATTCAGCACATAAAAGCGGGGTGACGTGTCCATACGTCACTCCGCTTTTTTGCAACCTGCGATCGCCCTTTCATGCTTGATTTACGGGAGGTCTTCTTGACAAAGCCAGCCATACTCGCCCTTGCCGACGGCAGTATTTTTCGCGGTGAAGCCATTGGTGCCGACGGTCAGACCGTTGGTGAGGTGGTATTCAACACCGCTATGACCGGCTACCAGGAAATCCTTACAGACCCTTCCTACGCGCAGCAAATCGTTACCCTGACCTACCCGCACATCGGCAACACCGGCACCACGCCGGAAGACGCCGAGTCGAACCGCGTCTGGTCCGCTGGCCTGGTCATTCGTGACCTGCCGCTGCTGGCCAGCAACTGGCGTAACACCCAGTCGCTGCCTGAGTACCTCAAGGCCAACAATGTCGTCGCCATCGCTGGCATCGACACCCGTCGCCTGACCCGTATCCTGCGTGAAAAGGGCGCCCAGAACGGTTGCATCCTCGCCGGTGACAACATCAGCGAAGAAGCCGCCATCGCCGCTGCCCGCGCCTTCCCAGGCCTGAAGGGCATGGACCTGGCCAAGGTCGTTTCCACCAAGGAAAGCTACGAGTGGCGCTCCAGCGTGTGGGAGCTGAAAACCGACAGCCACCCGACCATCGAAGCCGCCGACCTGCCGTACCACGTGGTTGCCTTCGACTACGGCGTCAAGCTGAACATCCTGCGCATGCTGGTCGCCCGTGGCTGCCGCGTGACCGTGGTGCCAGCCCAGACTCCGGCCAGCGAAGTGCTCGCCCTCAACCCTGATGGCGTGTTCCTGTCCAACGGCCCTGGCGATCCCGAGCCATGCGACTACGCGATCCAGGCGATCAAGGAAATCCTTGAAACCGAGATCCCGGTATTCGGCATCTGCCTCGGCCACCAGCTGCTGGCCCTGGCCTCCGGCGCCAAGACCGTCAAGATGGGCCATGGCCACCACGGTGCCAACCACCCGGTCCAGGACCTGGACACCGGCGTGGTCATGATCACCAGCCAGAACCACGGCTTCGCCGTCGACGAAGCTACCCTGCCGGGCAATGTCCGCGCCATCCACAAGTCGCTGTTCGACGGTACCCTGCAGGGCATCGAGCGCACCGACAAGTGCGCGTTCAGCTTCCAGGGCCACCCTGAAGCGAGCCCAGGCCCGACCGACGTCGCGCCACTGTTCGATCGTTTCACCGATGCCATGGCCAAGCGCCGCTGAGCATCCTGCATCAAGGCCCCGGGGCGGCTCGCGCCGCGCCCGGAAGCGCCTGACCCAGATTGTTCAAGACGGCTTGCCGACTGACCCGCGGATTTGAGTGACAACCATGCCAAAACGTACAGACATCAAAAGCATCCTGATTCTCGGCGCTGGCCCGATCGTGATCGGCCAGGCCTGCGAATTCGACTACTCCGGCGCCCAGGCCTGTAAAGCCCTGCGCGAGGAAGGTTTCCGCGTCATCCTGGTGAACTCCAACCCAGCCACCATCATGACCGACCCGTCGATGGCCGACGCTACCTACATCGAGCCGATCAAGTGGCAGTCGGTGGCCAAGATCATCGAAAAAGAACGCCCGGACGCGGTGCTGCCGACCATGGGTGGCCAGACCGCACTGAACTGCGCCCTGGACCTGGAGCGCCATGGCGTTCTGGAGAAGTTCGGCGTAGAGATGATCGGCGCCAACGCCGACACCATCGACAAGGCTGAAGACCGTTCGCGCTTCGACAAGGCGATGAAGGACATCGGCCTGGAGTGCCCGCGCTCCGGTATCGCCCACAGCATGGAAGAGGCCAATGCGGTCCTCGAAAAGCTCGGCTTCCCGTGCATCATTCGCCCGTCGTTCACCATGGGCGGCACCGGTGGTGGTATTGCCTACAACCGTGAAGAGTTCGAAGAAATCTGCACTCGCGGTCTGGACCTGTCGCCGACCAAAGAGCTGCTGATCGACGAATCGCTGATCGGCTGGAAAGAGTACGAGATGGAAGTGGTCCGCGACAAAAAGGACAACTGCATCATCGTCTGCTCGATCGAGAACTTCGACCCGATGGGCGTGCACACCGGTGACTCGATCACCGTTGCTCCAGCGCAGACCCTGACCGACAAGGAATACCAGATCATGCGCAACGCCTCGCTGGCGGTGCTGCGTGAAATCGGTGTCGAAACCGGTGGTTCCAACGTGCAGTTCGGTATCTGCCCGAACACTGGCCGCATGGTCGTGATCGAGATGAACCCGCGCGTTTCGCGTTCGTCCGCCCTGGCTTCCAAGGCCACCGGCTTCCCGATCGCCAAGATCGCTGCCAAGCTGGCCATTGGTTACACCCTCGACGAACTGCAGAACGACATCACTGGCGGCCGCACCCCGGCTTCCTTCGAGCCGTCGATCGACTACGTCGTCACCAAGCTGCCGCGCTTTGCCTTCGAGAAATTCCCGAAAGCCGACGCCCGCCTGACCACCCAGATGAAATCCGTGGGTGAAGTCATGGCCATCGGCCGTACCTTCCAGGAATCCCTGCAGAAAGCCCTGCGCGGCCTGGAAGTCGGTGCTTGTGGTCTCGATCCGAAAGTCGACCTGGCCAGCCCTGAAGCTGCCGGCATCCTCAAGCGCGAGCTGACCGTGCCGGGCGCCGAGCGTATCTGGTACGTGGCTGACGCCATGCGTTCGGGCATGACCTGCGAAGAAATCTTCGCCCTGACCGGCATCGACATGTGGTTCCTGGTTCAGATGGAAGATCTGATCAAGGAAGAAGAGAAGGTCAAGACCCTGGCCCTGTCGGCCATCGACAAGGACTACATGCTGCGCCTCAAGCGCAAGGGCTTCTCGGACCAGCGTCTGGCCAAGCTGCTCGGCATCACCGACAAGAACCTGCGTCGTCACCGCCACAAGCTGGAAGTGTTCCCGGTGTACAAGCGCGTCGACACCTGCGCCGCCGAGTTCGCCACCGACACCGCCTACCTGTACTCGACCTATGAGGAAGAGTGCGAGGCCAACCCGTCGACCCGCGACAAGATCATGATCCTGGGTGGCGGCCCGAACCGTATCGGCCAGGGCATCGAGTTCGACTACTGCTGCGTGCACGCGGCCCTGGCGCTGCGTGAAGACGGTTACGAGACCATCATGGTCAACTGCAACCCGGAAACCGTCTCCACCGACTACGACACCTCCGACCGCCTGTACTTCGAGCCGCTGACCCTGGAAGACGTGCTGGAAGTCTGCCGCGTCGAGAAGCCGAAGGGCGTCATCGTCCACTACGGTGGCCAGACTCCGCTGAAACTGGCTCGCGCCCTGGAAGAGGCCGGCGTACCGATCATCGGTACCAGCCCGGACGCCATCGACCGCGCCGAAGACCGCGAGCGCTTCCAGCAGATGGTTCAGCGCCTGAACCTGCTGCAGCCGCCAAACGCCACCGTGCGCAGCGAAGACGAAGCCATCCGCGCCGCGGGTGGTATCGGTTACCCGCTGGTCGTGCGCCCGTCCTACGTACTGGGCGGCCGTGCCATGGAGATCGTCTACGAGCTGGACGAGCTCAAGCGCTACCTGCGTGAAGCGGTACAGGTTTCCAACGACAGCCCGGTGCTGCTCGACCACTTCCTCAACTGCGCCATCGAGATGGACGTGGATGCGGTCTGCGACGGCACCGACGTGGTGATCGGCGCGATCATGCAGCACATCGAACAGGCCGGCGTTCACTCCGGTGACTCGGCGTGCTCGCTGCCACCTTACTCGCTGAGCAAGGAAGTGCAGGACGAAGTCCGCGTACAGGTCAAGAAAATGGCCCTGGAGCTGGGCGTTGTCGGCCTGATGAACGTGCAGCTGGCCCTGCAGGGCGACAAGATCTACGTGATCGAAGTCAACCCGCGCGCCTCGCGTACCGTGCCGTTCGTCTCCAAGTGCATCGGCACTTCCCTGGCGATGATCGCGGCCCGCGTCATGGCCGGCAAAACCCTGAAAGAGCTGGGCTTCACCCAGGAAATCATCCCGAACTTCTACAGCGTCAAGGAAGCCGTCTTCCCGTTCGCCAAGTTCCCAGGGGTTGACCCGATCCTCGGCCCTGAGATGAAATCCACCGGTGAAGTCATGGGTGTCGGCGACAGCTTCGGTGAAGCCTTCGCCAAAGCCCAGATGGGTGCCAGCGAAGTGCTGCCAACCGGCGGTACCGCGTTCATCAGCGTGCGTGACGACGACAAGCCGCAAGTGGCTGGGGGT
>NZ_AKJC01000199.1 GCF_000282535.1 Pseudomonas sp. GM84 | reverse complement strand
CCGCGAACACCGGCGAAGCCGGTGCCATGCTCCGCGCTGCCTGTTTCGCGGGGCAAGCCCGCTCCCACATGGATCACGCTGTGCCCTGCAATTGGGGCGCGAAGCGGCCCCCTTCAGCGGAAGCTGTACGAAACCCCGGCATACACGGCAAACCCTTCTCCCGGCGTCGAGCGGGCGATGTCCTGCCCATCGTCGTACCCCGGCGTCACCGTTGCCGCGTAGCGCTCGTTGGTCAGGTTGCGCAGGTCCAGCCAGGTCTGCCAGTCCTGTTTCGGTGAGTTCCAGCCCAGCCGCGCACCCAGCAGCGCATAGGCATCGGCGTGGTAACTGTTGGCGTAGTCGACCTGCACCTTGGAAGCCATCTGCGTATTGACCCCGGCATAGAAGCCGCTCGGCCAGTCGTAGCGCAGCTCTGCCTGGTAGTAGTGCATGGGAATGCCCGGCAGCCGGTTATCACCGAACCGGTCGTCGTCACGGTAATGGAAGTCGCTGAAGGTGTAGGCCTGGCGCAGGCTCAGCCTGCCGATCCCTGAGTCTTCCCAGAGTGTGCTGTCCAGGCCTGCTTCAACGCCCTGGTGAACCGTGGGGCTGGCATTGAATTCCTTGGGCAGGGCACCCGGCACGATCTCCACGGCCAGCAGTTCATGGCGAACCTGCGAGTAGTACCAGGCCAGGTCCCAGCGGCCCAGCACCGATTCCCCTCGCGCGCCGAGTTCCAGGGTGGTGGCGGTCTGGTTCTGCATCTCGATCGGCTGGGTGGCGACCGTTGAACTCCAGATCAGCGCCCAAGGGTGCGGCGGCTCCACGGAGCGGCTGAGGTTGCCATAGACCTGCAACTGGGGGCTGATGTCGTAACGCAAACCCAGGCGGGGTGCGTAGTCCCAGTCATGCTGGCTGACCTTGCCGCCGGTTTCCGGGTAGGTCACGTCACTTTCGCGGCGGGTGTAGATCATGGCCAGGCCGGTGGTCAGCCACAGGTCCGGGATCAGCTCCAGGTCGTTGCCGACGTGCAGCACGGTGTCCGAGCCCTGGTAGCTGAAGTCGCGGCTGCGGGCGCCGAAGTTTTCGCCGCTGCTGCGGGCGAACTGCGAGGCGCCACTGTTGGGCAGGTGCTTGGTGGTGCGCCAGCCGACGGTGGTCTTGCTTTCATGGCCGAACAGCGTGTCGCGGCGCAGATAGTTCAGCGTGCCGCTGACATCGGTGTAGGCGACCTTCAGGCGCATCGGGCCTTCACGCAGGTCCATCGGGTAGTCGTGATAGACCAGCCCGGCTTCCAGGCGCGCGTCGTCTTCCAGGTAGAAGGTGGTCTTGTTGCCGACCCAGGTGCTGCCCGGTTGCGGGCGACTGTCGTCCCGCGCCAGGTACGCCGGGTTGGCTGCGCGTGGGTCGTGCTTGATCTGTTGCTTGGTCAGGCGCCCGGCGAGGTCGTTCTCGGTTTCCCGGTAGCGCAGGTAGAAGCGTGTTTCCAGGTTGGGGTTGAAGCGGTAGCCGAGGTTGGCGGCGATGCCTTTGCCACTGCCGCTGCTGTGTTCCTGGTAGCCGTCGTATTCCGAGTCGGTCAGGGCCACGTAGTAGTCGAGGTCGCCCAGTACCTGGCCAGAGCTTACGTGGCGGTGCTGGTAACCGTGGCTGCCGACCTCGTAGCGCACCTGCAGCGGTTCGGCATCGTGGCCGGTGTGGGTCACGTAGTTGATCGCCCCACCCAAGGCCAGCGCGCCCTGGTCGAAACCATTGGCACCGCGCAGTACCTCGGCGCGGCTGAGCCACAGCGGCTCGAACAGTTCATAAGGGGTACCGCCCGGACCGGTCAGGGGCAGGCCGTCGAACATCGTGTACACGCCGGAGCCGTGCGCCCCCGGTGCGCGGTTGATGCCTGAACCACGGATCGACAGCTTGATGCCGTCGTTGCCCGCCGACTGGGCGAACACCCCGGGTTGATAGGCCAGCACATCCTGGTTGCTGGCAACCCGGCCTTGTTCAACCCGCTGCATGTCCACCAGGTTACTGGCGCCAGGTATCGACTGGAGGCGCTCACGGGCGTACTCCAGTTCGCTTTGCTCCTCTTCAGTGATCAGCAGCTGGCCCAGTTCGACCGACGGGGCTGCCGTGGCCTGCGGGCCTACAGTGACAGCGGCCACAAGACCAAGGCATGACGAAAGGGGCAAAACAGGACGCATCGTACAGCTCCAGGCGAAGGGGTAGACAGGCAACGGCGTTGTGACGAGCGAAATGGCATTCAGAGCACGAGGAATTTCAATAAATCGCAAGCGACTTTCACGGTGGTTTTGTAGGGCAGGCTTCTACAAGTTGTATGAATAGCTGCAATGGGCCTGTGCTTCGTAATGTGAGCTCCAGGGCGGCAGCACGGTTGGTTGTCGCAATTGGCCATGATTGAGGAGTTCGATGATGAAAACCAATGAGCGATCGATAACAAACTGCGCGGTCGATACGCCAATCCACCTCACCCCACGTGAACAGCAGGTACTGCTGTGGTGTGCCTATGGCAAGAGCTCCTGGGAGATCGGCCGGATCCTGCAGTGCAAGGAGTCGACGGTCAACTTTCACGTGTCCAACATCTTGCGCAAGTTCGCTGTCCCCACCCGTATCGCGGCGGTGATCAAGGCCATTCGCTACGGCATGTTGGCCGAGGTCTGAGGAGGTGAGTATGTTGAGCGACACCCCGATTGACCTGCAGCCCGGCCCCGAGGGGTTTGTCAGCCATGCACGGTTTCCCGATTGCCATGACCCGTTCTGGCCGCGCATCGAGCTGAGTGTCCTGCGCGAGCGATTGCGACTCGGCGCTGCCATCAGCGAAGCCCGCCTGGCACTCGCGGCACGCTGTGCCGCGAGTGCCGCAGCCGAGGAGTTCGCGCGTTGGCGGTCTGCACTTCGGGCGCGTGGTCACAAACGCCTGGAAGACTTGGCGGGGCATGATCATGGACGCGCGTTGTCGGTCTGTTACCGGCGTTTCATCGAAGCCGCGGTGTTGCGCACACTGCATACCGAACGGGTTTGCAAAGCGTTGCCCGAGGAGGTCGAGCATGGCCGAGGGCAATGAGCTACAGGCCGTGGCCGGTGCAATCTCCGAATTGCTGGCGTCGGAGGGCCGGGTGCTGTTGGGGGCGTTGCTTGGGGCCTTGCTGGTCAGTGCCGCACGGGACCGTTTGAACATCGTGTCGCGCAAGCGCCTGTCGACGCGCAAGCAATTGATGCTGATCTTCCTGACCTTGGGCGTCGGCTATCTTTTCGAACCGCTGCTGCAATCGCTGGCACCGATGCTTTCCCGCGGCATGGCCGCCTTTGTGGCGGCGGTGGTGGTGATCCCGATCACCCTCAAGGTCCTGGTCTGGCTGGACTCGGTGGACCTGCGCGAGCTCATCCAGCGTTGGCGCCGGCGCAGTTAGCGTTGAGTGCCTGAAGTTGCTGCTCCAGTTGCTGGATACGCTGCTTGTCTTCGATGTGCAGGAGAATGGCCTGGCGGTCTGCAGATGAAAGGCCTCGCAGGCGCTCAAGCACATCGTTCTCCCAGGCATCGTTGGCTGGGGCTGGCGAGCGCTCGTGCGGCTCACCCAGTAACAGCCAATCGAGCGTGCACGGGTGTTTTCTGGCGACTAATACGCATAGCGAGTACGGAATGCTGTCGCGGACCTTCCAACTGCTCAATGTTTGAGGGCTGACATCGAGCGCCCTGGCCAGCTGAACATCAGTAGCTGAGCCGGTCAGTTGCTTTAGGCGTGCCAGCACTGATGCAAGCGAGTGGCTACTCATGACAATTATCCATGGCTGGTTTAATGATATTCCTTGGGCTTAAACTACTCGATATGAATACTTTGCTTGCAATATAAGGAGAAATCTCGGCATGAGAAGTAGTGTAATGAAAAAAACCGTTATTGACTTAGCCGATACTGATTCAACTTGTCGATCAGTCCTACAGCTTGTTCGTATGATTGGTATTAGCAGGTACTTGCCGTGAGTACCTATAAGCTGGTCTGCCCTCATTGCGAGAGTCGAATGCGAATCCGTACCAGCGAAGGGCGACATATTTTTCTGCGGATTGCCTACCTGCAATGCACCAATGAAGCCTGCGGTTGGTCAGTGCGAGCAGAATTCGAAATGACTCACGAGCTGTCACCTAGCGGTATGCCCAATCCACAGGTGCATCTACCTTCCGCCTGTAGTGAGCTGCGCAATACCGCCTTGCAGCGTGGCGACGAGACTCGCCATGGAGCGCCACTGCCAAAGGCTGCTCCCCGGCCTGTGTCACGCAGATAAAAAAACACCCCGCAGCGCGGGGTGTCTTTTTACTGGCTTGATCAACCGATCAGTTGCAGGCCTGCCTGCTGGACCATTTCCAGCAGCGGCTGCGGATAAACCCCCAGCACGAACGCGAGAATGGCGATGGCCAGCAGCATGACGCCACCGGTGCGCTGTTCCCACTTCAGCGGGGCGTCGTGGCGACGCAGGTTCGGCTCGACCAGGAACAGGGTGACCATGACGCGCAGGTAGTAGTACACGCCAATGGCGCTACCGATCACCAGGGCACCGACCAGCCACCACAGCTGCGATTCGACACCGGTGGCAATGATGTAGAACTTGCCGATGAAGCCGGCGGTCAGCGGGATACCCGCCAGCGACAGCATCATCACGGTCAGCACCGCGGTCAGGTACGGGCGGCGCCAGAACAGGCCGCGGTACTCGTACAGCGCATCGGCATCACGGCCGCCGTAAGGCGAGGACATCAGGGTGATGACACCGAAAGCGCCGAGGCTGGTGATCACGTAGGTGACCAAGTACACGCCCATGGCTTCCAGGGCCAGGCCCTTGCTGGCCACCAGGGCGATCAGCAGGTAACCGAAGTGGGCGATGGACGAGTAACCGAGCAGACGCTTGAGGTTGCTCTGGGTCAGCGCCAGCAGGTTGCCGATCAGGATCGAGGCGACCGCGATGACTGCCAGTACGGTGCTCAGCACGCCGCTGCTGGCGGCAGGGGAGAGCATGAACAGGCGCACGACCACGGCGAAGACCGCGACCTTGCTGGCGGTGGCCAGGAAGGCAGCGACCGGCGCCGGGGCGCCTTCGTACACGTCCGGGGTCCACAGGTGGAACGGTACCAGCGACAGCTTGAAGGCCAGGCCGACCAGCATCATGCCCAGGCCCAGCTGGGCCAGCAGGCTTGGCATGCTGGTCGTGGCCAGGGCCTTGCCGATCTGGTCGAAGCTCAGGCTGCCAGCGTCGGCGTACAGCAGGGCCATGCCGAACAGCAGGAAGGCCGAGCCTGCGGCCGACAGCACCATGTACTTGATGCCGGCTTCCAGCGAGCGCTTGTTGAAGAAGGCATACGCCACCAGTCCGTAGACCGGCACCGACAGCAGCTCCAGGCCGATGAACAGGCCGGCCAGGTGGTTGGCGCTGACCAGCACCAGGCCACCGAGGGCCGACATCAGCAGCAGCAGGTACAGTTCTTCACGGTTGCCCGGGTAGCCCTTGGAGCCTTCGCCGAGGTAGGCGTGGGCGAGGGTGACGCAGGCCAATGTGGCCACCAGGATGATCGCCATGTACAGGCAGGCGAACTTGTCGATGGTGATCAGCGGGGTGACCGCCAGCGGCGCGACTTTCAGCGCCGGCAGGATCGACAGCAGGGCCAGGTTCAGCCCCACGGTGGACAGCAGGAAGGTCTGCGAGTGGTTGCGCTTCCAGGCGATCGCCAGCATCACCACCACCGTGGTGATGGTGGTGATCAGCATCGGCGCCAATGCGATGAAGTGTTGAGTGGTGAATTCCATAGCGCTCTTACCGGGCCGAAGCGAGTTGAGTGAAAGCGGAACCGAGCCACTGCTGCACACCACTCATGGTGGCGGCAGAGGTGTCGAGGAACGGCTGCGGATACACGCCCAGCAGGATCAGCAGTACCGCCAGGCCCAGGACCATGATCATTTCGCGACCGTCCATGCCGGCCAGCACGCCTTCGGCCTTGGCCGGGCCGAAGTAGGCGCGGTGGATCATGATCAGCGAGTAGACCGAGCCGAACACCAGGCCGGTAGTGGCGATGACGGTGATCCACGGCACGCTGGCGAAGCTGCCGATCAGGATCAGGAACTCGCCGACGAAGTTGCCGGTACCTGGCAGGCCCAGGGAGGCAGCGGCGAAGAACAGGCTGATGGCTGGCAGGTAGGCGATGCGGTGCCACAGGCCGCCCATCTGACGCATGTCACGGGTGTGCAGACGCTCGTACAGCTGGCCGGACAGGATGAACAGCGCGGCGGCCGACAGGCCGTGGGCCAGCATCTGGATCACCGCGCCTTGCAGGGCCTGCTGGCTGCCGGAGTAGATACCGATCAGCACGAAGCCCATGTGCGAGACGCTGGAGAAGGCGATCAGGCGCTTGATGTCGGTTTGCGCAAAGGCCAGGAAGGCACCGTAGAAGATACCGATCAGGCCCAGGGCCATGGCGAACGGCGCGAACTCGGCCGAAGCGTTCGGGAACAGCGGCAGGGCGAAGCGCAGCAGGCCGTAGGCCGCAGTCTTCAGCAAGATACCCGCCAGGTCCACGGAACCTGCGGTCGGTGCCTGGGCGTGAGCGTCAGGCAGCCAGGAGTGGAACGGTACTACCGGCAGCTTCACCGCGAAGGCGATGAAGAAGCCCAGCATCAGCACGTACTCGACGCCGGCTGGCAGCTCGGCCTTGAGCAGGTCGCTGTAGTTGAAGGTCAGCACGCCGGTGGTGTTGTAGTTGACCAGCACCAGGCCAAGGATCGCCACCAGCATGATCAGGCCGCTGGCCTGAGTGAAGATGAAGAACTTGGTGGCGGCGTAGATCCGGGTCTTCTTGCCGTCTGCCGAGCTGTGACCCCAGAGCGCGATGAGGAAATACATCGGCACCAGCATCATTTCCCAGAAGAAGAAGAACAGGAACAGGTCCAGGGCCAGGAACACACCGACCACGCCGCCGAGGATCCACATCAGGTTGAGGTGGAAGAAGCCGACGTGGCGCTGGATCTCTTTCCAGGAGCACAGTACCGACAGCACACCGAGCAGGCCGGTAAGCAGGATCATCAGCAGCGACAGGCCGTCCAGGGCCAGGTGGATGCTGATGCCGAAGCGCTTGATCCACTGGACTTTGTATTCCAGGGCCCAGGCAGGTTCGGCGCCCGGAGCAGGGGCCAGGGTGTAGTCACCGGTGCCCCACAGCCACAGGCCGATGCCGAGCAGCAGGGACATGGTCAGCAGTGCGATCCAGCGTGGCAGGGTGGCGCCGAAGCGCTCACCCAGCCAGCACAGGAAGCCGCCGATGAAGGGGATCAGGATCAGCCAAGGCAAAATCATGACGGGTTGGTTTCCTTTGGCAAAGTCGCAAGATTCATAGTCATACCGCGGCCACTACCACGGCACCGATGACCAGCACGGCACCGACGGCGATCGAGGCGGTGTACCAGCGCAGCTGGCCAGTCTCGGTCTTGCTCATGGCGACGTGGCCGCCGCGAGCCATCCGAGGGATCAGGCCGATGCTGCGGTCAACCGGGTCCTTGCGCAGGATGTGGCTGATCAGCAGGTAAGGTTTGACGAAGAGCTTGTCGTAGATCCAGTCGAAGCCCCAGGCGGCGAACCACCAGGCCGACAGGACGCGGCCGATGCCGCTGTTGGCGATGGCCGAAACCAGGCGACGCTTGCCCAGGAACAGCACCGCGGCCAGCAGGATACCGGCGATGGCGATGGCGCCCGAGGTGATTTCCAGCGCGTGCTTGGCTTCGCCACCGGCGTGGCCGGCGCTTTCAGGCAGCACGCCTGCCAGCGGCGGGTGGATCCAGGCGCCGACGAAGGTCGACAGCACGATCAGCACGCCCAGTGGCAGCCAGTGGCTGATGCCGTGGCCGGCGTGGGCTTCGGTCTTGGCTTCGCCGTGGAAGGCGATGAAGATCAGGCGGAAGGTGTACAGCGAGGTCATGAACGCACCGACCAGGCCAGCGTACAGCAGGCCGCTGTTGCCGCTGGCGAAGGCTTCCCAGAGGATCTCGTCCTTGGAGTAGAAGCCCACGGTCACGATCGGCAGGGCAGCCAGGGCAGCACCACCGACCACGAAGCTGGCATAGGCCAGCGGCAGTTTCTTCCACAGGCCGCCCATCTTGAAGATGTTCTGCTCGTGGTGGCAGGCAACGATCACCGCACCGGAAGCAAGGAACAGCAGGGCCTTGAAGAAGGCGTGGGTCATCAGGTGGAAGATCGCCGCGTCCCAGGCACCCACGCCCAGGGCCAGGAACATGTAGCCGATCTGGCTCATGGTCGAGTAGGCGAGGATACGCTTGATGTCGGTCTGAACCAGGGCAGCGAAGCCGGCCAGGACCAGGGTCACGCCGCCGACGACGCCGACCAGGTGCAGGATGTCCGGCGCCAGCAGGAACAGGCCGTTGGTACGGGCGATCAGGTACACGCCCGCGGTCACCATGGTTGCCGCGTGGATCAGTGCCGAAACCGGGGTCGGGCCCGCCATGGCGTCGGCCAGCCAGGTCTGCAGCGGCAGCTGGGCCGATTTACCAACCGCGCCACCCAGCAGCATCAGGGTCGCCAGCTCCATCCAGAAATCGCCAGCCTGGAACTTCTGCGGTGCCAGCACCAGCAGTTCCTGCACGTTCAGGGTACCCAGCTGGGCGAACAGGATGAACAGGCCGATGGCCATGAACACGTCGCCGATACGGGTGACGATGAAGGCCTTGAGTGCGGCGTTACCGTTGTTGCGGTTGCTGTAGTAGAAACCGATCAACAGGTACGAGCACAGGCCCACGCCTTCCCAACCGAAGTAGATGAACAGCAGGTTGTCGCCCAGCACCAGGAACAGCATGCTGGCGATGAACAGGTTGGTGTACGCGAAGAAGCGCGAGTAACCCGCTTCGCCACGCATGTACCAGGAAGCGAACAGGTGGATCAGGAAGCCGACACCGGTCACCACGCCGAGCATGGTGACCGACAGGCCATCCACGTACAGGGTGAAGTTCGGCGCGAAGCCGTCCACCGACATCCACTGCCACAGCAGCTGGCTGTACGCGCCGCCTTCAGGCGGGGCGACGTTGAACTGCCAGATCACGTAGGCGGCCACGGCCGCCGAAAGGCCGACCGAACCGACGCCGATCAGCGCGGACAGGTTCTCCGAGAACCGCCCGCGCGAGAACGACAGCAGCAGGAAGCCGATCAGGGGGAAGACGAAAGTCAGGAAGATAAGGTTCATCCGCGCATCTCACTGGCAGCATCGATGTCGAGAGTGTGGAAGCGGCGATACAGCTGCAGCAGGATTGCCAGGCCGATACTGGCCTCGGCGGCTGCCAGGCTGATCACCAGAATGAACATCACCTGGCCGTCGGGTTGCACCCAACGGGCACCGGCGACGATGAACGCCAGGGCAGAGGCGTTCATCATGACTTCCAGGCTCATGAGCACGAAGAGGATGTTGCGGCGGACCATCAGGCCAACCAGACCTAAGCAGAACAGGATGCCGGCGACCGCCAGACCATGCTCGAGAGGGATAGCACCCATGATTTACTCCTTCGCCTCGTTGCGGCCCAGGTGGAAGGCGGTGACGGCCGCGGCAAGCAGCAGCATCGAAGCCAGTTCGACCACCAGCAGGTAAGGGCCGAACAGGCTGATGCCCACGGCCTTGGCGTCCACGGTGGTACCGCTGATGGCCGCGCCGCTCGGGGCGACGAACAGTACGTACAGCAGCTCCAGCAGCAGCAGCGCGCCGAGGATCACCGGCCCCGCCCAGATACCGGGCTTGAGCCAGCCCCGTTCCTGGGCGACCGAAGCCGGCCCGAGGTTGAGCATCATCACCACGAACACGAACAGCACCATGATGGCGCCGGCGTAGGCGATCACTTCCAGGGCGCCGGCGAACGGCGCACCCAGGGCGAAGAAGATCATTGCCACGGAAATCAGCGAAATGATCAGGTAGAGCAGGGCGTGCACAGGGTTGGTGCCGGTTACCACCCGAAGGGTGGAAACCACGGCGATCCCGGATGCGAAGTAGAAAGCGAATTCCATCTTTCTGTCCTTATGGGAGCAAGCTCTTCACGTTGATCGGCTCGGCTTCGTTCTGTGCAGAGCCTTTCGGCTTGCCAGCGATTGCCATACCCGCAACACGGTAGAAGTTGTAGTCAGGGTTCTTGCCGGGGCCGGAGATCAGCAGATCTTCTTTCTCGTACACCAGGTCCTGACGCTTGAACTCGGCCATTTCGAAATCCGGAGTCAGCTGGATCGCGGTGGTCGGGCACGCTTCTTCACACAGGCCGCAGAAAATGCAACGCGAGAAGTTGATGCGGAAGAACTCCGGGTACCAACGACCGTCCTCGGTCTCGGCCTTCTGCAGCGAGATGCAGCCGACCGGGCAGGCCACCGCGCAGAGGTTGCACGCTACGCAGCGCTCCTCGCCATCGGGGTCGCGGGTGAGGACGATGCGGCCACGGTAGCGTGGCGGCAGGTACACGGGCTCTTCGGGGTACTGCAGGGTGTCGCGCTTGCGGAACCCGTGGGAGAACACCATGGCCAGGCTGCGCAGCTGAGTGCCGGTGCCCTTAACGATGTCGCCGATATACTTGAACATGGGTCAAATCCTCACTGGGCCGCGACGGCTGGCGTGTTGTAGAGCACGAGCGCAGCGGTCACCAGCAAATTGATCAGGGTCAGCGGCAGGCAGAACTTCCAGCTGAAGTCCATCACCTGGTCATAGCGTGGGCGCGGGATCGAGGCGCGCAGCAGGATGAACAGCATGATGAAGAACGCGGTCTTCAGCGCGAACCACAGGAACGGTACCTGAGGCAGCAGGCCGAACGGACCGTGCCAGCCACCGAAGAACAGGGTCACCAGCAGCGCCGAGATGAGGATGATGCCGATGTACTCACCGACGAAGAACATGCCCCATTTCATGCCGGCATACTCGATGTGGTAGCCGTCGGCCAGTTCCTGTTCCGCTTCCGGCTGGTCGAACGGGTGACGGTGAGTCACGGCGACGCCAGCGATGAAGAAGGTGCAGAAGCCGAAGAACTGCGGAATGATGAACCACAGGTTCTGTGCCTGGTATTCAACGATGTCGCGCATGTTGAACGAGCCCACCTGCACCACCACGCCCATCAGCGCCAGGCCCAGGAACACTTCGTACGACACGGTCTGTGCCGAAGCCCGCAGGCTGCCGAGCAGGGCGTACTTGTTGTTCGACGACCAGCCGGCGAACAGTACGGCGTACACCGAAAGCCCAGCCATGGCGAAGAAGAACAGCAGACCGATGTTCAGGTCGGCGACGCCCCACAGCGGAGTGATCGGGATGATGCTGAAGGCGATCAGCAGGGCACTCATGGCCACGACCGGCGCCAGGGTGAAGATCATGCGGTCGACGAAGGGTGGGTTCCAGTCTTCCTTGAAGAACATCTTCAGCATGTCGGCGGCGATCTGGAACATGCCGAACGGGCCGACACGGTTCGGACCGTAACGGTCCTGCCACCAGCCCAGCAGACGGCGCTCGACGAAGCTGAGCAGCGCGCCGCAGACCACCACCGCGAGCAGGACCACGATGGCCCGGACCACGGTGAGGATCACATCGATCACTTCGGGGGTGAACCAGCTCATTGTGCTGCCTCCTGCAGACCTTCGACGGATGCACCGAAGATGGCAGGCGGAATGCCAGCCAGGCCTTTCGGCAGCGCAACCAGGCCAGCGCCCAGTTCTTCATTGATACGCAGCGGCAGGCGCAGCGACACACCGGCGACGTTCAAGCTCAGCAGGGCACCTTCGTTGACGCCCAGGCGGTCGGCTTCGGACTTGGCCAGGGCCACGTAGGCGGCTGGAATGCGCTCTTGTACCGGAGCGGCGCGCGAGGAGCTTTCTTCGCTGCCGAACAGGTGGAAGAACGGTACCGCGGTCCAGCTGCCACGGGCCGGGTTGAAGGCACCCGGAATGGCGCTGAACCAGTTCAGGCGATCGCCTTGCGATTCGATCAGGCGCACGCCTGGGTCACCGGCACGCAGGTGGCCACCGACCTCGTCCTGGAACTTGTTCCAGGCTTGCGGCGAGTTCCAGCCCGGCGACCAGGCGAACGGCACCTGCTGGCGCGGTTCGGCGGAGCCCGAGTAGCCTTCCATGGAGAAGGCGAACGCGGTGTCCTTGTCTTGCGGGGTACGCGGCTCGTGCACGCTGATGTTGGCGCGCATGGCGGTACGGCCGGAGTAGCGCAGCGGCTCACGGGCCAGTTTCATGCCCTTGATGCGGAACGCGGCGGAAGGCGCTGCACCGACGATGCCGGCCAGTTGTGGCGTGGCTTCGGCGCAGGCGCTGGTGACGTGATCCAGCTGGGTCCAGTCGACCGGCTTGTTCAGCAGGGTGGCACGCAGGGCGTGCATCCAGCGCCAGCCTTCGTGGATCAGGATGCTGCTGTCCAGGTACTGCGGGTCGAACACCTGGAAGAAGCGCTGGGCACGGCCTTCCTGGCTGACCAGGGTACCGTCGCCTTCGGCGAAGGAGGCGGCTGGCAGCACCAGGTGGGCGCGGTCGAGGGTCGCAGTCTTGGAGTGGTCGGCAACGATCACCACCTTGGCAGCAGCCAGGGCTGCGTCGACCTTGGCGGCCGGTACGCGGGCGTACAGGTCGTTTTCCAGTACCACGATGGCATCGGCCTTGCCGCTGATGACCGCATCCAGTGCGGCATCGACGGACTCGCCACCCATCATGGCCAGGCCCAGGCTGTTGGCCTCAGGCACGACCAGGCTCAGCGAGCCGTTCTTCTCGCGCAGCTTCAGGGCCTTGGCGATGTTGGCGGCGGCTTCGATCAGGGCCGGGTCGGCCAGGGAAGTACCGGCGATGACCAGCGGGCGCTTGGCCGCGACCAGGGCGTCGGCGATGCGTTGGGCCAGGGCTTGCGCTTCCTGGTCCAGCCCGGCCACTGCTGGGGCGCTCGGGTCGATGGCGTGGGCCACGGCGAAGCCGATGCGGGCCAGGTCGGCAGGTGCTGCGTGCACGCATTCTTCGGCAACGTCGTCCAGCTTGGTTTCAGCCAGCGAAGCGATGAACAGCGGGTACAGCGCGTGCTGGCCGATGTTTTTCACCGCGGCGTCGAGCCATGGCTGCACTTTCATGGCCTCGGCCATGGCTTCGGCCTTGCCTTTGGTGGCCTGGCGCACGGCCAGGGCGACGCGGGCAGCGGTCTGGGTCAGGTCTTCACCGAGCACGAACACGGCGTCGTGGTCTTCGATGTCGCGCAGGGTCGGCACAGGCAGCGGGCTGTTGTTCAGCACGTTGAGGGCCAGGCGCACGCGGGCCAGTTCGCCGGCTTCCATACCGGAGTAGAAGTAGTCGGCGCCGACCAGTTCACGCAGGCCGTAGTTGCTTTCCAGGCTGGCGCGTGGCGAGCCGATACCGACGATGGTGCGACCGCGCAGCAGGTCGGCGGCCTTGTCCAGGGCGGCGTCCAGGCCCAGCTTGGTGCCATCGGCGAGGAACGGCTGGCGCGGGCGATCGGTGCGGTTGACGTAGCCGTAGCCGAAGCGGCCACGGTCGCACAGGAAGTACTGGTTGACCGAGCCGTTGAAACGGTTCTCGATCCGGCGCAGTTCGCCGTAGCGCTCGCCCGGGCTGATGTTGCAGCCGCTGGAGCAACCGTGGCAGATGCTCGGGGCGAACTGCATGTCCCACTTGCGGTTGTAGCGCTCGGAGTGGGTCTTGTCGGTGAACACGCCGGTCGGGCAGACCTCGGTCAGGTTGCCGGAGAACTCGCTCTCCAGCACGCCGTCTTCAACGCGGCCGAAGTACACGTTGTCGTGGGCACCGTAGACACCCAGGTCGGTACCACCGGCGTAGTCCTTGTAGTAGCGCACGCAGCGGTAGCAGGCGATGCAGCGGTTCATCTCGTGGGCGATGAACGGGCCGAGGTCCTGGTTCTGGTGGGTACGCTTGGTGAAACGGTAGCGGCGCTCGTTGTGGCCGGTCATTACCGTCATGTCCTGCAGGTGGCAGTGACCGCCTTCCTCGCACACGGGGCAGTCGTGCGGGTGGTTGGTCATCAGCCATTCGACGACGCTGGCGCGGAACGCCTTGGACTCGTCATCGTCGATGGAAATCCAGGTGCCGTCGGAGGCAGGGGTCATGCAGGACATGACGATACGACCACGGGTGTCGTTCTCGTCGGTGTACTGCTTGACTGCACACTGCCGGCAGGCGCCAACGCTACCAAGCGCCGGGTGCCAGCAGAAATAAGGGATGTCGAGGCCGAGCGACAGACACGCCTGTAACAGGTTGTCTGCACCGTTGACTTCGAGCGCTTTGCCGTCTACGTGGATAGTGGCCATTGTTCAAAGTTCTTCGTTGGCCCGCGTGAGCGGGCGTGGCTAATGGAAATCGGTGAGCCTGCGGCCCGCCACGAATCGTTCGGGCCGGCCTGCAGGCTGGCGGGTGGCACGGACCACCCGCATCTCATCTTGTTATGCGCCGACCACGATCGGCTTCGCCAAACTCGGGCGCAGGGCATCGGCAGCACTTGCTGGCGCGACACCGGCCTCGAATTCCGAGCGGAAGTATTTGATGGCACTGCCCAACGGCTCGACGGCACCCGGTGCGTGAGCACAGAAGGTACGGCCTGGGCCGAGGAAGTTGACCAGACCCAGCAGGGTCTCGATGTCTTCGGCGCGGCCCTGGCCTTTCTCCAGTGCGCGCAGCATCTTCACGCTCCACGGCAGGCCGTCACGGCAGGGGGTGCACCAGCCGCACGATTCGCGGGCGAAGAACTCTTCCATGTTGCGCAGCAGCGAGACCATGTTGACGCTGTCGTCCACCGCCATGGCCAGGCCCGTACCCATCCGGGTGCCAACCTTGGCGATGCCACCGGCGTACATCTGTGCGTCGAGGTGCTCGGGCAGCAGGAAACCGGTACCGGCGCCGCCTGGCTGCCAGCACTTGAGCTTGAAGCCATCGCGCATGCCGCCGGCGTAGTCTTCGAACAGCTCGCGGGCGGTGACGCCGAACGGCAGCTCCCACAGGCCCGGGTTCTTCACCTTGCCGGAGAAGCCCATCAGCTTGGTGCCGTGGTCTTCGCTGCCTTCACGGGCCAGCGACTTGTACCAGTCGTTGCCGTTGGCGACGATGGCCGGCACGTTGCACAGCGTCTCGACGTTGTTCACGCAGGTCGGCTTGCCCCATACGCCCACGGCGGCAGGGAAGGGCGGCTTGGAGCGCGGGTTGGCGCGGCGGCCTTCCAGCGAGTTGATCAGTGCGGTTTCTTCACCGCAGATGTAGCGCCCGGCACCGGTGTGCACGAACAGCTCGAAGTCGAAGCCCGACCCGAGGATGTTCTTGCCCAGCAGGCCTGCGGCCTTGGCTTCGTCGATGGCACGGTTGAGGTTCTTCGCCGCGGTGGTGTACTCGCCACGCAGGAAGATGTAGCCACGGTAGGCCTTCAGGGCGCGGGCGCTGATCAGCATGCCCTCGACCAGCAGATGGGGCTGTTGCTCCATCAGCATGCGGTCCTTCCAGGTGTTCGGCTCCATTTCGTCCGCGTTGCACAGCAGGTAGCGGATGTTCATGGATTCGTCTTTGGGCATCAGGCCCCACTTCACGCCAGTGGGGAAGCCCGCGCCGCCACGACCCTTGAGGCCGGAGTCCTTGACGGCCTGGACGATGTCGTCCTGCGACATCTGCGCCAGCGCCTTGCGGGCAGCGGCGTAGCCGTTCTTGGACTCGTATTCGGCAAGCCAGACCGGCTCGCCGTCGTCACGCAGGCGCCAGGTCAGCGGGTGGGTTTCGGCCGAACGCGCGATGCGGTTGGCCGGGCCGAAGGAAGTGATGGTCATACGTAACCCTCCAGCAGCTTGGTGACGCCAGCAGGCTGCACGTCGCCAAAGGTGTCGTCGTCGATCATCAGCGCCGGGGCCTTGTCGCAGTTGCCCAGGCAGCACACCGGCAGCAGGGTGAAACGGCCGTCCGGGGTGGTCTGGCCCAGGCCGATGCCCAGTTCGCTCTGGATCTGGCTGACGACCGACTCATGGCCGCCGATGTAGCAGACCATGCTGTCGCACACGCGGATGATGTGACGGCCGACCGGCTGGCGGAAGATCTGGCTGTAGAAGGTGGCCACGCCCTCGACGTCGCTGGCAGGAATGCCCAGCACTTCACCGATGGCGTGAATGGCGCCGTCCGGCACCCAGCCACGTTCCTTCTGGACGATCTTCAGGGCTTCGATGGACGCCGCGCGCGGGTCCTCGTAGTGATGCATCTCGTGCTCGATGGCCGAGCGCTCGGTTTCGCTCAGGGCGAAACGGTCAGTCTGGATAAGCGTGCTGTTCATGCTTAGCGGTCCACGTCAGCCATAACGAAGTCGATACTGCCCAGGTACGCAATGAGGTCGGCGACCATGCTGCCTTTGATCACCGAAGGGATCTGCTGCAGGTGCGGGTAGCTCGGGGTACGGATCCGGGTGCGGTAGCTCATGGTGCCGCCATCGCTCGTCAGGTAGTAACTGTTGATGCCCTTGGTCGCCTCGATCATCTGGAACGACTCGTTGGCCGGCATGACCGGGCCCCACGAGACTTGCAGGAAGTGCGTGATCAAGGTTTCGATGTGCTGCAGGGTGCGCTCTTTCGGTGGCGGCGTGGTCAGCGGGTGATCCGCCTTGTACGGGCCTTCCGGCATGTTGCGCAGGCACTGGTCGATGATGCGGATACTCTGGCGCATCTCCTCGACACGGACCATGCAGCGATCGTAGGCATCGCCGTTGTGGGCCAGCGGTACTTCGAACTCGAAGTTCTCGTAACCGGAGTAGGGACGTGCTTTACGCAGGTCGAAGTCGCAACCGGTGGAACGCAGGCCGGCACCGGTGGTGCCCCATTCCAGCGCTTCCTTGGTGTTGTACGCGGCAACGCCGACGGTACGGCCCTTGAGGATGCTGTTCTGCAGGGCGGCCTTGGTGTATTCGTCCAGGCGCTTTGGCAGCCAATCGACGAAGTCCTTGACCAGCTTGTCCCAGCCGCGCGGCAGGTCGTGGGCGACGCCACCGATGCGGTACCAGGCCGGGTGCAGGCGGAAACCGGTGATCGCTTCAATCACGGTGTAGGCGCGCTGACGGTCGGTGAAGGTGAAGAACACCGGGGTCATGGCGCCGACGTCCTGGATGTAGGTACCCAGGAACAGCAGGTGGCTGGTGATGCGGAAGAACTCGGCCAGCATGATGCGAATCACGTCGACCTTCTGCGGCACCTTGATGCCCGCCAGCTTCTCGACGGCCAGTACGTACGGCAGGTTGTTCATCACCCCGCCGAGGTAGTCGATACGGTCGGTGTAGGGGATGAAGCTGTGCCAGGACTGGCGCTCGGCCATCTTCTCGGCGCCACGGTGGTGGTAACCGATGTCCGGGACGCAGTCGACGATCTCTTCACCGTCCAGCTGCAGGACGATGCGGAAGGCACCGTGGGCCGAAGGGTGGTTCGGGCCGAGGTTGAGGAACATGTAGTCCTCGTTGGCGCCCTGACGCTTCATGCCCCAGGCTTCCGGGTTGAAGCGTGCCGATTCCTCTTCAAGCTGCTGCTTGGCCAGGGTCAGGCTGTAGGGATCGAACTCGGTGGCACGGGCTGGGTAGTCCTTGCGCAGCGGGTGACCTTCCCAGGTGGGCGGCATCATGATGCGGCTCAGGTGTGGGTGGCCGGCAAAGTCGATGCCGAACATGTCCCAGACTTCGCGCTCGTACCAGTTGGCGTTTGGCCAGATGCCGGTCACGGTCGGCAGGTTCAGGTCGCCTTCGCTGAGCGACACCTTGATCATCACGTCGCTGTTACGTTCTACCGACAGCAGGTGGTAGAACACGCTGAAATCGGCGGCGGGCAGGCCACGGCGCTGGGTGCGCAGGCGCTCGTCGACACCGTGCAGGTCGTACAGCATGCTGTAGGGCTTGGTGACACCGCGCAGGAAGCTGAGCACCTCTTTGAGCTGGGCGCGCTTGACCCACAGCACGGGCATGCCGGTGCGGGTTTCCTGGGCGACGAATGCTTCGGCGCCAAAACGGTTGTGCAGTTCGACGACCACATCCTGGTCGTCAGCCTTGTAGGGCGGAATAAAAATAGCGTTGTCCGCTGTCATGGTCTCGGTCGCTTTGGGTCAACGTTAAGAATGAAGCCAGGCCGCCGGCTCCTTCGGGAGCGGGCGGCAGGTCGCTGGATCAGACTTCGTCGGGGCTGCGCAGGTTGGTTACTGCAATGCGCTGCTCACGACGCAGGTCTTTCTGGGCTGGCATCTCGGCACGGTAAATACCTTGATCACCAACAACCCAGGAAAGCGGGCGTCGTTCTTGGCCGATCGACTCCTGCAGCAGCATCAAGCCTTGCAGGAAAGCCTCAGGGCGTGGCGGGCAGCCAGGCACATAGACGTCCACGGGGAGGAACTTGTCGACCCCCTGAACGACCGAGTAGATGTCGTACATGCCGCCGGAGTTGGCGCACGAACCCATGGAGATGACCCACTTCGGCTCGAGCATCTGCTCGTACAGGCGCTGGATGATCGGCGCCATCTTGACGAAGCAGGTACCGGCAATGACCATGAAGTCGGCCTGACGCGGCGATGCCCGGATGACTTCGGCGCCGAAGCGGGCGATGTCGTGGGGCGCCGTGAAGGCCGTGGTCATTTCCACGTAGCAGCAGGAAAGGCCGAAGTTGTACGGCCAGAGGGAGTTCTTGCGACCCCAGTTGACCGCACCACGCAGCACATCTTCGAGTTTCCCCATGTAGATGTTCTTGTGGACCTGGTCCTCTAGCAGCTGATCGGTGACGGTTTCCCGTTCACCGACCGGGTACTGCTCGTTGGGCGCATCCGGATCGATTCTGGTGAGATTGTATTGCATGCCAAAGCCTCATTGTTTCAGCTTCGCTTGCCGCTTGCGGCGACCTTCGGGAGCCCAATCAAGTGCCCCGACGCGCCATAGGTAGACAAGACCTGCCAACAGAATTGCTATGAAAACGAGTGCTTCGACGAATCCGGTCCAGCCGCTTTCGCGGACGGACACAGACCATGCAAAGAGAAAGAGGGCTTCGATATCGAAGATCACGAACAGCATCGCGACCAGATAGAATTTGGCGGACAGGCGCAGGCGAGCGCTGCCGGTAGGCAGCATGCCGGATTCGAAGGGTTCGTTCTTGGCGCGGCCCCAGGCCTTGCTACCGAGCAGGCTGGAGAGGCCGAGCATGAAGGCACACAGGCCGACGACACCCAGGAGGAAGATGGCAAAGCCCCAGTTGTGGGCGATGAGTCCTGCCGAATCGGACATGCTAGAGATCCTTATACAGAGACCCAGCTCTGCAGTCTGAAATAAGTAGAGCGGCGACGTGGTGTCGCAGGTGCAGTGACCAAATGTCGCAGCTGAATCAATCGGGCTGATTTTATGGGTAAACCCGGTGCAAGTAAAATTTCTGTCGCAAATTTATTCGTAGCATTAAGAATAAAAATCCCTCGTAACTGGCTGAAAGCCTTGAAATTCGGGCATTGCGAACGGTTTTGTTAATTATGTTTCTTGCCCAGCGTAACGAAACACTAACTTGGTAATGATAATTAATATCGTTTGAGCTGGTATCTGAAACTTTGTCCTTGCTGAGCCTTGCAAAGTTCATCTGGGATATACCCCCCGCTTGCAAATGCGAAAGACTCTTGTTCTAGCAGTTTTCCATTCCGCGTGTACCGCTCTGGGTCAATACTTTGCCGCCTAAGCCGTTGCGAGCGGATGAAGCGATCGCCCATTGGCCGAGCCAGTAGGCCAGGATGATCAGGTAGGGCGCGGCGGCGAACGGGCTGACGAAACGGTCGATGCCGATCAGGCTGTCGGAGAACACGAACAGGCAAGCGCCCATCGCAGCGGCGCCGCCGCAGGCCAGCGCGCGCCAGAGCATGGCGCTGATCGCCAGTGCGTAAACGGCCACGGGTATCAACAGCGGACCGAGGCCGTGGCTGGCCAGTACGCCGAGCAGGGTGATGCCGGTGATGGTGCTCAATAGCAGCGCGGGTAGCGCTGCTCGCCGGGTCTGGCTGTAGTAGGCGCGCAGGTAGGCGAGGTGCGCGCAGAGGAAGGCGGCCAGGCCGAACACGAACAGGTCGGCGGGGATGGCCAGCAGCATGTCACCGAGCACAGAGAAGCCCAGGCCAATAGTGATCCAGCGGCGATACGGTGTGGCGGGCGCGCTGAGCATCCAGGCGATCAGGGCCAGCACCGGAACAGGTTTGGACACGAGGCCGAGCAGGGCGTTGCCGGTGGCCAGTGCATATATATAGAGGGCAGCGGCTGCGACGGCGATGATGAGCAGATGGCTTGGACGAGGCATGGGCGGTCCTTGCTGCTGGGCTGCCCCAAGCATAGTCCGGATCCTGGATTCTGCTGTGGCCCTATCGCCGGCAAGCCGGCTCCCACAGGGATCTTCAGTGCGATACGTTCGGTGTGGGAGCCGGCTTGCCGGCGATAGGGCCACAGCAGGCAAAAAAAGGCCCGGGATCCTCGCGAATCCCGGGCCTGCTTTCAACAGCCCACGGTTATCAGTGGAACTGCTCTTCCTCGGTCGAACCGGTCAGAGCAGTCACCGACGAAGCGCCACCCTGGATCACGGTGGTCATGTCGTCGAAGTAGCCAGTGCCCACTTCCTGCTGGTGCGCCACGAAGGTGTAGCCTTTGCTGGCGTCGGCGAATTCCTGCTCCTGCAACTTCACGTAGGCAGTCATGTCGTTGCGGGCGTAGTCGTGCGCCAGGTTGAACATGCCGTGCCACATGTTGTGGATGCCGGCCAGGGTGATGAACTGGTGCTTGTAACCCATGGCCGACAGTTCGCGCTGGAACTTGGCGATGGTGGCGTCGTCCAGGTTCTTCTTCCAGTTGAAGGAAGGCGAGCAGTTGTACGACAGGATCTGGTCCGGGTATTCCTTCTTGATCGCTTCGGCGAAGCGGCGGGCTTCGTCCAGGTCCGGCTTGGCGGTTTCACACCAGATCAGGTCGGCGTATGGCGCGTAGGCCAGGCCGCGGGCGATGGCCTGGTCGAGGCCGGCGCGCACCTTGTAGAAGCCTTCACGGGTACGCTCGCCGATCACGAACGGCTGGTCGTAAGGGTCGCAGTCGCTGGTCAGCAGGTCGGCGGCGTTGGCGTCGGTACGGGCCAGGATGATGGTCGGCACGCCCGAAACGTCAGCGGCCAGGCGCGCTGCAACCAGTTTCTGCACGGCTTCCTGGGTCGGTACCAGTACCTTGCCACCCATGTGGCCGCACTTCTTCACCGAAGCCAGCTGGTCTTCGAAGTGCACGCCGGCGGCGCCCGCTTCGATCATGTTCTTCATCAGCTCGTAGGCGTTCAGTACGCCACCGAAACCGGCTTCAGCGTCGGCCACGATCGGCGCGAAGTAGTCGATGTAGCCGTCGTCGCCTGGGTTCTTGCCCGCTTTCCACTGGATCTGGTCGGCACGGCGGAAGGCGTTGTTGATGCGCTTGACCACGGTCGGTACCGAGTCGACCGGGTACAGCGACTGGTCAGGGTACATGGACTCGGCCGAGTTGTTGTCGGCGGCCACTTGCCAGCCAGACAGGTAGATGGCCTGGATGCCGGCTTTTACCTGCTGTACTGCCTGGCCGCCGGTCAGGGCGCCCATGCAGTTGACGAAATCTTTTTCTGGGCGGAAGGACGGGTGGGCACCTTCGGTGACCAGCTTCCACAGTTTTTCTGCACCTTGGCGAGCAAAGGTGTGCTCCGGCTGCAGAGAGCCACGCAGGCGAACGACATCAGCGGCGGTGTAGGTACGGGTCACGCCTTTCCAGCGCGGGTTTTCGGCCCAGTCTTTCTCGAGGGCTGCAATTTGCTGTTCGCGTGTCAGTGCCATGGAAATAAACCTCGTCGCATCGATCTTGGGGTAATTGTGTTGATGCTCACGAAGCGAATCAGGGAACTGGCGGCTGTCCTGTTCGGGGGAGTGCGGCGGCGAACGCGAAGGCTCGAAGGGGAAGGGGTGTGCAGGCCGGGCGAAGGTGTGCGCCAGCAGGTCGGCTCGTGGTTGCCTTGCTGCGGTGCTACGCGATTGCCAGTACTGCGGTGATGCGCTTCCGTCCCTCGGGACAACTTCTTCGTTGCAGTCGCAATCCCGTCGAACCGCCTTGTGGGCCGTATAGACACGAGGCGCCTCCAGGGGTGGGAGGAGTACGCCTCGAAGGCCCTTGCCAGGGCCCCTGATTAGCGGGAGCGAGGCCATCATGCCCTTGGGAAAAAGTACCTGTCAAATGTTTTGTAGTGGTTTTTTTCACTTACTACATCTTTGGTCTGGTGCGACTTGCGGGTCAGTTTCAAGGCCGTTGGTCGAGGCCTTGATTTGCCTGGGATCCGTCGAGAAGGTCGACTTTGACGCGCAGCGTCATGTTTTCACCCCGTTGGGTGCTGTAGGTGCGGCTTGATGCATCCCGGCCGGCTTGGGATTGCTGGTTGTAGCCTGCCAGGGTGATCCACTCGCCCAGCCTGCCAGTGACTGTCGTGTCGGTGCTTTGCACGTTCACTACATCGGCACGTTCCCGGCTGATTCTGTCGTTATTGCTGCTTATTTGCAGACGAACCGTCTCGCCACTCAAGCTCGGCGTGACGTAGAAGCCTTGGGTCACGTTGCGGTATTCGGTGTTGCTCTGAATGCGCCCATAACCGTCGGTGCTGGTGCTGGTCACCGGGATGCTCTGGCCGACCTGGATCAGCGCCGGCTGGCCTTCGCTGGCCTGGATCTGCTGCAGACCTCCCTCACGGTTGCTGGTGCCGTAGTGGATGACGCGGGCATTGCCGCGATCGTCCTGAAAGTTGCTGTCGTTGTTGTCGACGCTGATCAACAGGCGCTTGGGGGCGGTGTCCAGTTGCAGCAGCAGGGTGCGCAAGTCGTCGATGCGCTCGGGGCTGGCGTTGACGATCAGCTTGTTCTCGAACGCGGTGACGCTGCCGTCCTTGCCGATGAAAGACTGGGCGGCGGGCAGCAGCTCGGCACTGCTGCGGTGCTGCAGCGGCACCACTTCGGTGGCCGCCTGGGCCGTCAGGCTCGCAGCCAGCAGCAGGGAAACGAAAAGAGGGCGTAGCGGCATGTCCATGATCTCCGCAGGTGGAATCAACATGATGGCAAATTTGCCATGATTATGCCGGGTGTAGATCACACGCTTTCCTTTCTCGCCGGTGTGATCGTGCTGGCGGTGGCTGCTGTGCGACAAAATCCGTAACATCGCGCTCCTTCGTTTTTTCGTACCGTCCACCCGGACTGCGCCACAGGATATTCATGAAACCCGCCCGACTTCGCGCCGACGTGCTCGCCGGCCTGACCACGTCTTTCGCCCTGGTGCCCGAATGCATCGCCTTCGCCCTGGTCGCTCACCTCAACCCGCTGATGGGCCTGTACGGCGCCTTCATCATCTGCACCCTGACCGCGCTGTTCGGCGGCCGGCCGGGCATGATCTCCGGCGCCGCGGGCTCCATGGCGGTGGTGATCGTCGCCCTGGTGGTGCAGCACGGTGCGCAGTACCTGCTGGCCACGGTGCTGCTGGGCGGCGTGGTGATGATCCTGTTCGGCCTGTTGCGCCTGGGCAAGCTGGTGCGCCTGGTGCCGTACCCGGTGATGCTCGGCTTCGTCAATGGCCTGGCGATCGTCATCGCCCTGGCCCAGCTGGAGCACTTCAAGCAGGGTGAGCAGTGGCTCAGCGGTGCGCCGCTGTACCTGATGATCGGCCTGGTGGCGTTGACCATGCTGGTGGTCTACGTGCTGCCCAAGCTCACCCGTGCCGTGCCACCTGCACTGGTGGCGATCCTGGGTGTGGGATTGCTGGTGTACCTGCTCGGCCTGCCGACCCGCACCCTCGGCGATATGGCGCACATTGCCGGCGGCCTGCCGGCGCTGGCCTTGCCGGACGTGCCATGGAACCTGGAAACCCTGAAGATCATTGCCCCCTACGCTGTGCTGATGGCCATGGTCGGATTGCTGGAAACCCTGCTGACCCTCAACCTCACCGACGAAATCACCGAAAGCCGCGGCTACCCGGACCGCGAGTGCGTGGCCCTGGGCGCGGCCAACATGGTCTCGGGCCTGTGTGGCGGCATGGGTGGCTGCGCGATGATCGGGCAGACCGTGATCAACCTCAGCTCCAATGGCCGTGGCCGGCTGTCGGGGGTGGTCGCCGGGGTCATGATCCTGCTGTTCGTGCTGTTCCTGTCGCCACTGATCGAGCGCATTCCGCTGGCGGCACTGGTCGGGGTGATGTTCGTGGTGGCTCAGCAGACCTTCGCCTGGGCGTCCTTGCGGGTGTTGCACAAGGTGCCGGTGAGCGATGTGCTGGCCATCATTGCGGTGACCGTGGTGACGGTGTTCACCGACCTGGCCACGGCGGTGATGTTCGGCATTGTCATCGCAGCGATCAATTTCGCCTGGCAGCATGCGCGGGAGCTGTATGCCGAAAGCCATGAGGATGCTGAAGGGAGCAAGCATTACCAGGTGCACGGCACGCTGTTCTTTGCCTCGACCACGGCCTTTCTCGACCAGTTCGACCCGGCGAACGACCCGGTCAAGGTGACCCTGGACTGCAAGCACCTGAGCTTTGTCGACTATTCGGCGATTGCGGCGTTGAAGACCTTGCGCGAGCGTTATGCCAAGGCGGGTAAGCCCTTGCGCGTGGTGCACCTGTCGGAGCGCTGCAAGAAGTTGTTGAAGCGGGCGGGCGAACAGCAGTGAATCGGTGGTGATGCCATCGCCGGCAAGCCGGCTCCCACGCCGATCGGATCAATACTTCAGATCCCTGTGGGAGCCGGCTTGCCGGCGATCGAGGGCAAAGCCCTCGTTCGATCACTCGCCGCGCGTCTTCTTCACGATGCCATCGGCAATGCTCGCCGGTGCCTCGGCATAACGGGTGAACTCCATGGTGTAGCTGGCTCGCCCCTGGGTCATCGAACGCATCGAGGTGGCATAGCCGAACATCTCCCCCAGTGGCACCTCGGCGCGAATAACCTTGCCGGCAGGTGTCTCGTCGCCATCCTGAATCATTCCGCGGCGCCGGCTCAGGTCGCCCATGATGTCACCCTGGTACTCCTCGGGCGTCACCACCTCGACCTTCATCACCGGCTCCAGCAACACCGCGCCGCCTTTCTGCGACAGCTGCTTGGTGGCCATGGAGGCAGCGATCTTGTAGGCCATTTCGTTGGAATCGACGTCGTGGTACGAGCCGTCGAACACCGCTGCTTTCAGATTGATCAGCGGGTAGCCGGCGAGCACGCCGTTCTTCATCTGCTCCTCGATGCCCTTCTGGATCGCCGGTATGTACTCGCGCGGTATCACGCCGCCGACGATTTCGTTGATGAACTCCAGGCCTTCCTTGCCCTCATCGCCCGGCGCGAAGCGGATCCAGCAGTGGCCGTATTGGCCGCGCCCGCCGGATTGGCGAACGAAGCGGCCCTCGATCTCGCAGGTGTTGCGGATCTTCTCGCGGTAGGCCACCTGGGGCTTGCCGATGTTGGCCTCGACGTTGAACTCGCGGCGCATGCGGTCGACGATGATGTCCAGGTGCAGCTCGCCCATGCCGGAGATGATGGTCTGCGCCGTTTCCTCGTCGGTACGCACGCGGAACGACGGATCTTCCTGGGCCAGCTTGCCCAGGGCGATGCCCATCTTCTCCTGGTCGGCCTTGGTCTTGGGCTCCACTGCCACGGAGATCACCGGGTCGGGGAAGTCCATGCGCTCGAGGATGATCGGTTTGTCGATATCGCACAGGGTGTCGCCGGTGGTCACGTCCTTCATGCCGATCAGCGCGGCGATATCGCCGGCGCATACGTCCTTGATCTCGGCGCGCTGGTTGGCATGCATCTGCACCATGCGGCCGATGCGTTCCTTCTTGCCCTTGACCGAATTGAGCACGGCATTGCCGGAGCTGAGTACGCCGGAATACACCCGGGCAAAGGTCAGGGTGCCGACGAACGGGTCCGTGGCGATCTTGAAGGCCAGGGCCGAGAACGGCTCCTTGTCGTCGGCATGGCGTTCCAGGTGTTTCTCTTCGTTGTCGGGGTCGGTGCCCCTGATCGCCGGGATCTCCGACGGCGCGGGCAGGTAGTCGATGACGGCATCGAGCATCAGCGGCACGCCCTTGTTCTTGAACGACGAGCCGAGGATGGTCGGCACGATCTCGTTGGCAATGGTGCGCTGGCGCAGGGCGGCCTTGATCTCGTCGATGCTCAGTTCCTCGCCGTCGAGAAACTTCATGGTCAGTTCGTCATTGGCCTCGGCCGCGGCTTCGATCATGTGCGCGCGCCATTCGTCGGCGAGCGCCTTGAGCTCGGCGGGAATCTCTTCTTCGCGGTAGCTGGTGCCGTGGTCGTCCTCGTTCCAGTAGATGGCCTTCATCTTCACCAGGTCGATCTGGCCGATGAAGTTTTCCTCGCTGCCAATGGCCAGCTGGATCGGGACCGGGTGGTGCCCCAGGCGCTTGTCGATCTGCTTGACCACGCGCAGGAAGTCGGCGCCCTGGCGGTCCATCTTGTTGATGTAGGCCAGCCGTGGCACATGGTACTTGTTGGCCTGACGCCAGACGGTCTCGGACTGCGGCTCGACCCCGTCGGCGCCGCTGAACACCACCACCGCACCATCGAGCACGCGCAGCGAGCGCTCCACTTCGATGGTGAAGTCGACGTGGCCGGGGGTGTCGATGATGTTGAAGCGGTACTTGTCGGCGTACTGCTTGGTCGAGCCTTGCCAGAAGGCCGTGGTCGCCGCCGAGGTGATGGTGATGCCGCGCTCCTGCTCCTGGGCCATCCAGTCCATGGTCGCGGCGCCGTCGTGCACCTCGCCCATCTTGTGGTTGACCCCGGTGTAGAAGAGGATGCGCTCGGTGGTCGTGGTCTTGCCGGCGTCCACGTGGGCGACGATGCCGATATTGCGGTACAGCTCGATGGGCGTTGTACGGGCCATGACGGACTACCTGCGGCGATGCGGATTCTCCCAAGGTAGCAGAGCGGGAGAATCCTGCTTTACCGCCGGGCCGTCAGTCGGCCTGGGCTTGCAGCAGCCATTGGCCTTCGACTTCGCGGGCAAGTCCGCTGGCCGCCAGCAGGGCCAGCAGGCGCTCGTGCAGGGCGGCTTCGGTGAAGGTCTTGAGGGTGGTCAGGTCAAGGGCGCCGGCCAGGGTCAGTTCGGCCTTGGTGTACGACAGCCAGGCCTTTTTCAGTACCTGGGCCACGTCGCTGCCGGCGGTGCTGGCGAAGCGGCGATTCCACGTGCGGCCTTCGAAAGCGAAGTTGTGCGCGTGGCTGTAGGTGCTTTCATCCGCGCCTTCGGCGCAGCGGTGGCAGCGGCACGGGCCTTCGCCGAAGGCATTGCGCAGGTAGCTGTTGAAGTCCACGACGGGCTTGAGGGTCAGGCGTTTGTCGACCTCGAACAGGTCGGCGATCAGGGGTTCTTCGGCGCTCACTCGGTGTCCTCGTGTGGTGTGGCGTGCATCGGCGGGCACCCTACCAGATCGGGGCGGGGGAGGCCATGTGGTTATGGCAGGGCAGGCCCGGCCTCATCGCC
>NZ_AKJC01000198.1 GCF_000282535.1 Pseudomonas sp. GM84 | reverse complement strand
GCACCGGCTTCGCCGGTGTTCGCGGGACAAGCCCGCTCCCACAGGGATAGCATCAACTTCTCGAAGCTGTGCACGACAGTTACGGCCCCATACTGAACATCGGAGTTTGTGTATGAGAACCCTTTGGCAAAACTGCCACGCGGCAACCATGGCCCAAGGTAGCTACTCGGCCATCGAAGACGCCGCCATCGTCAGCAACGCCGGCCTGATCGAATGGATCGGCCCGCGTGCCGATCTGCCTGAGCTGGAAATCGCCCGCACGGTCGACCTCAATGGCGCCTGGGTCACGCCAGGCCTGATCGACTGCCACACCCACGCGGTGTTCGGCGGCAACCGCAGCGGCGAGTTCGAACAGCGCCTGCAGGGCGTGAGCTATGCCGAAATCGCCGCCCAGGGCGGTGGCATCGCCAGTACCGTACGCGCCACCCGCGCGTCCAGCGAGGATGAACTGTTCGCCAGCGCCCGCCAGCGCGTGCAGGCGCTGATGCGCGATGGCGTAACCACGATCGAGATCAAGTCCGGCTACGGCCTGGACCTGGCCAACGAACGCAAGATGCTGCGCGTGGCGCGGCGCCTGGCCGACGAGCTGCCGCTGGCGGTGCGCGCCACCTGCCTGGCCGCACATGCCTTGCCGCCGGAATATGCCGGTCGACCAGACGACTACATCGCCCACATCTGCGACGAAATGCTCCCGGCGCTGGCCGACGAAGGGCTGGTGGACGCGGTCGATGCCTTCTGCGAGCACCTGGCGTTTTCCCCCGCGCAGGTCGAGCGGCTGTTCATCAAGGCGCGTGAACTGGGGCTGCCGGTCAAGCTGCATGCCGAGCAGCTGTCATCGCTGCACGGCTCCAGCCTGGCGGCACGTTATCAGGCGTTGTCCGCTGATCACCTGGAGTTCATGACCGAGGAAGATGCCATTGCCATGGCGCAAGCAGGCACCGTCGCCGTGCTGCTGCCGGGCGCCTTCTACTTCCTGCGCGAAACCCAGTTGCCACCGATGGAGGTGTTGCGCCGTCACCGCGTGAAGATCGCCCTGGCCAGCGACCTCAACCCCGGGACCTCTCCGGGGCTGTCGTTGCGGCTGATGCTGAACATGGCCTGCACGTTGTTCCGCATGACCCCGGAAGAGGCCTTGGCCGGTGTCACCGTGCATGCCGCCACCGCGCTGGGCCTGGGCGACAGCCATGGTTCGCTGGAAGCCGGCAAGGTTGCAGACTTCGTCGCCTGGCACATCGAACGCCCTGCCGACCTGGCCTACTGGCTGGGCGGCGACCTGCCCAAGCGTGTGGTGCGCAAGGGTCACGAGATTTCCAACTGAGCGAGGCAAGATGGACAAGGTACTGAGTTTTCACCAGGGCCATTTGCCCCTGTTGATCAGCATGCCCCATGCGGGGCTGAAACTGACCCCTGCTGTGCAGGATGGCCTGGTCGACGCGGCGCGCAGTCTGCCCGATACCGACTGGCACATCCCGCGCCTCTACGATTTCGCCCGTGAGCTGGGCGCCAGTGTGGTGGCGGCAGAGTACTCGCGTTTCGTCATCGACCTGAACCGGCCGGAAGACGACCAGCCGTTGTATGTCGGCGCGACCACGGGGCTGTACCCGGCCACGTTGTTCGAGGGCGAACCACTGTTCAAGGAGGGGCAGGTGCCCTCGGCGCAGGAGCGCGCCCTCTACCTGGAACAGATCTGGCGGCCTTACCACGACACCCTGCGCAACGAGCTGCGGCGCCTGCGCGAGCAGTTCGGCTATGCGCTGCTGTGGGATGCCCACTCGATCCGCTCGCACATCCCGCACCTGTTCGACGGCAAGCTGCCGGACTTCAACCTCGGCACCTTCAACGGTGCCAGCTGCGACCCTCGGCTGGCCGAGCGGCTGCAGGGCGTCTGCGCCGAAGCGAGCGACTACAGCCATGTGCTGAACGGGCGTTTCAAGGGCGGCCACATCACGCGCCACTACGGCCAACCGGCCGCGCACGTGCATGCCGTGCAGCTGGAGCTGGCACAAAGCACCTATATGGAAGAAACCGAGCCATTCGCTTATCGCGAAGACCTCGCCCAGCCCACCCAGGCGGTGCTGCGCAATCTGCTCGCGGCCATGCTGGCCTGGGGGCGTGAGCAGTATTCGGCCTGAGAGCTGAAACGACAGCGGCGCAGCCTTGGCCAAAGGCTGCGCCGCTGTCGTATAGGGGGATCAGTTGCTCGAAGCGCGTGGTTTGCGATCAGGGTTCGCGAAGGATGTGAGCTCCCGGATCAGGCGTGACTCACGCGCCTTCTTGCTCCGCGCCAGTGCTTCAAACTCGGCGCTGAGCGAATCGATTGACCTGTCCGGGTACTGATCCGGCAGCTCAGCGACCTGTTGCTGGTAGCTGCGCTCGATGTCGGCGAACCATTGGGCATGGGTACGACGCAGGTAGGAAACCCAAAGCTCATTGCCCTCGGCAAAGTGCAAGAATTCTTCGCCGAGCTCGCCAAGCTGAACCTGCAACTCGGCATCGGTCCGTTCTTCGATGCCGAGATTCACCGCATAGAGCAGGCGCTCCTCGGGCAGGCCGAGCTCCAGCGGGACATTCAGCTCGCGGCGGTAGGTCAGGCGGACTTCGGCTTGGTCCCTGTCGCCCGTTTCGCTCCTGGCCACCTTATCCACTGCCTGCACGCGGTACAGGCGGCGCACGTGCCGGTACAGGTTGGCTTCGCTGTCTGCTGCGTCGATCTGCGAACGTTCGTTCTCGATGTGGTCTTCAAGGCCCTGGAACACTGTCAGGACGCCGTCGTGGCACGTCTGACTGCCGTTTTCCCGAGTCAGCGCTTCGCTGGCCTGGATGTTGATCGCCGCCCGCTCGTCGGGGTTGACCAAGGTATGCACCAGCACCTTGCGCACCCGCTCGCAGAGCTTCCTGCGGTTGCTGGCATCCCGATAGGTGCCGGTGTTCTTCAGGCGGCCCAGCAACAGCAGCAGGTCGTTGGCCGTGCCTGAGTCTTCAAGTTCCTTCCAGGTGTCACGCAGTGCTTCGTTCTCGACCTCCGAAGCCAGCAGCCAGTCGTCGAGGCTGGGGCGGTCGTCGATGGTGTCGAGCAGCGGCGCGTGGAAATGGCCGAGCCATTCGCTTTCGTCCCAGGAGCCGGGTGCATCCATGGCGAAAGTAAAGCTGCGCTGGCTGTCCGACGACGCTCGGGCACGGTAGAACGCATCGTCCGTCAGCGGGTTGCCCAGCAGCAGGATCGAACTGATGGGCAGGTCGTTATCGAGGTTGGCCAGGATATGCGGGGGCAGGTCGGTCAGGCGATTTTCGCTAAGGTCCAGCATTTCCAGGGGTAGCAGGCTGTCGACCCACGCCGGCCACTGCCTCAGGCGCATCTGGTTCAGGTCCAGCCGTCGTAGCGATTGCAGCGCCTGGGGTGTCGTGCTGATCTCGCCCATCCGATTGCCACTCAGGTCCAGCGTATCGAGGTGGAGCAGTTGCGCCAGTGTGTCGAGGATGTCCTGGTCGATCTGCAGCTCGCAGTTGCGCAATGCCAGTTCGGTCAGGTTCGGCAGGCGCAGCAGTGCCGAAGGCAATGTCTGTTGTGCCTGCTGATGGTCTTCGATGGTCAGGCGCCTGACTTGCGGGAAGCGGGCGAGCAGCGTGCTCAGTTGGGCGGTCGAACCGCTCACACGCTCAAGCGTGAGGTTGTGGACCTGGCCCATGAAGAAGTCGGGCAAGTGTGCCGGAAACTGCTCCAGAGAAATGCCTGTCAGGCGCAGAGGCGAACGGGTCAGGCCTATTTCCTGGTCGTGCCAGAAGTCGGTCAATGCCGTTGCAATCCGCATTCTGCTGGTCAGTACCGCCTGGCTGAGCAGGGTGGTCGAGCTGGACGCATTCACATAGTTGTCGATGGCGTCACGCAACTGCTGACGCTGTTCCAGCGCAAGGGCGATTTGCTGTCGGAATTCGGCGGTCTGGTCCATTTCGAAGCGCGCTGCACGCCCGTCTTCATTGAGCAGTACTCGCCGCATGTCGTCATCGAAGAGTGGATTGCCCTGCAATGAAAGCTGGGCATGATCGGCGACATTGATCCGGTTACTCATGAGCAGGCGCGGTAAAACCCTGATCCGGTTGTTGCGCAGGGAAATATGGCCTGTCTGCACGATGGCATTGTGGCCCAGCCCGCCGGGCCAATGGTCCAGATGCATGTCATCGAGCCCGAGGTAATCCAGCCTCAGTTCGTTGAAGGCCGGTGGATACTCTTCGGAGAGTCGATTACCGCTCAGGTCCAGCCGGCGCAGGCCAGGCAGGGTAGCCAGGCTGTCGATATCGGTCGTGGACAGCGAGATGTTCTGGTGGGTGAGGGCGAGTGATTCGAGCGCGGGCAAGTGCTGTGCAATCAACGGCAGGCTGAACAGGAAAGGCGAGGGCGCTGCCTCTGCCCGATAAGGGCGGCTGATGTGCAGTGCCCTCAGGTTGGGGAATTGCCGAAGCAGGTGGTTCAACTGCCCGGCATGCTGATTCCAGCCTTCGAACTGCGCTGGCGACGTATCGATCAGTTGCAGGTCGGTAATGCCAGCGGTGAAGAATTCGGGCAGGTCGAGCGGGAAGTCGAGCAGCGACAGGTGTTCGAGGCGCAGGGGCGCGGCAGTCTCGGTCGTCGAGGCGAACGCGTGGTCGTACCAATGCTGTGATATCGCGCTCAGCAACCGCTCGAAGTCATCCGGGCTCTGGTGGGGCATACGTTCCGCCAGGTGTCGCCAACTGGTCAGGCGGCTCTGCAACTGGTTGCGTTGCTCCAGCAGGCCTTGGAGCAGGTCATTTATCGCCGCGCGCGTCATGTGCCTGTTTTCCAGGTGTGCCAAGGTCTGATCGGCAGGGCGAGTAACCGGCGTGTGCAGGCCAATCTGCCTGATCGCACTGAGCAGCGATTGCCGGGAAATGCTCGATACCCGGGGGCGGGTGCCACCCAGTGGGTAACCGATACGTCCATTGGCCAGGCGCATCGGCGAACGAAAGCCCGGACCGATGTCCTGCATTGCCAGTACCTTCCTCAAGGCGGAGCGCGGCAGCAGTGGCAGATCCAGCACCGAAGCTTCGAGCGCCTGCGCATCCTGGACAGCCAGTGCCTCGCGTTGCGTTTGGGTAAGTGCATCGAAAAGCGCCCCATACAGGGAGCCATGGGCGACCAGCGTCTGGTCAGGGCTGGCATCGTCCGTTACCAGGTAACCGGTCCGGGCGCTGACGATAGTTTTGCGCTGCGGCGCCTCTGCGGGCCCGATACTGCCACGCTGGCTCGGCGAGTTCAGGCGTTGCTCCAGGGTAATGTGCAGGTCGGCCGGCCAGCCGCGCAGGTGTTCGAGGCTGTGCAACACCAGCAGGTCGCTATCCCAGTTGCGCACGCTAGGCAGATAGAGCCCTTCGTAGGCGCGATTGAGCCGTACCTGTTGCTGGAGCAGTCGGATTTCTTCGGCAAGGCGCCTGGGCACCGTGCCGCCCAGCAGCTCGGCCTGATCGCTTGCCGTGATGTTGCGCAGCAACTCTTCGGTGACGGCGGGGGGAAGTTGCGGGTAGCGATAATGGATCAATTCGGCGCCGGGCAACTGAGGCGCGGGCAGCGCCTGGTAGCGTTTCTCGAACACCGTGTGGGCCAGGTCGGGCTCGGCCGGGTCAAGTTCCTGGTACAGGGCGAAGCGCACCATCGTGTCTTGCAGTTGCCCAGGTAGTCGCTGGCTTTCACTCAGCACCTGGCGCAAGACTTCTTCGCGGGTGTCGCTCACGCGCAGGATACGCAACGCGGTTTCATCGTCGAATTTCGCATTGAGATGGCCGGCGCGGCGGAACAGCGCCAGTTCCTGCCACTGTTCGGGGTTGTCCAGCGGGTGCAGCCAGGCGCCAGCGCCGTTGTGGCGCAGGGGTGGTTCATAGCTCAATGGCCTGGTGGGATGGACGAGGCTGAACAGGTCGTTGTCCGCGGGCTTTTTCAGTGAATAGATTTTGTCTTCCAGTGCGAGCCAGGTCTTGCCTTCGTGGTGGTACAGGCCGAATTCATCCGGCTCCAGGCCTGCGGGCAGCACGGTGTCGTGGGCGAATGGCCGCAGGTCGGGCAGCCACAGGCGTGAATCGCCGTTGGGCAGCGTGACAGGTTCGAGTTCTTCGATGAACGACGGGGTTTCCACCGGTATGTGTTCGGTGACAGGTGTGCCGTTGCCGGCACCTGCTGCCCCGAGTGCAGCCATGAGGGCGATGTTGTCCACGACGTCCATCAGGTAGCCGAGCGCCTGGGCCTGATCGCCGTCTGCCCAACTCTCGATTCCCTCGAATACCTCATAGCTCAGCTGTATGGCCGACAGGCCGAGCATCACCTGGCCCAGGCCGGGGACGAAGAAGGCGCCGATGTTGAGTGCGATGAGCCCCAGTTGCTCGAAATAGGCCCGCCGTTTCGCTGCGCTTTTCTGATCTTCCAGTGCCGTGGGGACCGCATGGAACTGCGCATCGTCGCGGGCCCGCTGCTGCTTCTGGCTGACCAGCGCGTCAAGCAATGGCAGGTTCAAGGGCTGCAGCGTCACCGGCACCCAGGCGTCCGGGTCGCGAACACGCCGGACCTGCCCCCCCTGATGCCCTGGCAGTGCCGTGAACGTGGTCATGTCCACGGGTTGCAGGCAGTCCTGCAGTTTCTCCATGAACGTGGCACTGTCGCGCGCGGGCACGGCCTGTTGCAGGTGGCCAGCCTCCATTGCCCACAACTGGTCGCGCAGGTAGGCCTGCACCGCATGCACCGACGGGTGCGCCTTAAGGGGCGTGGGGGCGCCTGGCAGGTAGGTCACCAGTAGCTGCTTGAAGGGAAGCAGGGTCGCGTCATACCACAGCAACTGTTCCGGAGAAGGCACTACGCCGATTACCAGCGCGCCGGTGAGGGGGATGTCGAACAGCTTGAGGAATGCGCAGCGAATGTAGCCGCTTGCATGCTCGGCCTGGCCTTCATCGACGAGCGTCAGCAGGGCTGCGTGGAGGGATGCGTCGATCATGTCGCCTAGATAGGCCCGATGGACTGCCAGACGGAAAGCGCAGTGTTCGGCTTTGTTGAAAATCGGTTGGTTCGGCTCGCCGTACAAGGCATCGACCGAAGCGTTGTACTGGCCGCCGATGTCGAGTTCACGGACCAGCGCCGCGAAGGCATCAGGGCGTATCTGGACAACGTTTCCGCTGGGGAGGGGGCCCAGGAAGGCGTCGCTGTCGAGGACCACCGACTGCAGTGTGTCAGTGTCCATCCCGCCCGGCTGGGCTTCATCGGCTTCGAAGTTCTGCAGGGCACAGTGCAGCAAGGACTGGGTCGCAAGCTTGAAGGCCCTTTGTGCGTCGATGATGGGGTCGGCAGCCATGCTTGCCTGGAACGCTGCGGCCTTGCTGGCATTGAACAGGTAGGTCCGGGTGACATCCAGGTCCAGGTCGAAGCGCGCCTTGATTGCCGAACCGAGCCGCTGCGCGGCGAAGTGCTGCAAGTCGGGCAGTGCTGCGAGCAGTGTGTGCATGCCGCCAAGCGCCGCGCGATAGGCCTGGTGGTCGTCGGCCAGGTGGCGAGCGGTTGCCGGCTTCTCGGCGCAGGCCCTGGCGAACTGGCGGTCGGGCGTGCGCAGCAGGGTGCGCATCTCTTTGAGGGTTTCAGGTGTGGCACTGGTCAGCCAGGCAGGCACTTTGTCCATGATCAGTTTCTGGGCATGGGGGACCTGTGCGGTGGTGGGGGCGGGGTTGGTGGTCATTACGGGGGCCTCGGCGGAAAAACGCCGATGCTAGGGACCCCCACCCGCGCCGGGCACATAACATGATCTCGCCACAGAGACATGCTCAAAGCGCAATTCAGGTTTATGATGCCCAACGGCAGTCAATATCCTCACACGGAGTGCGCAATGCAGACCCTCTACCCGCAGATCAAACCCTACGCCCGGCACGATCTGGCCGTGGAAGCGCCGCATGTGCTGTATGTCGACGAGAGCGGTTCGCCCGAAGGTCTGCCGGTGGTGTTCATCCACGGTGGCCCAGGCGCGGGCTGTGATGCCCAGAGCCGTTGCTACTTCGACCCCAACCTGTACCGCATCATCACCTTCGACCAGCGCGGCTGTGGCCGCTCCACGCCCCATGCGAGCCTGGAAAACAACACCACCTGGCACCTGGTCGAAGACCTGGAACGTATCCGCAAGCACCTGGGGATCGACAAGTGGGTGCTGTTCGGTGGCTCGTGGGGTTCGACCCTGGCCCTGGCCTACGCCCAGACCCACCCCGAGCGCGTGCATGGCCTGATCCTGCGCGGCATCTTCCTGTGCCGGCCGCAGGAGATTCGGTGGTTCTACCAGGAGGGCGCCAGCCGCCTGTTCCCCGACTACTGGCAGGACTACATCGCACCGATTCCGCCAGAAGAGCGCTGTGACCTGGTCAAGGCCTTCCACAAGCGCCTGACCGGCAACGACCAGATCGCCCAGATGCATGCCGCCAAGGCCTGGTCTACCTGGGAAGGCCGTACCGCCACCCTGCGTCCCAACCCGCTGGTGGTCGACCGCTTCTCCGAGCCGCAGCGGGCCTTGTCGATCGCGCGCATCGAATGCCACTACTTCATGAACGATGCCTTCCTCGAGCCGGACCAGCTGATCCGCGACATGCCCAAGATCGCCCACCTGCCGGCGGTGATCGTGCATGGTCGTTACGATGTGATCTGCCCGCTGGAAAACGCCTGGGCGTTGCACCAGGCCTGGCCGAACAGCGAACTGAAGGTGATCCGCGACGCCGGGCACGCCGCCTCCGAGCCGGGTATCACCGATGCCCTGGTCCGTGCCGCCGACCAGATGGCCCGGCGCTTGCTCGACCTGCCCCTGGAAGAAGCATGAAGGGGCTGTTGCAACGCGTGCGCGGCGCGCGGGTAGAGGTGGCGGGGGAAATCGTCGGCGCCATCGACCAGGGCCTGCTGGTGCTGGTGGCGGTCGAGCCTGAAGATACGCGCGAGCATGCCGATAAGCTGTTGCACAAGTTGCTCAACTATCGTGTGTTCAGTGACGAGCAGGGCAAGATGAACCTGTCGCTCAAGGATGTCGGCGGCGGCTTGCTGCTGGTGTCCCAGTTCACCCTGGCTGCCGATACCCGCAGCGGCATGCGCCCGGGCTTCTCGACAGCCGCGCCGCCGGCACTGGGCGCCGAGTTGTTCGACTACCTGTTGCAGCAAGCCCAGGGCCAGCACCCTGCTGTGGCAAGCGGGCAATTCGGTGCGGACATGCAGGTGCACCTGGTCAATGATGGCCCGGTGACATTTCTGTTACAAATATGAGGTAAAAAAACCCCTTGTTTATAGGAAAACAAGGGGTTTTGTACGATAAATAGTTGGTTCTGCCTGATGCGTTGTAACGCGACGTGCTGGATAATCGCGCGCTGCATGAACCTGCGTTCGCAGGTTCGTTTCACTCTGACTCGAGCATTGTCTGGATCCGTTTGGGGAATCATTACGCCCTCACGGGGTCCGAACAGTGCTCGCCAACCCGGCATTTGTCGCTGGCCGTTGGTTTCATGATCTGTTTTCGGCGAGGGTTGCTCGTGATTGTAAGTCCCCAAAAAGCATCAAGTATCCCCGGCACTCGGCTGCGCAAGGCCCTGATGGCCAGTGTCGCACTGGTTGGCCTGATGAGCGCGGGCCAGCTGTGGGCATTCAATCTTGACGATGTTGCAGCCAAGGCAAAGGATCTGGCCGGCCAGAAGTACGAAGCACCGAAAAGCAATCTGCCGGCAGTCTTCCGCGACATGAAGTTCGCCGACTACCAGAAGATTCACTTCCTGCAGGAAAAGGCCGAGTGGGCGAAGGACAAGACCCCGTTCAAGCTGTCCTTCTACCATCAGGGCATGCACTTCGACACGCCGGTGAAGATCAACGAAGTCACTGCCTCCACGGTCGAGGAAATCAAGTACGACCCGAGCCGCTTCGAGTTCGGTGACGTGCCGCACGACCCGGAAACCACCAAGAACCTGGGTTACGCCGGTTTCCGCGTGCTCTACCCGATCAACAAGGCCGACAAGCAGGACGAGATCATGACCCTGCTGGGCGCCAGCTACTTCCGCGTGGTCGGCAAGGGCCATGTGTACGGCCTGTCGGCCCGTGGCCTGGCGATCGACACCGCACTGCCGTCCGGCGAGGAATTCCCGCGCTTCACCGAATTCTGGGTAGAGAAGCCCAAGCCTGCCGACAAGCACCTGGTGATCTACGCCCTGCTGGACTCGCCACGTTCCACCGGCGCCTACAAGCTGATCCTGCGTCCGGGCAGCGACACCGTGGTCGACGTGCAGTCCCGCGTGTTCCTGCGTGACCACGTCAGCCGCCTGGGCATCGCCCCGCTGACCAGCATGTACCTGTTCGGCCCGAACCAGCCGTCGAAAGTCCTGAACTACCGTCCGGCCCTGCACGATTCCGAAGGCCTGTCGATCCACGCCGCCAACGGCGAGTGGCTGTGGCGCCCGCTGAACAACCCGAAACACCTGGCTGTGAGCAACTTCAGCGTCGAGAACCCGCGTGGTTTCGGCCTGATGCAGCGTCAGCGCGCCTTCAGCGACTACGAAGACCTCGACGACAACTACCAGAAGCGCCCGAGCGCCTGGATCGAGCCTAAGGGCGACTGGGGCAAAGGCACCGTCGACCTGGTCGAGATCCCGACCGCCGACGAGACCAACGACAACATCGTTGCCTTCTGGAGCCCGGAGACACTGCCGGAGCCAGGCAAGCCTGTGGAGTACGCCTACCGCCTGCACTGGACCATCGACGAGCCGAAGTTCCAGGCGACGGACCTGGGCTGGGTCAAGCAGACCCTGCGTTCCACCGGTGACGTCAAGCAGTCCAACCTGATCCGCCAGCCGGACGGCAGCGTTGCCTTCCTGGTCGACTTCGCCGGCCCGGCATTGGCCGCGCTGCCGGAAGACACCGCCGTGCGCAGCCAGATCAGCGTTGGCGACAACGCCGAGGTGGTTGAGAACAATCTGCGCTATAACCCGGAGACCAAAGGCTGGCGCCTGACCCTGCGTTTGAAGGTCAAGGAAGCCAACAAGGCCACCGAGATGCGCGCCGCGCTGGTACGTGACGTACCGGTCGAGCCGGCCAAGCCTGCCCAGGACAGCAAGCAGGACAAGGCCGCTGCCAAGCACGCCAAGCACGAGAAAACTGCCAAGGCGCAGGAGCCAGCCAAGGCCGAACAACCAGCCGCCGATGCGGCGTCCACCAACGGGACCCCGGCCACCACGGAAAAAGTGCTGACCGAGACCTGGAGCTATCAGTTGCCTGCCGATGAGTAACTCAAGCGCAAGGCCGGAATCGCTTGGCGAGTACCTGGCCCATCTCCCACTGAGCGACGAACAGCGTGCGGAACTCGCCAGCTGCACGTCGTTCGGTGAGCTGCACCAACGCCTGGCGGCCAAACCGGCCGCCGATTCCACCGAGGCCGTACAGGCCTCGGTGGGCTCGCGCCTGACCGTAGGCAGCGCCGCCGAGCTGGAAGATGCCGAAATGCTCGGCGTCGACGGCAGCGGCCGCCTGTGCCTGAAGATCGCCCCGCCGATCAAGCGCACCAAGGTCGTTCCCGAGCCATGGCGCACCAACGTGCTGATCCGCATGTGGCGGCGCATGACAGGCCGTCCCAACGCCCCGCAGCCGGCCCAGCGCGAGCTGCCCAAGGCGCGCTGGCGCACGGTCGGCTCGATCCGTCGTTATATCCTGCTGACCCTGATGATCGGCCAGACCATCGTCGCCGGCTGGTACATGAAGGGCATCCTGCCGTACCAGGGCTGGTCGTTCGTCGACCTCGCCGAGGTGGTCAACCAGCCGCTCTGGGACACCGTGGTGCAGGTCTGGCCGTATGCCTTGCAGACGTCCATCCTGATTCTCTTCGGTATCCTCTTCTGCTGGGTGTCGGCGGGCTTCTGGACCGCGCTGATGGGCTTCCTGGAGCTGCTCACCGGGCGTGACAAGTACAAGATTTCGGGCAGCAGCGCCGGCAACGAGCCGATTGCACGCGAGGCCCGCACCGCGTTGGTGATGCCGATCTGCAACGAAGACGTGCCGCGGGTGTTCGCAGGTTTGCGCGCCACCTTCGAGTCGGTGGCGGCCAGCGGCAACCTCGACCACTTCGACTTCTTCGTGCTCAGCGACACCAACGACACCGACATCGCCGTGGCCGAGCAACAGGCCTGGCTGGACGTGTGCCGCGAGACCAAGGGCTTCGGCCGCATCTTCTACCGCCGCCGTCGCCGCCGCGTGAAGCGCAAGAGCGGCAACCTCGACGACTTCTGCCGTCGCTGGGGTGGCGAGTACAAGTACATGGTCGTGCTCGACGCCGACAGCGTGATGAGTGGCGAGTGCCTGAGCAGCCTGGTGCGCCTGATGGAGGCCAACCCGGACGCCGGCATCATCCAGACCGGGCCGAAGGCCTCGGGCATGGACACCCTGTATGCGCGCATGCAGCAGTTCGCTACCCGCGTGTACGGCCCGCTGTTCACCGCCGGCCTGCACTTCTGGCAGTTGGGCGAGTCGCATTACTGGGGCCACAACGCGATCATTCGCATGAAGCCGTTCATCGAGCACTGCGCCCTGGCGCCGTTGCCGGGCAAGGGCGCGTTCGCCGGGGCCATCCTCTCCCACGACTTCGTCGAAGCTGCGCTGATGCGCCGTGCCGGCTGGGGCGTGTGGATCGCCTACGACCTGCCGGGAAGCTACGAAGAGCTGCCGCCGAACTTGCTCGACGAGCTCAAGCGCGACCGCCGCTGGTGCCACGGCAACCTGATGAACTTCCGCCTGTTCCTGGTCAAGGGCATGCACCCGGTGCACCGTGCGGTGTTCCTCACCGGGGTCATGTCGTACCTGTCGGCGCCGCTGTGGTTCCTGTTCCTGGTGCTGTCGACCGCGCTGCTGGCGACCAACACGCTGATGGAGCCGCAGTACTTCATCGAGCCGTACCAGCTCTACCCGCTGTGGCCGCAGTGGCACCCGGAGAAGGCGGTTGCGCTGTTCTCCACCACCATCGTGCTGCTGTTCCTGCCCAAGCTGCTCAGTATCGTGCTGATCTGGGCCAAGGGCGCGGTCGAATACGGCGGACGCCTCAAGGTCACCTTGTCCATGCTGATGGAGATGCTGTTCTCCATGTTGCTGGCGCCGGTGCGGATGATTTTCCACACCCGCTTCGTGCTGGCGGCGTTCCTCGGCTGGGCCGCGACCTGGAATTCGCCACAGCGTGACGACGACTCCACCCCGTGGAGCGAGGCGGTGCGTCGCCATGGCCCGCAGACCCTGCTGGGCTTTGCCTGGGCCGGGTTGGTCGCCTGGCTGAACCCGAGCTTCCTGTGGTGGCTGGCGCCGATCGTGGGTTCGCTGGTGCTGTCGATCCCGGTTTCGGTGATTTCCAGCCGCACCCGCCTGGGTCTGGCGGCCAAGGACGAGAAGCTGTTCCTGATTCCCGAGGAATACGCCACGCCGCAGGAGCTGCTGGCAACCGACCAGTACACCCATGAAAACCGTTGGCATGCCCTGCACGACGGCTTCGTGCGGGCCGTGGTCGACCCGCGGCAGAACGCCCTGGCTTGCGCCATGGCCACTGCTCGTCATGGTCAGGCAGCAGCCATCGAAGCGCTGCGCGCCGAGCGTGTGGCCAAGGCGCTGGAGGTCGGGCCGCAAGGGCTGGATCTCAATACTCGCCTGGCCTTGCTGAGCGATCCGGTGGCCCTGGCACGCCTGCACGAGCAGGTCTGGGCGGGGCACCATTCTGCCTGGATCGACGTGTGGCGCGCTTCGATCGACAACGACCCGCATTCGCCGTTGCTGCCGCTGCATCCGGAGAGTGAAGGCCAACCGGCACTCGTCGGCGCCTGATCGATCGCATTCGCGGGACAAGCCCGCTCCCACAGGTTGAGCGTCACTCCTGTGGGAGCGGGCTTGTCCCGCGAAGCTTTTCAGGGGCCATACTGTCGATTTTTGGCCAACAAAGTCCCCCCCGGCTCTAGGTCCCGGAGCCGCCATGCGTTAGCATCCTTCTCCGATAAAACACGCCGGCCGGTACGGCCGTGCCAACGATAAGATTCGCTACTTTTCTTGCTAGGGGACTTGGTGATGATGAAGAAATACCTTTCGCGCCTGCTGGTCGGCGTCACCGCGCTGGTCGCGGTCGCTTCCGCCCAGGCCGGCGCCATCGACGACGCGGTCAAGCGTGGCACCCTGCGGGTGGGCATGGACCCAACCTACATGCCGTTCCAGATGACCAACAAGCGCGGCGAGATCATCGGCTTCGAGGTCGATATCCTCAAGGCCATGGCCAAGTCCATGGGCGTCAAGTTCGAGGCCGTTTCCACTGCCTACGACGGCATCATCCCGGCCCTGCTGACCGACAAGTTCGACATCATCGGCAGCGGTATGACCCTGACCCAGGAACGCAACCTGCGCCTGAACTTCAGCGAACCCTTCATCGTGGTCGGCCAGACCCTGCTGATCCGCAAGGAACTGGCGGGCGAGATCAAGTCGTACAAGGACCTGAACAACGAGAAGTACCGCATCACCTCCAAGCTCGGCACCACCGGCGAGATGGTTTCCAAGAAGTTGATCGCCAAAGCCCAGTACCACGGCTACGACAACGAGCAGGAAGCGGTGATGGACGTGGTCAACGGCAAGGCTGACGCCTTCGTCTACGACGCGCCGTACAACGTGGTGGCAGTGGACAAGGCCGGCGCTGGCAAGCTGCTGTTCCTCGAAGAACCCTTCACCTACGAGCCGCTGGCCTTCGGCCTGAAGAAGGGCGACTACGACAGCATCAACTTCATCAACAACTTCCTGCACCAGATCAAGCATGACGGGACCTACGATCGTATCCACGACAAGTGGTTCAAGAACAAGGACTGGCTGAAGGAAATGGAATAAGGCCCAGGCCACCAGCCCAGGCTTTGACCCCGACGCGCAGGCAAACCCTGCGCGTTCGCATTTACGGAAGTACCCACGTGATCAAACACAAGAAAGCCCAGTGGCCCTGGCATGCGCTGACCGCGCTGGTCCTGGTGGGCCTGGCGTTCAGCCTGTACATGGCCACTTCGATGATTTCCTACGAGTGGCGCTGGAACCGCGTGCCGCAATACTTCGCCTACAAGGCCGAGGAAGCGCAGCGTGCGGCCGGTTACGGCACCGTGCAGGACATCGTCGTTTCCGGTGACAACGCGCGTGTCACGCTGAAGGACGAAAACGGCGACGAGCAAGTACTCGACGTTGCCAAGGACAGCCTGCAACTGAGCCGCGGCGACGACGTCTCCGAAGGCGACCAGGTCGGCGTGACCCGCCACTGGGCTGCCGGGCCGCTGGCGTGGGGCCTGTGGACGACCTTGTGGATCTCGGTGGTTTCCGGGGCGCTGGGCCTGGTGATCGGTCTGTTCGCCGGGTTGTGCCGGCTTTCCAACAACCCGACGCTGCGCGACCTGTCGACGGTGTATGTCGAACTGGTGCGTGGCACGCCATTGCTGGTGCAGATCTTCATCTTCTACTTCTTCATCGGCACCGTGCTCAATCTCTCCCGCGAGTTTGCCGGCGTGGCGGCGCTGGCACTGTTCACCGGTGCCTACGTGGCGGAAATCGTGCGTGCCGGCGTGCAGTCGATTGCCAAGGGCCAGAACGAGGCTGCTCGCTCCCTGGGCCTGAATGCCGGCCAGTCGATGCGCCATGTGATCCTGCCCCAGGCGTTCAAGCGTGTGCTGCCGCCGCTGGCCGGGCAGTTCATCAGCCTGGTCAAGGACACTTCGCTGGTGTCGGTGATCGCCATCACCGAACTGACCAAGAGTGGCCGCGAGGCCATCACCACCTCGTTCTCGACCTTCGAGATCTGGTTCTGCGTGGCAGGCCTGTACCTGCTGATCAACCTGCCGCTGTCGCACATGGCCAGCCGGCTCGAGCGGAGGCTTGCGCAAAGTGATTGAAGTCCGTGACCTGCTGAAAGTCTTCGACACCCGTGGCCATGTGGTGCGCGCGGTGGATAACGTCACCACGCAGGTGGCCAAGGGCGAAGTGGTGGTGGTGCTCGGCCCGTCCGGTTCGGGCAAGTCGACCTTCCTGCGCTGCCTCAACGGCCTGGAGCATTTCGACGAGGGCCATGTGGCCATCGACGGCCTGCGCCTGGACGACCCGAAGACCGACATCAACGCCTACCGCCGTGAAGTCGGCATGGTGTTCCAGCACTTCAACCTGTTCCCGCACATGACCGTGCTGGAGAACCTGTGCCTGGCGCAGAAGGTCGTGCGCAAGCGCAGCAAGGCCGACCGCGAGGCCAAGGCCCGTGCGTTGCTGGAGAAGGTGGGTATTTCGCAGAAGGCCAACGAGTTCCCGTCGCGCCTGTCCGGCGGCCAGCAGCAGCGGGTGGCGATCGCCCGTGCCCTGGCCATGGACCCGAAGGTGATGCTGTTCGACGAGCCGACCTCGGCGCTGGACCCGGAAATGGTCGGCGAGGTGCTGGATGTGATGAAGACCCTGGCCCAGGAAGGCATGACCATGGTCTGCGTGACCCACGAAATGGGCTTTGCCCGGGAAGTGGCGGACCGCGTGCTGTTCTTCGATCACGGCAAGCTGCTGGAAGATTCGGCGCCGGTGGCGTTCTTCGATTCGCCTAGAGATCCGCGGGCCCAGGCCTTCCTGCGTCAAGTGCTGTAACCGCGTCGTCCCCTTCGCGGGACAAGCCCGCTCCCACAGGTACACCACCAGCCTCATGGTGTGCGCGGTACCTGTGGGAGCGGGCTTGTCCCGCGAAGGGGACGGTACAGTAAAATCAGAGCCTGAACCGCCCCACCAACCCCTGCAAATGCGTCCCCAGCCGCGCCAGCTCGATGCTGGAGCTGGCCGTCTCCTCGCTCGCCGCCGACGTCTGGTCGGAAATATCCCGCACATTCATCACGCTACGGTTGATCTCCTCGGCCGTGGCGCTCTGCTGCTCCGCCGCCGTGGCGATCTGCTGGTTCATCGCCTGGATCGACGACACCGTGCGGGTAATGGTATCCAGCGAAGTCCCCGCACGGCGGGTCAGCTCGACACTGCTGTCGGTGAGCTGGCGGCTGGCGTCCATCACGCTGGCTACGCGCTGGGTACCGCTCTGCAGGCCGGCAATCAGTTCCTCGATCTCTTCGGTGGACTGCTGGGTGCGCTGGGCCAGGCTGCGCACCTCATCCGCCACCACGGCGAAGCCGCGGCCTGCCTCGCCGGCACGGGCCGCCTCGATAGCGGCATTGAGGGCCAGCAGGTTGGTTTGCTGAGCCACCGACTTGATCACATCGAGCACGCTGCCGATCTTGTCGCTCTCGGCCTTGAGCTGGTTCATCGCTTCGCTGGAGTTGACCACCTCGTTGGCCAGGCGCTCGATCTGCGCCACCGCCTCGCCGACCACGCGATCGCCTTCACGGGCCTGCTGGTCGGCCATCAACGCCGCCTCGGAGGCCTGTTCGGCATTGCGCGCCACCTCATGCACGGTGGCGGCCATTTCGTTCATCGCCGTGGCCACCTGATCGGTCTCGACCTTCTGGTTGTTGACCCCGGCACTGGTCTGCTCGGTGACCGCCGACAGTTCTTCGGCAGCGCTGGCGATCTGGGTGACGCCATCGCCGATGCCGCCGATCAGCTCGCGCAGGCCCTGGGTCATGCGTTGCATGCTCGCCTGCAGCTGGCCCAGCTCGTCGCGGCGGGTGGTCAGCAGGTCCTGGCGCAGGTCGCCGTTGGCCACACGCTCGGCGGCCGCCAGGATCTGGCGCAGGGGAATGATGATCTGCCGGGTGATAGCCCAGGCCGCGAGCAAGCCCAGGAACATGGCCAGGGCCGTGGCGCCGGCGAGCATGGCCTTGGCCTGGCGGGCACCTTCGTCACGCACCTGGGTTTGCGAAGCGGTCATGGCCTGGCTGGTCTGCAGCAGCACGGTACCTTGCTCGGCCATGCCCTGCAGCGCGGTTTCGACGCGGCCCTGCTTCAGCTCGTTGAAGGCCTGGCGGTAGAGGCGCACGGCTTCGAGCTGCTGTTGCAGGCGTTGATGATCGGCGGGCTGCTCGATCTGGCCGAGCATCAGCTGCACTTGCCGTTCGAGGTTGCCCAGGACCTGCTCCAACTCGCTGATCGAGGCGGGGTCCTGCTTGCGCTCATAGTGCTGCCGGGCGATGCGCAGGTCCTGGGTGTATTGCTGGATGACCGAGATGTTGCCCAGCTTGTCACCGCGGTTGATGATGCTGTCCATGCCCATCCACCCGGTCAAGGTGATGGCCAGGGTCAGCAGGAGCACCAGGCCGAAACCCAGCCCCAGTTTGCGATTGACGCTCACATTACCCAGCGATTGGGATACCCATTGGTACATTGTCGACTCCCCGGCAACTTGGCAGCACGGAATTTTGCTGTGTTGCCAAGGCCATCGGCTCGGGCCGGGGAAACTTGATGGGGGAAAGTTGACCCGTCTGTCAGAAAATCCGTGAGAGCAACGCGGTGACTGCGGTTTCCACCCGCAGGATGCGATCGCCCAACTGCACAGGCGCAAGACCTGCCTTGCCCAACAGCTCGACTTCGTAAGGGATCCAGCCGCCTTCAGGGCCGATGGCCAGCGTTACCGGGCCATCGACGGCACGCGGGCAGGCGGGGTAGGGGCCCGGGTGAGCGACCAGGCCAAGGCTGCCTTCGGCGATGGCCGGTAGGCGGTCTTCGACGAACGGTTTGAAGCGCTTCTCGATGATCACCTCGGGCAGCACCGTGTCACGGGCCTGTTCGAGGCCGAGGATGAGGTTTTCGCGGATCGCTTCCGGCTGCAGGAACGGGGTCTGCCAGAAGCTCTTCTCGACCTTGTAGCTGTTGACCAGGATCAGCCGTGGCACGCCCAGGGTGGCTACGGTCTGGAACAGCCGGCGCAGCATCTTCGGGCGCGGCACGGCCAGCACCAGGGTCAGCGGCAGCTTGGCCGGTGGCTGTTGGTCGAAGGCGACTGCCAGCTCGGCTTCGTGCTGTTCCAGGCGCACCACGGTGGCGCTGCCCATCAGGCCATTGATGCGGCCCACCCGCAACGTGTCACCCACCGCCACGCGGTGGATTTCCTGCATGTGGGTAAAGCGCCGGTCAGCGAGGACGACGCGGTCGGCCGACACGAAGTCGGCCTCTTCGAGGAGCAACAGGTTCACGGTTGGGTCGCAGGCGGCTGGTCGTTGTGGTCGTCGGTGGCTTCATCGGCGTCATGGCTGCGCTTGCGGATCAGGCCGCCGCACAGCACGCCGACCTCGAACAGCAGCCACATGGGCACGGCGAGCAAGGTCTGGGAGAAGATGTCCGGTGGGGTAAGGATCATGCCGACCACGAAGCAGCCGATGATCACGTAGGGGCGCATCTTCCTCAGGTACTGCACATCGACCACGCCGATCCACACCAGCAGCACCACCGCCACCGGGATTTCGAAGGCGACGCCGAAGGCGAAGAACAGGGTCATGACGAAGTCGAGGTAGCTGGCGATGTCGGTCATCATCGACACGCCTTCCGGGGTGGCGGCGGCGAAGAAGCTGAACATCAGCGGGAACACCAGGAAATAGGCGAACGCCATGCCGGCGTAGAACAACAGGATGCTCGACACCAGCAGCGGGATGGCGATGCGCTTTTCGTGGCGGTACAGCCCCGGCGCGATGAAACCCCAGATCTGCTGCAGGATGAACGGGATGGCCAGGAACAGCGAAACGATCATGGTCAGCTTGAACGGCGTCAGGAACGGCGAGGCCACGTCGGTGGCGATCATCGTCGCGTTGGCCGGCAAGTGCGCGCGCAGGGGGGCCGAGACCAGGGTGTAGATCTGCTGGGCGAAGGAGAACAGCCCGGCGAAGATCAGGAAGATGGCAGCCACGCAGCGCAGCAGGCGGGTGCGCAGTTCGGTCAGGTGCGAAACCAGCGGCATGGGCTGGTCGTCTTGCGGAATTTCGCTCATGGGGCTCGCGGCGGTTGAGGCTGATCGGGCTGTTCAGGCGTCGCCGCAGGCGCTGCGGTTGCTGACGTGGGCGCGGTGGCAGGCGGCTGGGCAGGCGGCGTCAGCGGGTTGAGGATGCGCTTGGCTTCCTGCTCCATCTGCAGGATGTGCTCGTTGTGGAGCTGGCGGCGGATGTCGTCGGCGCCGATTTCGCGCTCGACCTCCGTCTTGATCGCATTGAAGCTGCGTTTCAACCGGCCGATCCACAGCCCCGCGGTACGCGCGGCGCCAGGCAGGCGCTCGGGGCCGAGCACCAGCAGGGCCACCAGGCCGACGAGCAGCAGTTCGCTGAAGCTGATGCCGAACATGGCTCAGTCTTTCCGCTGCGGCTCTTGGACCGGCTGGGCCTGGCCCTCGATGGTCTGGCCTTGCGCCTGCGGCGCTGCGGCTTGCTGCTGGGTGGCCTGTACCGGCGGAATCGGCTGCGCAGGCGGCGGGGTCTGCTCGGCCGGCTTGGTTTCTTCGTCGTTCATGGCCTTGCGGAAGCCCTTGATCGATTCGCCCAGGTCGCCGCCGAGGTTCTTCAGTTTCTTGGTGCCGAAGACCAGGACCACGACAACCAGCAGGACGATCCAGTGTTTCCAGTCAAAAATACCCATGGTGCTCTCCTAGAATGCTATTCGGTCAGGCCGACGGCTGACGTGCGGCCTTTTCATCATGCCCGGAGAGGCCGAAACGGCGCTCCAGTTCATCGAGTACGGCTTGTGGATGCTGGCCCAGCGCGCTGAGCATGACCAGGCTATGAAACCACAGGTCGGCGGTTTCATAGATGACATCGCTGTAATCCTGGCTGACCGCGGCATCCTTGGCGGCAATGATGGTCTCGACCGACTCTTCGCCGAGCTTCTCGAGGATCTTGTTCAGGCCCTTGTGGTGCAGGCTGGCCACGTAGGAGCTGTCGGGCGCTGCGTGCTTGCGCGCTTCGAGTACTTCGGCCAGGCGGTTGAGGGTGTCGCTCATGTCAGTGTCCTGCGCTATAGATGGCATCCGGGTCTTTCAACACCGGGTCGACGGTTTTCCACTGGCCGTCTTCGAAGACGCGGTAGAAGCAGCTTTCACGGCCGGTATGGCAGGCGATATGGCCGAGCTGCTCGACGCAGAGGATGATCACATCGGCATCGCAGTCCAGGCGCATTTCGTGCAGTTTCTGCACATGCCCCGATTCCTCGCCCTTGCGCCACAGCTTGCCACGCGAACGCGACCAGTAGATGGCGCGTTGCTCGGCGGCGGTCAACGCCAGCGACTCGCGGTTCATCCAGGCCATCATCAGTACGCGTCCGGTCTTGTGGTCCTGGGCGATCGCCGGCACCAGGCCGTCGCTGTTCCACTTGATCTCGTCCAGCCAGTCTTTCATCGTCGACTCCAAAACCGGGCCCGCTTCTGTGTCGGGCCCTTTGCGCTAGTGTGCCAGCCAGCAGCGCGGCTGGCTATTGGCGCACGATCAGGTACAAGCCAGCGGCCAGCATCAGCCACGCCGGCCAAGCGGCGGGGGCGGCCAGGCTGGCGGCTTCGGCGGCCCCCGCGGCCAGCACCGCACCGCCACCGAGCAGGCCGGCGCCGAGCAGGCGCAGCGCCCAACGGTCGCCCTGGTTGCGACGCCGCTCCGGCAGTGGCAGGTCTTGCAGGTGCGGTTGCGACAGGCGTTCGAGCAGGTCGCGGGTCATGCCGGCCAGGTGCGGCAACTGTTCGGCCTGGCTGTAGATGTTGCCGAGCACGGCCTTGGGGCTCATGCGATCGCGCATCCAGCGTTCCAGGAAGGGCTTGGCGGTGCTCCACAGGTCGAGGTCGGGGTACAGCTGACGGCCCAGGCCTTCGATGTTGAGCAGGGTCTTCTGCAGCAGCACCAACTGCGGCTGAACTTCCATGTTGAAGCGCCGAGCGGTCTGGAACAGGCGCATCAGCACCTGGCCGAAGGAGATGTCCTTCAACGGCTTTTCGAAGATCGGCTCGCACACGGTGCGGATCGCCGCTTCGAACTCGTTGACCTTGGTATGCGCCGGTACCCAGCCCGAGTCGATGTGCAACTGGGCGACGCGGCGGTAGTCACGTTTGAAGAAGGCAATCAGGTTGCGCGCCAGGTAGTCCTGGTCTTCGGCGGTGAGACTGCCGACGATGCCGCAGTCGATGGCGATGTACTGCGGGCTCCACGGCTTGACAGTGCTGACGAAGATGTTGCCGGGGTGCATGTCGGCGTGGAAGAAGCTGTCGCGGAACACTTGGGTGAAGAACACTTCCACACCGCGCTCGGCCAGCAGCTTCATGTCGGTGCGTTGGTCGGCCAGGGTCGCCATGTCGGTGACCGGCACGCCGTAGATGCGCTCCATCACCAGCACCTTGGGACGGCAATGGTCCCAGTACACCTGCGGCACGTACATCAGCTCAGAACCTTCGAAGTTGCGTCGCAGCTGGCTGGCGTTGGCCGCCTCGCGGAGCAGGTCGAGTTCGTCGTAGATGGTCTTTTCGTAGTCGCCGACGATTTCCACCGGGTGCAGGCGTCGGGCATCGGCCGAGGCCCGTTCGGCGGCCTTGGCGATCAGGAACAACCAGGCCAGGTCCTGGGCGATCACCGGCTTCAAGCCCGGGCGCACCACCTTGACCACCACCTCTTCGCCGCTCTTGAGGCGTGCGGCATGCACCTGGGCCACCGAGGCCGAGGCCAGTGGCTCGACGTCGAAGCGGTTGAACACTTCGCCGACCTTGGCGCCAAGCTGCGACTCGATCAGCGCCACGGCCTTTTGCGGGTCGAACGGTGGCACACGGTCCTGCAGCCGCATCAGCTCGTCGGCGATGTCGGTGGGCAGCAGGTCGCGGCGGGTCGACAGCAACTGGCCGAACTTGATGAAGATCGGCCCCAGGTCCTGCAGGGCCAGGCGCAGGCGCTCACCCCGGCTGAGCTCGGAGGGCTTGCGCGGCAGCCAGCGCCAGGGCATGAGCAGGCGCAGGCTCATCAGCCACCAGGGCAGCGGCAGTTCGAACAGCAGGTCATCGAGACGGTAGCGGATCACCACGCGCTGGATGCGGAAAAGACGGCGGACGGCGAGCAGCTTCATGCGTTATCGCTGGTATCAAGGGATCGGGAGAGGCGCTGCAGGCGCGCCTCGAGGCGTTCTATATCGACCTTCAGGCTGTCGAGCTCGCTGAAGGCGGCTTCGGCTTCGCGCTTGCCCACCAGGGTGCGCGATTCTTCGGCCAGGTATTCGGACAGGTTCTGCTGAAAGCGCGCCAGGCCCTGGCGGGTCCAGCGTGCACGCAGGCGCACGTGGCCGGCGAGCAGCGCCGTGGCGACCGGGCCGAGCCAGCGCTGCAGCTCGTGCTCCCAGTCCAGCTCCAGGTCCTGCAGCACGCCGAACAGGTCGAGCAGCACCGCACTGTCGCCATGCAGCTCGACCTGCGGGGTGTGCAGTACACCGGTCTTGTCCTTGGCCACCGCCAGTTGCAGCAAGCTGCCGGCAGGGGCGCGCAGGCTGCAGTCGACTTCACCTTGCCAGTGGGCGGCGAGCATCAGGCCTTCTTCATCGGGCAGGATGAAGACCTGCAGGGCCGGCTGGCGGCAATCGATCTCGATGACCTTGCCTTCGAGCGCGGCCAGGCGCGGCAGCGCCGTGCTGTCCATGCGCAGGACGCGGTTCAGGCCATGTTCGACGCTGGCGAGCAGCCCTGCCAGCAGCATCAGGGCTTGATTCCCCGGTGCACGGCGACGATGCCGCTGGTCATGTTGTGGTAGGTGACGCGGTCGAAGCCGGCATCGACCATCATGGCCTTGAGGGTTTCCTGGTCAGGGTGCATGCGGATCGACTCGGCGAGGTAACGGTAGCTTTCCGAGTCGTTGGTGATCAGCTTGCCGGCCAGTGGCATGAAGGCGAACGAGTAGGCGTCGTAGGCCTTGGACATCAGCTTGTTGGTCGGCTTGGAGAACTCCAGCACCAGCAGGCGGCCGCCCGGCTTGAGCACGCGCAGCATCGAACGGATGGCTTCGTCCTTGTGGGTGACGTTGCGCAGGCCGAAGGCGATGGTCACGCAGTCGAAGTGGTTGTCGGGGAACGGCAGCTTCTCGGCATCGGCCTGGACGAACTCGATGTTGCCGGCCACGCCACGGTCGAGCAGGCGGTCACGGCCGACCTTGAGCATCGATTCGTTGATGTCGGCGAGTACCACTTGCCCGGTCGGGCCGACCAGGCGCGAGAACTTGGCGGCCAGGTCGCCTGTGCCGCCGGCGATGTCCAGTACCCGATTGCCGGCGCGCACGCCCGACAGCTCGATGGTGAAGCGCTTCCACAGGCGGTGCATGCCGCCGGAAAGCACGTCATTCATCAGGTCATACTTGGCGGCCACCGAGTGGAAGACTTCGGCGACTTTCTTCGCCTTCTGGCTCTCGGGGACGTCCTTGTAGCCAAAATGCGTGGTGGGTTCGGCGTGGTCGCCTTTGCGCTGGTCGTTCATATCGCTTCACCGGAAAAAATTACCGCCATTCTAGGGCGAACGGGCGGATTTGTCTTGGCGGGGTGTGCCGTAGGGCAGGGGCGGGCATAATGTCAATTATGTCTACATACCCAGGATTGCCCGCATGACCCAGATCAGCGTCGAACGCAAACACACCCTCGGCCGCGAAGCCGCCCGTGCCAAGGCCGAGGCGCTGGTGGACAAACTGACCCGCGAATACGACCTCAAGGCCACCTGGAGCGGTGACCGCGTCGACGTGACGCGCAGTGGCGCCAATGGCAGCGTGCAGATCTTCGATGACAGCATTCGCGTCGAACTGAAGCTGGGCATGATGCTGTCGATGATGAGCGGCACCATCAAGGGCGAAATCGAGCGCGCCCTGGACAAGGCCCTGGCCTGAGCCGACACCTTAGGGTGAAGATTCTAATTTGCCTCTTTACCTTATGCTCCAAGCCCAACCTCCATGGGCGGTTCCTCCCTCCACTCATGAGCATGAGGTACAGAGCATGGCCAAAGTGAATGTGAAGAAAAAGGATGACGCCCAGAGTACGTTGGGCGAAGTGCGCGGTTATGCGCGCAAGATCTGGCTGGCCGGTATTGGCGCGTATGCTCGCGTCGGCCACGAAGGCTCCGAGTATTTCCAGGAGCTGGTAAAAGCCGGTGAAGGTGTCGAGAAGCGTGGCAAGAAGCGCATCGAACAGGACCTCGATGCCGCGAACAACCAGATCGAAGAAGCCACCGAGGAAGTTACCCAGGAAGTCAGCCGTGTACGTGGCAAGGTCGAGGTTCAACTCGACAAGATCGAAAAGGCTTTCGACGCACGGGTCGGTCGCGCCTTGAATCGCCTCGGCATTCCGTCTAAACATGACGTTGAAGCGTTGTCCATCAAGCTTGAACAGCTGCATGAGCTGCTTGAGCGTGTCGCGCACAAACCATAAGGAGAGCAGGATGGCTGGCAAGAAGAATTCCGACAAAGAAAGCAGCTCCTGGATCGGCGGGATCGAGAAGTACTCGCGCAAGATCTGGCTGGCGGGGCTGGGTATCTATTCCAAGGTCGACCAGGACGGTCCGAAGCTGTTCGACTCGTTGGTGAAGGACGGCGAGAAGGCCGAGAAGCAAGCGAAGAAAACGGCTGAAGACGTGGCGGAAAATGCCAAGTCCTCGACCACTTCGCGTGTGTCCGGCGTGAAAGACCGTGCCCTGGGCAAGTGGAGCGAGCTCGAAGAAGCCTTCGACAAGCGCCTGAACAGCGCCATCTCGCGCCTTGGCGTGCCAAGCCGCAACGAGATCAAGGCCCTGCACCAGCAGGTCGACAGCCTGACCAAGCAGATCGAGAAGCTGACCGGCGCTTCGGTTACGCCGGTTTCTTCGCGCGCTGCCGCGGCCAAGCCTGCTGCCAGCAAAACGGCAGCCAAGCCACTGGCCAAGGCTGCAGCCAAGCCTGCGGCTAAAACGGCTGCGGCAAAACCTGCCGCCAAGCCTGCCGCTGCCAAGCCTGCAGCAGCGAAGAAGCCTGCTGTGAAGAAGGCTCCGGCCAAGCCTGCTGCGGCCAAACCTGCAGCGGCCAAACCGGCAGGCCCC
>NZ_AKJC01000197.1 GCF_000282535.1 Pseudomonas sp. GM84 | reverse complement strand
CAAGCCGGCTCCCACAGGTCTTCGGTAGTACTCTGTGGGAGCCGGCTTGCCGGCGATGGGAGGGCAACGCCCTCCCCCGCGATCTTCAGCCCTTCTTGACCCTGAACCACGCCGCATACAACGCCGGCAGGAACAACAGCGTCAGCACGGTAGCGACAATCAACCCCCCCATGATCGCCACCGCCATCGGCCCGTAGAACACACTCCTCGACAACGGAATCATCGCCAGCACCGCCGCCAGCGCCGTCAGCACGATCGGCCGGAAGCGCCGTACAGTGGCCTCGATGATCGCCTGCCAACGGTCCATCCCGGAGGCAATGTCCTGTTCGATCTGGTCCACCAGGATCACCGAGTTGCGCATGATCATCCCCGCCAGGGCAATGGTGCCGAGCATGGCGACGAAACCGAACGGCTGGCGGAACACCAGCAGAAACAGGGTCACGCCAATCAGCCCCAGGGGCGCGGTGAGGAACACCATCACCGTGCGCGAGAAACTGCGCAGCTGGATCATCAGCAGGCTGAGCACCACCACGATGAACAAAGGCATGCCGGCATTCACCGACTTCTGCCCGCGCTCGGAATCCTCGACCGTACCGCCCACCTCCAGCAAGTAGCCCTCGGGCAGTTTGTCCTTGATCGCCTGCAGGGTCGGGGCAATCTGCTTGATCAGCGTCGCCGGCTGTTCCTTGTCGTAGATATCGGCACGCACGGTCACCGTCGGCAAGCGGTTGCGGTGCCAGATGATGCCTTCCTCGAAGCCGTACTCCAGGGTCGCCACCTGCGACAGCGCCACGCTCTGGCCGCTGTCGGTGGGCAACGCCAGGCTGCCGAGGTTGCCCAGCTCGCTGCGCGCCTGCTGGGTGCCGCGCAGGAGGATCTCGATCAGCTCGTTGTCCTCACGGTACTGGCTGACCGTAGCGCCGCTCAGCGAGCTCTGCAGGAATCTCGACAGCTGCGCGGTACTGACGCCAAGGGCCCGCGCGCGGTCCTGGTCGATTTCCAGGAACACCGCCTTGCTCGGCTCTTCCCAGTCCAGATGAACGTTGACCACATGCGGGTTCTCGCGCACCTTGTCCGCCACTTCACGAGCCAGCTCACGGGCCTTCTCGATGTGTTCTCCGGTGACCCGGAACTGTACCGGGTAACCCACGGGCGGGCCGTTTTCCAGCCGCGTGACGCGGGCGCGCAGATCAGGGAACTGCTGGTCCATGGTAGCGATCAGCCAGCTGCGCAGGCGTTCGCGGTCTTCCATCGTTTTTGCCAGCACCACGAACTGGGCGAAACTGGCGGCTGGCAGCTGCTGGTCCAGTGGCAGGTAGTAGCGTGGCGAGCCCGTGCCGACATAGGCCACGTAGTTGTCGATGCCTTCCTGCTGCTTGAGCAACGCTTCCAGTTGCTTGACCCGCTCGGCGGTATTGGCCAGCGAAGCGCCTTCGGCGAGCTTGAGGTCGACCATCAGCTCTGGGCGCGCGGAGGCCGGGAAGAACTGCTGGGGCACGAAACGGAACAGCAGGATACTGCCGACGAAGGCTGCGATGGTCAGCAGGATGACCGTCTTGCGTCGCCGCACGCACCATTCCACCACGCGCCGCACGCGCTGATAGAACGGCGTGCCATAGGGGTCTGGCGCTTGCCCATCCTTGCCGTGGCGGGCCGCATGCAACTTCGCCAGGTCCGGTAGCAAGCGCTCCCCCAGGTAGGGCACGAAGACCACGGCCGCCACCCATGAGGTCAACAGCGCGATGGTCACCACCTGGAAGATCGAACGGGTGTACTCACCGGTGCTTGATGCGGCAGTGGCGATTGGCAGGAAGCCGGCGGCGGTAATCAGCGTACCGGTGAGCATCGGGAAGGCCGTGCTGGTCCAGGCGTAACTGGCCGCCTTGAGCCGATCGAAGCCCTGCTCCATCTTGATCGCCATCATTTCCACGGCAATGATCGCGTCGTCCACCAGCAAGCCCAGGGCCAGCACCAGCGCCCCAAGCGAAATCTTGTGCAGGCCGATGCCGAAGTAGTGCATGGCGGCGAAAGTCATGGCCAGCACCAGGGGGATCGCCAGGGCCACCACCAGGCCAGTGCGCAGCCCGAGCGAGAAGAAACTCACCAGCAGCACGATGACCAGCGCTTCGACCAGCACCTGGATGAATTCACCGACACTGGCCTTGACCGCGGCTGGCTGGTCCGAGACCTTGCGCAGTTCCATGCCGGCCGGCAAGTTGTGCGCCAGGCGCTCGAACTCGCCCTCCAGGGCCTTGCCAAGCACCAGGATGTCGCCGCCGTCCTTCATCGACACGGCCAGACCAATGGCGTCTTCGCCCATGAAGCGCATGCGCGGCGCGGGCGGGTCGTTGAAGCCGCGGTGCACCTCGGCGACATCCTTGATGCGGAAGGTGCGGTCACCGACTCGAATAGGGAACTGGCGAATCTGCTCGACACTGTCGAAACGCCCGCTGACCCGTAACTGCAGGCGCTCGCTGGGCGTCTCGAAGAAGCTGGCGGCGCTCACCGCATTCTGGTCACTCAGCGCCTGCTGCACAGACTCCAGCGGCACGCCGAGCGTGGCCAGCTTGAGGTTGGACAGCTCGATCCAGATCTTCTCGTCCTGCAAGCCCACCAGCTCGACCTTGCCCACGTCCTTGACCCGTTGCAGCTGGATCTGGATGCGGTCGGCATAATCCTTGAGCACCGCATAGTCGAAGCCGGTGCCGGTCAGTGCATAGATATTGCCGAAGGTGGTGCCGAACTCGTCGTTGAAGAACGGCCCCTGGATTTCCGGCGGCAAGGTGTGGCGGATATCCGCGACCTTCTTGCGGATCTGGTACCACAGCTCGGGAATGTCCTTGGAATGCATCGAGTCACGGGCCATGAAGGTGACCTGCGATTCACCCGGCCGGGAGAACGAGACGATCTTTTCGTACTCGCCGGTTTCCATCAGCTTTTTCTCGATGCGCTCGGTGACCTGGCGCGACACTTCCTCGGCCGTGGCCCCAGGCCAGATGGTGCGGATGACCATGGCCTTGAAGGTGAATGGTGGGTCCTCGCTCTGACCCAGCTTGGTGTAGGACATGGCGCCAATGGCTGCCAGCAGGATCATCAGGAACAGTACGATCTGGCGATTGCGCAGCGCCCAGGCGGAAAGGTTGAAACCCATCGGGACTTACTCCTTGGCCGTCAGGTTCACTACACGGTTGGTACGATCCACGGGGCGCACCTGTTGCCCCTCACGCAACACATGGCCACCTGCGGCGACAATCCAGTCGCCAGGCTTGAGGCCGTCGAGCACCGGCACGCTCTCTGCGCCATAGGCGCCGAGGCGCACCGCGGCACGTTCCAGACGACTGTCCTGATTGACCCGCCAGACATAGGCCTGGCCGTTCTCGGCCGTCACCGCCGACAACGGCACCGCCAGCGGGATCACCCCGTCATGGGCGATGAACACCCGCGCACTCTGGCCAAGCTCGGCTGGCGTCTTGGTCGAAGTGAAGGCAATGCGCGCGGCGAAGGTACGCGAACGCGGGTCGGCAGCAGGCGACAACTCACGGATACGCCCCTCGAACCGCTGATTGGGGTGCGACCACAGTTCGACACTCACCTGCTGGCCCACGGCGAAGCGGGCGAACTGCTGTTCCGGCAGACCAATCGCCACCTCGCGCTCGCCATCGGCGGCCAGGGTGAACACCGTTTGCCCGGCGGCGACCACCTGACCGACCTCGACTTGACGCTTGGCGATGACCCCGGCCTGCGGCGCGCGCAACACGGCATATTCTGCCTGGTTGCCGGCCACGTCGAACTCCGCCTTGGCCTGCTTCAGGCGAGCCAGGCCAGCGCGATAGAGGTTTTCGGCATTGTCGTATTGCGAGTGGCTGACCATCTGCCGCGCCAGCAGTTTCTGGTAGCGGTCACGCTCGGCGCGCACCAGCGACAGGTTGGCTTCGGCGGCAGCCATCTGGGCGCGGTTGGCTTCCAGTTGCAGGCGCACGTCCTGAGGGTCGAGTTCGGCCAGCGGCTGCTCGGCCTTGACCCGTTGCCCCTCCTCGACCAGCCGTTTGCTCACCTTGCCGCCGATGCGGAAGGCCAGCTCCGGCTCGAAGCGCGCACGCACTTCACCGGGATAACTGTCGGCAGCCGCTTCGGCCGGCTGCGGCTGGACCACCAGGGCCGGGCGCGGCGCGGTGGGCGCAGCGGCTTCCTGCCCGCAGGCCGCAAGGAGCAGCACCGCGGCAGCGGGCAAAGCGAGGGACAAGGCATGACGCAACATGATGAATCCTTTCGCGACGGGCGCATTGAATATTTATACTGACGAGTATATTAAATCAGGGAACCGAGGCCGGGAAGCCAGCGTCGGAAAGAAAAACAACATCAACGATTGGTCGCGCCCCTGCAGCCGGAAGCCGTCTTAGCCGGTAAGATGTGCGCCCCTCCACCAGATGCGGATTCCAATGCTCAACGACGCACCCATCGGCCCAGGCCGGCCCAAGGACCTGGCCAAGCGCGAGGCAATCCTCGAGGCCGCCAAGACACTGTTCCTCAGCCTTGGCTATGCCAACACCAGCATGGATGCGGTCGCTGCGGCGGCAGGTGTTTCGAAGCTCACCGTCTACAGCCACTTCAACGACAAGCAGACCCTGTTCGGCTCGGCGGTCATGGCGACCTGCCAGAACCAGCTGCCTGACCTGATCTTCGAGTACCCCGAAGGCGCGGCGGTGGAGGATGTGCTACTGACTATCGCCCGGGGCTTCCAGGCACTGATCAGCAGTGACGAGGCGGTCAAGCTGAGCCGCTTGATCATGGCCCAGGGCAGTCAGGATCCGAGCTTTGGCGAATTCTTCTACGAGGCCGGGCCCAAGCGCGTGCTGACGGGGATGGAGGCGCTGTTGCGCGGAGTGGATGAGCGCGGGCTGCTGCGCATCGACAATCCGTTACGCGCGGCGGAGCACTTCTTCTGCCTGGTCAAGGGCGCGCCGGATTATCGCTTGCTGTTGGGGTGCGCCGGACCGTTGCAAGGGGATGAGGCAGAGGCGCATGTGCGCGAGGTGGTAGGCGTATTCATCCGGGCGTTCCAGCCCTGAAGTGACTGGCTGCCTGCCAATTGACTTACGCGGTCTCTTGTAGGAGCGGCCTTGTGTCGCGATAGGGCTGCATAGCAGCCCTAGTATTTTTGCCAGTAGTCAGCCTTCCACGCATCTCGCATGCTCATAGCTAATCCATGGCTATGAGGGCAGATACCATGTCAGTACAAGCACTGCGGTTTTTTTATAAGGGCAACAAGCTCGCTACGTTGCATACAGGCACGGCTCAGCACACAGTCGTCAGCGCCAATAACCAAAACCTGTACGAAACCACCGACCAAACTTCGCAACTGCGACTGCTGGCCACCGATGCGCAAGATTCAACAGTCATCACGCAATCGGAAAACCAGGCCACCATTGCCTATAGCCCATACGGTGAAGACAATTGCCCACCCGCCAGCCCGACAGTGTCCCGGTTCACGGGGCAGAGCTGGTTGCCCTCAGGCATTGGTTACTTGCTGGGTAATGGTCACCGCCTGTTCAACCCGGGGATGATGCGTTTTCATAGTCCGGACAGCTTGTCGCCGTTTGCAAGAGGTGGCCTCAATGCGTATGCCTATTGCGGTAACGACCCCATCAACAGAGTGGACCCTAGTGGCAGATTTTTCGGAAGGCTGTTTAAACGGATTAATCAGGGCTATTCATACTACAAGCTGACTCCACGCTTGGATGAGCCGAGCCCTAACCTATCCAGAAATGAATACAACGCGCTCTCAAAATCAATCGATAAACGCCAGCTCCGATTGAGAGAAAAACTAAACCGCGCACGGAAATCTGGCAATATCCCAAAAGCAAACAATGCAGTCCAAGAACTGGGCGCGCTTGCTCAGCAAAGCGAAATATTGGGCAGCTTGTCAGTTGACACGAACAAGCGCTTCAATTTTGACATCACCCACATTACGCAAGCGCTGCTGGGTGACATTCCTGCCCACCCCGGCCCTACCAGTAAACGTGCTGAAGAAATACTTAACAGCCCTTCAACCATTGACCCTTCAATCCCGGAAGATCTGGTAGACCAGGACATGCTGGAACGCATGCGGCGCCTGCGTGAAGGCTAGGCCTTCAACGCCTTTTTCGGATAGATGTCATACCGGCTCGACTTGCCCTCCAGACTATGGCTGGGCTTCGGCCCGTCAATGATCGGCGCCTTGCGCGGCCGCTTCACCACCACCCGGTGGCTGGCCAGCGCAAGGGCCGCTTCGAGCAACGCGGGCGCATCCAGGTCATCACCGACCAGCGGCCGGAACACGCGCATTTCCTTCTTCACCAGCGCACTCTTGTCGCGGTGCGGGAACATCGGGTCGAGGTAGATCACCTGCGGCGCCTCCCCTTCCCAGGCGCGCATGCGCTCGATGGCATTGCCGGTCAGCAGGCGCATGCGTCCGACGATAGGGCCCACCTCTGCATCCGACCGGGCTCGCGCCAGGCCGTCCTCCAGCAATGCAGCGATCAGCGGCTGGCGTTCGATCAGGGTCATCTGGCAACCCAGGCTGGCCAGCACGAACGCATCCTTGCCCAACCCTGCCGTGGCATCGAGCACCAGCGGCCGGATGCCTTGGGAAATGCCCACGGCCTTGGCGATCATCTGCCCGTTGCCACCGCCAAACTGGCGCCGGTGCGCTGCCTGGCCTTCAACGAAGTCCACACGCACCGGCCCGGGCGCCTGCGGGCCCAGCTGCTGGATCTGCAAGCCTTCAGCGCCCACCTGCACGGCGAAGCCGGCGGCATCGTCCTGCAGCGGCAGGCCCAGGCGCTCGGCCCATACCGTGGCCTGTTGCGCATACTCAGCCGACATCGCTTCGACCCTGATACCCGTGCCTTGCTCTTCCATCGTCCACACCTGAAAAATCAAACCAAGCCCTTAATGAATCGGCAGCATCGGCCGATACAGGCAATATCCCGCTATTCTGCCAGAGCACAACGCGCGCGACTGCCATGACAGATACTCTTCCCATCGGCTTGACCTACCTGTCGCCTGTCGGCAACTACGGTCGGCAGAATACCCAGGCACTCGGGGGCGTCAGCCACCTGTGGCAGGATTTCTTCGCCCGCGCCATGGCCGAGCAGCAAGCGCAGGAGCCCGATAGCTTCAAACAGGCGATGGTGCAGTACGACAAGGACAGCGGAGAGCCGATCGGTGGAGCCAAGGCCCTGGCCCTGATCGACGCCCAGCGCGCCTGCCCCGTGCACGACACCGTCGTCGCACCGCCCGAACCGCTGTTCCTGCCCAAGGCGGAGCTTGAGGCCAACTTGCTGGAGCCGGCGCCCGAGCCGTTCAGCACCGCCGAGATGATCCAGCAGCAGCGACAGCTCGACATCAGCAACACCTGGCTGCGCCCGGTGGTCATGAGCCAGGGCCACCCTCTTCTGCAGCCTGGCCCCGCACCCTCGCCGCGCCCACTGCACCTGCCGATTGCCGAATTCGAGATGGACCTGCTCGACCCGGCGCCGGAACCCTACGCCGAAACGGCCCTGGCCCGGCAGCAGAACGACCTGGAATTCGACATCCATTGGGCGCGCCCGGTGGTGCTGAACAACGTTCGCTTCCACGCCTGAGATCAGCGGCAGACCTGCCAGAGCCCCATATCGAGGTGAAAGTGGTTGTGGTGGGCGGCATTGTAATCCGGGCCCAGCACCGTACTGAAGCTTTCGCACGCGGCCTGCTGAACCTGGCGCAGGAACTGCGCCTTCTGCCCGCCCGCCTGCCAGTCCCGCGCCAGCACGATGCGCTGGCCGTCCTGCAAGCGAAAGCCGCTGATATCCAGGGCATTGGCCGTAGCGTGCTGGCTCAGCCGGCCCTGCTTGCGGTGATAGACATTGCGGCAAGCAAAGCTACCCAGATGATCGACCTGCGTCACGGCCTGGCCAAAGACCTGTTGCGCTGCAGGTTGCAGGCCGTGCGCTTCGAACAACGCATAAGCCACCGCCAACGGGCAGCTGGCGAGAAAACTGCTGCTCAGTCGCGCCTGTCCTTGTTCGATACGCCATACGTTCTGCAGCGGGCAGTTGGCCGCTGCAGGGCTGTCGGCCTGCGCCCTGTAGCGCAGGCGAGTGGTCTCAAGCGCCTGCCGGCACAAGCCTGGGTCCTTGCGCAAACGGGCCAGCTTGTAGGGGGTCAACAGGTTGGGCGGTTGGCGGACGTCCAGCGCCGCCCAGGGGTTCCAGGCGTCCGGCAGGCGCCAGCCGTATAGCCAGGCCAGGCCCGCCGCGAGCAGCAGGCCGCACAGCCAGGCCAGCGCGCGCACGTCCCCTCAGCGACGGAACAGATCGTTGAGCTGGGCGAAGGGCAATGCCTGCTCCCCGTAACTGAACGTACCCTGATCACGGATCTCCAGCGCCGCACGCTGGAACGCCCCGAGCGCCGCACGGGCCAACGACGAGCCCACGCTGATACGGCGCACGCCCAGGTCCTGCAGCTGGTTGACGCTCAGTGGCACACCCGCCAGACCCATCAGCACGTTCACCGGCTTCGGCGCCACCGCCTGCACCACCGCGCGAATCTCGTCGACGCTGCGCAGCCCCGGCGCATACAGCACATCGGCCCCCGCCTCGGCATAGGCCTGCAGGCGCAAAATGGTGTCGTCCAGGTCCATGCGCCCGTGCAGCAGGTTTTCCGCACGGGCGCAGAGGGTGAACGGGAATGGCAGGCTGCGTGCGGCCTGCACGGCGGCGCGCACCCGCTCCACGGCCAGGCCGAAGTCATGGATCGGCGCGTCACTGCGACCACTGGCATCTTCGATTGAGCCGCCCACCAGGCCTGTTTCGGCGGCCCGCAGAATGGTCTGGGCACAATCTTCGGGCAGGTCGCCAAAGCCATTTTCCAGGTCGGCGGCGACCGGCAAGGCGGTGGCGTCGACGATGAGCCCGGCGTTGTCGAGCGTCTCGTCCAGGCTCAAGGCGCCCTCGGCATCCGGCCGCCCGAGGCTGAAGGCAAGCCCGGCACTGGTCGTGGCCAGCGCCTCGAAGCCCAGGCTGGCCAGGAGCTTGGCAGAGCCGGCGTCCCAAGGGTTGGGGATGACGAAGGCGCCATCACGCTCGTGCAGTGCCTTGAAGGCTTCGGCACGCAGGGTTTGTACATCCATGGTCACAACCTCCGGCTGGTCGGGGAATGGTCAGAGTAGTCCCAGTTGTTCGACCTCGGGGGCGCGCGGCAATTCCGGCAAAGCGGCAAGGCCCGGCAGGCGCGCCATCAGCCGCTGGTGGAAACGCTGGGCCAGTGCGGCGGCCAGGCGGTTGTCGGAGGTGTGCAGGAACACATAAGGGCTGCGCCCTTCCTCGATCCAGGCCGCGACCTTGTCCACCCAGGGTGTGAGAAAGGTTTCGTTGGCCTCAAGCTCGGGATGGCCGATGAAGCGCACCTGCGGGTGCTGAGTGAAAGCGGCAGGCCGTGGCGGAACCTTGGGTTTCTTCGACTGCGCGTGAAGCACGGCGGGATCGCGTGAGGTGCAACTGAACAGCGCGCGTGGGTCGAGGCAGATGCGCTCGACGCCACGCTCATGCAGCAGACGGTTGAGCAGCCGCTCCTCCTCGCCCTTGGCGAAGAAGGCCTGGTTGCGCACCTCCACGGCCACCGGCACGCCGATCTCGTCGAGAAAGTAGCCGAGCTCGCCCAACCGCGCCGGCCCGAACTGGGCCGACAGCTGCAGCCAGTACGGCGATACTCGCTGCCCCAACGGGGCCATCAGGCGGGTGAATTCGAAAGCAGGCTCGAGTTGATCACGCAGGTCTCCCTCATGGCTGATATCCCTGGGAAACTTGGCAGTGAAGCGAAAGTGCGCGGGCATGACCTGCGCCCAGCGCGCAAGGGTGCCGGGGGCGGGACGGGCGTAGAAGGTGGTGTTGCCCTCGACGGCGTTGAACACCTGGCTGTAGAAGCCAAGCATTTCACCGCTGCTGGCGTCGGCGGGATACAGGTAGTCGCGCCAGGCGTTTTCGCTCCACGACGGACAACCCAGAAAATATGGCAGGGGGGATGGACTCATCCCTCAAATGTACAGGTCGAGCCCCAGTACTTCCATGTCCCAATCGGTAAAACCGGCGGTGCTGAGGTAGCTGGCCAGGGCCGTAGCAGTGCGGCGGTCGCGGGCGCGGGGGAAAATCATGTCCTGCTGGCGGGCCGGCAGGCCAGCACCGCGCAGGCGCGGCGTGGATTCCTGAGCGACTTCGCTCTCCTCGATCAGTTCGGCATCTTCGATGGCCTGATCGCGCACCCCTGCTTTGCGCGGTGCGCGCTTGACCGGGTAAGACTGCGATGAGAAACCGTCGATACGCATGGTGTGAGCACTCAGAACCGATGATGGCAATTTAGCAGCATCAGAGTTCCATCGCTAATGCTCGAGTGATAACTGGACCACAGTTCACGCCAAAGGTTTATCGACAACCGCGATAACCGACGAACAGCACTCAGCGTGCCTTGGGCGTGGCTACATTATCGCGCAGGTAAACCGGTTGCGCCTGTTCGGCAGTGATGGCCTCGCCGCGTGCCCAGGCGAAGCGGGCCAGGCTCAGGATGTCCAAGGCATTGGGCAGCGCCGCCGGGTTGCTGGCACTGACCTGCACGGCCAGGCGCTCGGCGTAGCCCCAACCGGTGCCCGCGCCATACCAGTCGCCACTGCTGCCTTCCGGCAACGCCACGCGCTCCGGCGGCAGCACCGCCTCCAGGCCTTGCAGGCGCATTTCGCCGGCCTCTGCCTTGTAGCAACCCCAGTACACCTCGTCCATGCGCGCATCGATGGCCGCTGCCACCTGCTGCACGCCATGCTCGCGCAGCGCACCCTGGGCCAGCGCGGCCAGGTTGGACACTGGCAGCACCGGGCGCTCCAGGGCGAAGGCCAGGCCCTGCACCACACCGATGGCAATGCGCACGCCGGTGAAGGCGCCCGGGCCACGGCCGAACGCGATGGCGTCGAGGGCGTTCAATGCCACACCGGAATCGCCCAGCAGCTGCTTGATCATCGGCAGCAGCTTCTGCGCGTGCATGCGCGGGATCACCTCGTAATGGCTGGTTACCTTGCCATCATGCAGCAGCGCGACGGAACAGGCTTCGGTGGCGGTATCCAGGGCCAGCAGGGTGGTCATCGAACGGGTATCCAGGTGCAGAGGGAAAAGAGCGGCAGTATAGAGGAGGCGCGGCGTTGTGTCGTCAAGGGGCCGCTGTGCGGCCCTATCGCCGGC